>SLSJ01000117.1 GCA_007130525.1 Ectothiorhodospiraceae bacterium | reverse complement strand
GGCCGGAACAGCCCTCTAAGCGTGGTATGGGCCGCCTCCGCAGAACTGCCTGCGCCATTGCCCACCTCATCCTCGAAGCGGGTGATGAGCTGGACGGAATGGGAAATGGCGCGCGCGAACAGCAACAGCGCCACCACCACCACCAGCGGCTCAAAGTGCAGGCCGACCTGCGAGGCCACACCGAGCGCCCAGACCGAGCTGATGCCGCCAGCTATCATTGGCAGCAGCGTTCCCCGCCAGGTACGCGTGATCAGGAACAGGAGCGCCAGCAGGGTGAACACCACGATGGCCGCGATCCAGTAGGTCTCCGAGAGGTAATGGTCCACCCAGCCGTAGAGGATGGGATCGCCAACCACGGCAACATCGAGTTTATCTCCGGCAACGCTCGACGTCAGAGTCCGGATCTCGTCGAAAATCTTGGTGTAATCCACCAGGTGGTCATAGAAGTCCACCGTGATCAGGGCCGAAGCGAGATCCGTGGACACATAGGGGCCGTACACCAACTCGTTACCGAGCACCTTGTCGCGTAGCTCGGCGACGCCCTGATCGGTCTCCGGAACGTCCGGCCACATCAGCGGCCTTGTATCGATGCCTGCCGTGGTGGCGCGCACCTCCTTCATGTGATTGGAGGCCAACGAAATGATCTGGAAACTGTTGACCCCGGTGACGGCACGCAGCTCGCGGGTGATCTCGCGGATGCGCTCAAGCACCGGCCGCTGGAAGATCTCGCCTTCCGGCACCGTGAGCATGATGCTCACCATGTTGGAACTGCCGAATGTCTCCTTGAACTGCTCGTGCGTCTGCACGTAGGCGTGATCCTGGGGCAGCAGATCGGCAAAGACGGTGCGCACCTCGATGCGCGAAGCCGACCAGGCCATGGCCGCGGTGACCGCGGCGATGATGAGCACAACCCAGACCCGGCGCGCGATCAGGAAATCAATGAAGCGGTCGATCATGGGCGCTCTCCTGCCTGCCCGGTGAAGCTGTACCACTGCTCTTCGATGAGCCGGCCGAATGTGGCGCCCGATACGTACACGGCATCGCCATTGGCAACGCTTGTGGTGTGCCAGCTACGAAGGTCGGGGGCCAGGCGGTCGGCAGCCCACACCCGGTCATCACCCTCACTGGAGCGCACGACTATCCCGTCCTCCCCCACGGCCACCCAGCGGCCGCCGTCCCAGGTAACGTCGAACAGGTGCTCACTGAAATCCGTCTCCACCCGCACCCACTCGGCACCGCCGTTGTCGGTGACAAGCACGGTGCCCTCGAGGCCGACCGCCACTCCCTTGCCACCGTCCCGGAACTCGACGGACATGAGACTGCTTTCCAGGCCTACCTCCCTTTCTTCCCAGGACTCGCCACCGTCAGCCGAGTGCAGCAGGATCCCGAATTCGCCCACCACCCAGATATCGCGCTCGCCGACGAATGCGATGCCGTTCCAGGTGATATCCTCCTCGGGCACCGCGCGTTCCCAGCTCACGCCGAAATCACGGGATCGGAATACGGCGTTCATGGCACCGACCGCCCATGCCTCCCCATCGGGAAGGGCTTCCACGCGAATCAGCTTGTTGAAAATCTCCGATCTGGGCGCCGTCGCGCTCTCCCAGGTCTCACCGGCATCGGAGGTGATCAGGACCACACCCTCGTTGCCGACCAGCACGGCCCGCTCCGTATCCCAGGCGGCTATGTCCTGCAGGTTCTCCCGCGTCGGCGTGCGCTGCACCGTCCAGCTGTCACCGCCGTCCTCACTGCGTATCACCTTGCCGTCGCTGCCAACCGCCCAGAGGATCCGGCCTTCATCCAGCACCTCGATGCCGTAGAAGCGGTCGCGGCGTTCTATTGGCGGCGGCTGTACGGTTTCCCCCACGGGCTGCGGCTGGATAAAGAAGGCAGCGAACAGCAGGCCACCGATCACGGCCCATGGCACCAGCCCCCCGAGCACCTTCAGTATCTTTCCCATGAAACCCGTCTCCGTTCCGGTATCCGACGCGTGCTGGTGCAGGCCCGCTTCGGGGCCGCCAGGCGGTGCGGCAAACTGGTCCCCACCCGAGGGAACGGTCTGTTCATCCCCACGCCGACGACAGAGGTGTGTGCTCATGCGTGAATCTCCGACTCGGAACGCGCCCGCTGCGCACGCAGCCATGGCATGATCCGGCCACCCAGGTCCCGGCCGGTAATCTCGCTCGCCACGTCGATAGCACCGACGATGCCGTCCACAGCCACTCCGGTTTCGAAACCGCAGCTGTGCAGGAACTGCAGAAGGTCCTCGGTGGCCAGGTTGCCTGAGGCCCCCGGCGAGAACGGACAGCCGCCGAGACCACCTACGGAACTGTCAAACCGGCGGACACCCGCCTCCAGGGACTCCCAGACATTGGCGAGCGCCAGGGCGCGGGTGTCATGGAAGTGACAGGCAAACCGGCCCACATCGAAGCGCGGCAGCAACATGGAAAACAGGCGCTTTACCTGGGCGGGGTTCGCCGCACCAATGGTGTCGGCGATGATCACGCGACCGGCCCCGGCCTCGAACATCTCGTCCGCCAGGTCCACGATATGCCCCGGATCGACGGCGCCTTCATAGGGACATTCGAAGGCCACGGCGATATAGGCGTCCGCGCCGAGGCCCAGCTCATGGGCATGCCGAATGGTGTCCGCGCAGACACTACGCGTCTGCCCCAGCGACATGCGGATATTCTTCTGGTTCATGGTCTCGGTGGCCGACAGCACCAGGTTCACTGTCCGGCATCCGGCCCCGGTGGCGCGCTCAAGCCCCTTGAGATTCGGCACCAGCACGGAATAATGCGCGCCCTCAACCGACGGCAGAACGGCGCAAAGCTCCGCCGCATCCGCCATCTGCGGCACCGCTTTCGGGGACACGAAGCTTGTGACTTCGAAATGCCGCACGCCCGCGCGCAGGAGGGAATCAAGCAGGCGTAGCTTGGCTTCGGTCGGGATGAACTCCTGATGCATCTGCAGGCCATCCCGGAGCGACACTTCATTGATCTGCACGTGTTCCATGGTCACCTCAGCGAATCACCGACTTGGCGCGCAACTCTTCCAGACGCCCCCCATCAAGGCCCAACAACCCTCCGAGCACCTCGTCGGTGTGCTGACCCAGAAGCGGTGGGGGGGCGTAACTGTCTTCGTAGGTCTCGGAGAGCTTGACCGGATTTCCCGGCATCTCGGTTGACCCACCCTCGGGATGCGACACGTTCACGACCATGTTTCGGTAGCGGATCTGCGGATCACTAAGCGCCTGCTCGAAATTGTTCACCGGCGCAACGGGAATCCGCATTTCCTTGAGCAGCGCTATCCACTCGTCTGCCGACTTGGTGAGCAACTCTTCCTGGAGCCTCGAATTGATGAAATCGCGATCATCGAAGCGGCCCTGCTGGGTCAGGTACTTCTCGTTCCGGAACTCGGGAATTCCAACGATCTCCACGAGGTTTTCCCAGAAACTGTCAAAGATAACGGCAATGATGATGGGCTGGGTGGCGGTATCGAACGTGTTATAGGGAACGTGCACGAAATGCCCGTTGCCCAGCGGTTTGGGATTCTCGCCGGACAGGGAATACATGGTGGCCATGTAGTTCAGCATGGAGATCTGGCAATCGAGCATGGAGATGTCCACATGCTGGCCGCGACCTGTCTGCTGGCGCGCCACAACGGCCGATAGCACGCCCATGGCCGCGAACATGCCGCCGCTCAGGTCGCCGATGGGAATACCGGCCCGCAACGGCCTGCCTCCTGGCTCGCCGGTGATCGACATGCCACCGCCCATACCCTGGATCACCTGGTCGAAAGCCGGCCTGTGCGGATCCGGACCTGCGGATCCGAAGCCGGTCACGGAGCAGGTAATGATGCGTGGGTTGATGGCGGCCAGCGTTTCGTGGTCGATCTTCAGTCGATCGGTCACCCCGGCGCTGAAGTTGTCCATGACCACGTCCGATTCCCTGACCAGGCCGTAAAAAAGCTCCCGACCCTCTTCGGACTTGAGATCGATGCAGACGCTGCGCTTGTTGCGATTGAGGGTGAGAAAGTAGGCGCCCATCCCCTTGAGCGAGAACCTCGGGTTCTTCGCCAGCAACTTCCGCGTACCCTCGCCGGCCGCAGGCGGCCCCACCTTGATGGTGTCCGCCCCCATGTCAGCCAGCAGCATCGCCCCGTAAGGACCTGACAGCATATGGGTTAGATCAAGGAGGCGAATGCCATGCAGTGATTTCATATTTGTCCGTTCCCTTATTGCATGTGCGCTCGAGGACCGAGACGGCCCAGCGGTTTGTCCATGCTTGCTCATTCCATCGGAATCGAAACCGCAGCCCAGCCCATTGCGGGCAAACATCGGCGGGCAAGGATCGACAATTGCGGTTCGAGAAACTTTTTGAACCGACCAACGCAAAAGCGATGCCAACCCCGTTTTCCGATGTCCGCGACATTCACATATGATTGTTTTAAGGAGCTTTTTTTGAAAGCGCCGTCTTTCGTTCAAACTGCGGGGAAGGCGAAAGGCGGGATGGCAGGTTGCAGCGGCCATGAAACGACAATGCAGAATTGAAACGCTTGCCCGTTCACGCACTCGCCGGGTGGGAGAAGGCCAGCCCGCATATCTCATCGCCGTTCGTCGCGAGGGCGTCG
>SLSJ01000013.1 GCA_007130525.1 Ectothiorhodospiraceae bacterium | reverse complement strand
GTGTCGGGGCGTACTCCCTGCAGCCGGCTCGACGTAGTGTCAGCTACGCCTTCGCCGTCTTCCGGTCCGTGCCCCCCGACACAGCGGCATCTCGACGCCCTCGCGACGAACGGCGGTGAGAAATGCCGGCTAGGGCGGAACGCACGCCGAGATGGATCCGACTCAAGCAATAGGCGGCACGGCCTTGCTATCGGTGAAACGGCGTGACGAACGGGGGTTCGCTTGTGCCCGTTGCAAAGCCTTTGCGGGGCCGGAGATTCCGAGCGCCTGTACCAGCCCGGAAGGGCCTCCCGATATGCGTCCGCGTTTCCCCACGGCAGGGCGCATTCCAACGGCGAACGTAGAGCTACCCATGCCGCAAAATTCGCCCGCGGCTGTCACCGCAGCGGCGGCAGGCCCTCCTCCGGCCGCATCATGTCATGGCATGCCACGCAGCCCCGGATGACCTCGGCGTGGTGGCGCAAGGCGTCGTCCATATCGCCCCGCCGGGCGGCATCCGCCAGTTCCCCCGCCGCCTTGTGCACTTCCTGGTCCGTGGCGCGGACCTCGGCCACCGGGATGTCCCGGCTGGTGGCACGGGCCATGATCCGGCGCCGCTCGCTCATGGGCGGCTCCGGATGATCGGCGATCGCCTCGGCGGCGGCGCGCACGCTCTCCCAGTCCTCCCGCACCAGCGCCTGGGTGGCGGTGCTCAGGTCCCGCTCCAGACCCCGCATGATCTCGCCGAAGACTGGCAGATCCGCGTCATCGGCCGCCAGCGACACGGCCACGGCGAACCCGGCGGCGAGGGACAACAGACGAATCCGACAACCGATACGCATAGGCCCATCTCCTCCAGATCGAGCACAATTTCCCGAAAAACCGGGACAGATCTATTTTTCTGACACCGGATCAAGGCCATTTTTGGGGGCTTGCTGTTTCCACACCTTGACCCCTGTCAAGGCCGCACGAACTCTGATCCACAGCTCCGATCCGGGACAGATCTATTTTCTGCTATAACCGGACGCCGTAGTAACCCAACACCGATACCATCAGCCAATAACAGCCAACGGTCAGTACAATCGAAATGCCGAGGCTGAGGTAGAAGTGCATGCCGTACTTCAAGAGCACCGGCAAGGCAATGAACAATGCCAGGGAAGGCAGGACCAGCCAGAAGATGCTCGAGGCCAGATCGCTGACTTTCCCGACATCCCGCGTATCAACGTAAAGCCAGATCATGGCCAGCACCGAGACCAGGGGTATGGACGCCAGTATCGCGCCAATCAATGAGCTGCGCTTGGCGATCTCCGAAATGAGAACAATCAGCACCGTCGTTACGACGATCTTTACCAGGTAGTAGCTCACTCGTTCTCACTCCGTGGGCGCAGATAGGGGGCGCCGGGACAGATTTGGTCATAAAATCATAAATAGATCTGTCCCCGATTCTCGAGTTCGAGATAACCGGGACAGATCTATTTTCCAGCCCCCCGTGATGGCCGGCCGGGACCCCTTCGCTCCATGCGCCTACCGGTGATTTTCTCCACTTTTCTCGCGAAGCGGTCAGGACCGGTCAGTTGGCCGCGCTGAATGCCTTGCCGAATCAGTTTCCACTCACCATCCGGCACGGCTTCATCCATGAACCGTCCGTATCGCTGCCGTCGAACTGCTTCGGTTTCGCCGAGCGACAGGTAGGCGGGATCCCGGTCGATCCAGACATCACCGTCCAGTCCGACTCTTTGGCGAAGACTCGACCAAGGGTAGTCGGCTGCATCCGCAACCATCCCCGCCCGAACCGGGTTCAATTCGATGTATCGGCAGCACGCAAGGAGGTAGGTGTCCGTATCAACGGGGCTCGATCGGTAGCGACCTTCCCATAACGTACCGGAACGCCCCTCCAGCCGATTGCGATATCGCGTGGCTCGCCCTGCGAGCCCCTTCATCAACTGCCCCACCGCGCAAGTATTCTCGCCGGGCGCGAGCAAGAGGTGGACATGGTTACTCATCAGGCAGTACGCATAGACGCGCACGTCGAAGGTATCCCGCAATTCCCGCAGATCGTCGATGTACTTGCAGAAATCCTGCTCGCCCGTGAACACAACCTGCCGGTTGTGGCCGCGTTGTACGACATGATGTGGGTAATTCGGCAGCACAACTCGTCCCATCCTAGGCATGACTGACCCTCCCTGGTCGCCCTACCATATTCACTTACAAAGACATCAGGTCAAAAATAGATCTGTCCCGGTTTTTTGCGGGTCTTGTCGGTTTTGGGTTCATTTTTCCGGCAACCGGCCGCTGCGGCGCAGCCGGCGCACCACCAGCATCCTGTAGCAGCGCGACAGTACCGGCCGGATGCCGGGCAGGCCCATCAGCCAGGCGAGAGGTCGAAGCAAGGGAACCCTGGTCATGAGCAGGATGTAGGCATCCAGCTCCCGGTGTATCACCCCCTCCCCGTCCCTGGCGTGTAGTTCCCGCAATGCGTCACCAGGATCGATACCCGTCTGCCGGAGTTCCTCCTCCCGGCCCGTGATATCGAGCCACTCGACGTTCTCCCCGCCTGTTCCGGCCATGCGCTCGTAGCGCCTGCGGTCGGCAACGCAGCGTGGGCACGCGCCATCGTAGTAGACCGTCACTCTTGTGTTTGGGCGGGACATGACGAGGCCATTCGTTCGGGGAAAGACAACCAGTCGGTTCACGGACTAACCCGTCCCGGGGTTTGCATACGCCTGTTTCAGCGCCTGGATATCGAGCTTCTTCATGCTCATTAGGGCGGCCATCACCCGCTGAGAGCGCTCCGGGTCGGGATCCTGAAGCAGTTCGGCGAGCATCGTCGGAACGATCTGCCAGGAGACGCCGAAGCGATCCTTGATCCAGCCGCAACGCTCGGCTTCGGGGTCGGCGGAGAGCGCGTTCCAGTAATGATCGATCTCGTCCTGCGTGTCGCAGCGCACAGTGTACGACACGGCCTCGGTGAAGCCGAAATCGTGCGCAAGAGCGCTTTCCAGCACAATGAAGGTCTCTCCCCCCAGGCGGAACCGGGCGTGCTTGATGGTGCCTGTCGGATCGGCGTCGGATTCCTGGTAGCGGTGAATGCTTTGGATGCGCGAATCGGGAAAAACCGACGTGTAGAGTTCAAGCGCCTCCTCGGCCCGAGCGTGCTGCGGGCCGATGAACATCAGGCAGGGAGCGATTGGCCGGCCCATGTCCTCACGCTCGCCCAGCATCACCTGCCAGGACAAGCCGTAGCGGTCGTTCAGCCAGCCGTACCGGCCACTCCAGTCATAGGCCTGCAACGGCATAAGCACGGTTCCGTATTCCACCAGCGCGGCCCAGACCGCGTCCACCTCCGCCTCGGTTTCCAGTGTTACGAAAAACGAGTTGGCGGGCGAAAAGCGAAAGTGCGGTCCGCCGTTGAGGCCGACCAGGCTGTAGCCGTCGATTTCGAAGTCCACGGTCATAACCGCGCCTTCCGGCATGGCATGGATTTCCTGGCCTTCCCTGCCGTAACGGTTGATTCTGCCGAACCTGGAATTGCCGAAGATGGACGTGTAGAGAGCTACCGCCTGCTCGGCCACGCCATCGAACCACAGGCACGGAACAATCTTGTTCATGTCTCCCCCTGGCTCACATGTCCGGAATGAGATTGAATCGCCCGGAAACCGTCGCCTCCATGACCCACGCATGCGGTCGCGGGACGGGAACGCCGCTTCCCCGCCGTGGCCGGCGGACACACCAACCACGACCGCTGACCCCTTCCAGTACCGGCGAGGCGACGCCCGCGGAACACACGGCTGGGTTTCCCCGACGTCGCGTGTTTCGGATGCTCATCAGGTGGTCGTCCGAGCGGGAAAAAATTCGACACACAATGAACCGGCATGGAATACCGGGACAGAACTATTTTTCTCGCACGTGCCTGAGTAACAGCCAGATGCGTTTGCGGATGTTGTTTACCCGCACGCCCCACCGGTATTTCCTGCTATCCCCCACAAGGGGGTACTTGATTCTCAGCTCATTGAGTTTTTCGTAAATGGACTCGATCAGTGCCGCGGTTTCCTTGCCCTGCCATACCGCGAGATCCGTTCCGGCGAGCGAGGCGTCGTCGCCTATGCGCTTTTTCTTCAGCGAGTTGAAGTCGAATCCGCTGTTCGAGAGCTTCTTGTATTCGTCCAGGGATATTTTTCCAACCACTTGATCCAGGGAGATACCGTCGTCCGCGATCATGTCCAGGTAATGCAGATTGTCCCGGAGCTCGCCGATCAGGGCCCGTTCTGCTCCCCTGGCCCTGGCCCGCCATGAGGAAAGCTCTCTCACAGCGGAGCCGGCGGTGGCGAAGGCCTTCAAGACTGCAGGAATACTCAGTTCCATATGCTCCTGGTTCCCGTCGATGAAGGAGGGCCCTGTTGGCCCTCCCATCTCCAGTCCCAATGGCTCGGAGCCGGTTCGCCGCCCGCATCGTCCAACCATGGTGCGAATATCCGGCAAGACCGTCCGTCCCTCCGGTTTGCCTTCAGGAACGGACGGCGACCCGGCAAACGTTCCAGCCCTTGGGTTATACGGCCGATTCCGCCCGGAAAATGGGGCGGTCAAGGCGTGCTCACCCCTTGATCCTGGACACGATATTCTTCTTTATCAGTAGGTTACCTTGGTCCGACCCCATTCAGCCCTTC
>SLSJ01000046.1 GCA_007130525.1 Ectothiorhodospiraceae bacterium | reverse complement strand
CTGATATGGATTGACTTGCAACTTTCTGAGCCAGAAAGATTTTTCTGGCTCAGAAATTGTCTCAAACCCTCAGACATCCTGGCTCGACTTGCGTCTTGCAAGTCGAGCCATAGGGTCTAGCCCGGGCGAACCCGTGGCGCCATGAGAACAACTAAAGTGGGCTACCGCATTATCCCAACGGTGCCCGAGAACAGGAACCGCCGAAAGCACCTTTCAAACCTGGCAGGGAACCCATCCTGGCGCGCTATTCGGTGAAACAATTCCCCGGGGTGGAATCAGCCCTTTTTGGCGTCCGTCTCTCCCCGGGGCGCGACCCGCCGCGAACGCACGCATGCGGATACGTCTGGAACGGACCGTGGTGCCTGAAGTAGCCTTCTCGCAAATGAATATCGAACGGCTTACACCCAGCCCCCCTGCCGGCTCCGCAATCCGTGGTCGCGCGGTTCCATCATATGGAACACACGGCCGATGATGGACTGTCTGCCAACCCTCATACCCCCCGAACTCGGAGCGCTTGCCGCCGCAGTCCTGCTGCTTGGCGCCATCGTGACATCCTTCGTCACCGCCAGTTTCGGCGCCGGTGGCGGCGTACTCTTGCTGGCGCTGATGACTCTGTTCATGCCGGTGGCGACGGTGATTCCGTTGCACGGCGTCATTCAGGCCGGCTCCAACGTCGGCCGCGTCGCACTCATGTGGCGCCATATCCAGTGGCCCATTCTGCTCGCTTTCGCCATTGGCGCGGTAATCGGCGCGGCAGCCGGTTCCCGGCTGCTGGTGGGGCTGCCGCAGGCGGCCATGGAACTGGCGCTGGGTGCGTTCATCCTGTGGTCGTGCTGGGGACCGATGCCGCACCTTCCCCAAGGCTCCAATGCACGCCTGGGACTGGGTGGCGCGGTTACCAGCGCACTCACACTGTTCGTCGGAGCGACCGGCCCCTTCGTCGCGGCATTTCTGCGCGGCATGCGCCTCAACCGTTTGCACCATGTGGGGACTTTCTCCGCATGCATGGTGACCCAGCACGGCCTCAAGATTCTGGTCTTCGCGCTGCTCGGATTCGGCTTCGCCCCCTATGTTCCCTTCCTGGTCGCCATGTTCGTGTTCGGTTTTCTGGGTACGTGGCTGGGTCGGCTGGTACTGGAGCGAATGGACGATCAGCTGTTTTGGAGGATTCTCGCGGTCGTCCTGACCCTGATCGCCCTCCGGCTGCTCTACAGCGGTGGTCGGGAATTGATGGGTGGCTGAAGCAACCGCAGCACCAGCGAGACACCAGGCCATGTGGCGGTGCTCCTGTCCGACACCGCCACCGTGGGGAATTCGGAACGGCCTGTCCACGGAGCGACTCCCGCCCCGCGAACGTGGGAATATGGGCAATCACGTACCACTCGCTTGTGGGACACCGACAACCAGACCGGCACGGTCTCCGGAGGCCCTGCCATGGGAGGCGGCACGTGTGACAAGCGCGTACGGCCAGATCCGGTTTACGAATAATGGGGACAGACCTCGAACCCCTGGCCCGACGCTGGCCGCGCATGCACAGCCCGTTCTATGCTGGATCACGAATGGAGTTGGCCGATGGCGGAAGGGCGAGACCACGCAGACACAGTGATTCACGCAGGCTGGATCGTGCCGGTGGAGCCCGACGGACAGGTACTGGAGAAGCACAGCCTGGTCATCCGCGACGGCCGCATCCTGGAACTCCTGCCGTGGCGCGATGCCGGGCTGCGTTACCGCGCGCGCGTGACCCATCAGCGCACCCGGCATGCCCTGATCCCGGGGCTGGTCAATGCCCATACCCACGCTGCAATGTCGCTTTTCCGGGGTTATGCCGGCGATCTGCCACTCGAGCAATGGCTGTATGACCGTATACGGCCGGCCGAACGCAAGCACATGAGCGCCCGGTTTGCCGCCGCGGGCGTATCACTGGCCATCGCCGAAATGTTGCGCGGCGGAACCACCTGTTTCAGTGACATGTACTATCACCCCGATACAACGGCCCGGGTGGCGCTTCGTGCGGGCATGCGCGCCGTTGTCGGCACAAGGGTGATGGATGCCGTATCGGCGGGATGGGGCGCCGGCCCCGAGGATATCCTCGAGGGAGGTCTGTCGCTTTATGACCGCTACCGTGGAAATCCGCTCATCACCGTGATGCTGGCGCCGCATTCTCCCGAAAACCTGGAGCAGCGATCCCTTGGAGCGCTGAAGCGGCTGGCCGCGGAGTATGGCTTGCGCCTGCATACCCATGTTCACGAAACGGAGGCAGGCATTCGCTCGCTGGTCGAACGCGGCGGCCAGCGCCCCCTGGCACGCCTGCGGTCGACCGGCCTGCTCAATCACCGCCTGACGGCGGTCCACATGAACCACTTGACGGGGCTGGAGCTGGAGCAGATCAGCGCATCGGGTGTACACGTGGTTCACTGTCCACGCTCGAACCTCAAGCTCGCCAGTGGCTTCTGCCCCGTCGCCGAGTTGCTGGAACGTGGTGTGAATGTCGCTCTGGGCACGGACGGCTGCGCGAGCAATGACTCGCTGGACATGCTCGACGAGATGCGCACTGCCGCCCTGCTGGCCAAGGGCGTGGCGGCTGACCTGACCGCGGTGCCCGCCGGCCAGGCGCTGCGCATGGCCACCCTGAATGGCGCAGCGGCACTTGGAATCGACGCCGAAACCGGCTCACTGGTTCCGGGAAAACAGGCGGACTGCGTCAGCGTGGACATGAGCAGGCTGAACTGCGCACCGCTGTATCATCCGGTGACACAACTGGTGTACGCCGGCAATCGCCGTCAGATCACCGACACCTGGGTGGCAGGCAGGCAGCTAGTGGCAGACGGCAAACTGCGGACCCTGGACGAGCCCCATATCCTGCAACAGGCACGCCGCTGGCAACGACGCATATCGGGCGGGCGCCGCGGCTGGTTCTGGTGACCAACCGTGACATTCATATGCGGACAGCTCCGGCAGCCGGGCTGAGCCGGGCGCCTACACGACCGCCCTGCGCTCCCCGCTACGGTTACCGCCCGTATCCGCAAGTACGGAGGCCAGCGCGTCCCGGCATCGCTGCACGCTCTCCGACCGGCAGGATTCACCCATCAGCCCGATCCGCCAGACCTTGCCGGCGAGCGGTCCCAGGCCGGCACCAATCTCGATCCCGTGGGACACAAGGAGGCGACTACGGACTTCCGCATCGTCGATCCCGTCAGGGATGCGCACCGTGTTGAGCTGAGGCAGACGCTCCCCTTCCGGCACCAGGAATGACAGCCCCAGATCTTCCAGCGCGATGCGCAGTTGTTCGCTGACCTCCGCGTGCCGCTTCCAGACATTTTCCAGCCCCTGCTCGCGCAGGACGAGCAGAGCTTCATGGAGCCCGTAAAGCGCATTCACCGGCGCGGTGTGATGATAGGAGCGCGGCCCCTCACTGCCCCAGTAATTCATCACCAGCCCGAAATCCATGAACCAGCTCTGAACCGGGGTCTTTCGGTTGCGAATCACGTCCGACGCCCGCGCGCCAAGGGTCACCGGCGAGAGCCCGGGTGGCGCCGAGATGCATTTCTGGGTGCCGGAATAGGCCGCATCGATACCCCAGGCGTCGATCTCCACCGGGATCCCGCCCAGCGATGTCACACAGTCCATCAGGCTCAAGCAGCCATAGCGGCGGGCGAGAGTGGCAAGCGCCTGCGCGTCGGAGCGGGCCCCGGTGGAGGTCTCGGCATGCACGAACGCCAGCACCCGGGTGTCGGGGTTCGCCTTCAGGGACTCCTCGACCTTGTTCAAATCGATGGCACGCCCCCAGTCATCATCCACCACGATCACCTCGGCGCCGATGCGCTCCGCCATCTCCACCATGCGTTGCCCGAACACGCCGTTGCGGCAGACGAGAAGCTTGTCACCGCGTTCCAGCAGATTGACCAAACAGGCCTCCATGGCGGCGGTCGCCGGGCCTGAAACCGGCATGGTCAGGCGATTCGACGTCCGGAAAAGCCACTGCAACAGCCCCTTCACCTCTTCCATGAAGGCGATGAATACGGGGTCGAGGTGACCGATGGTGGGTCGTGCCGCCGCGTTGAGTACGCGCGGCGTGACATGGGACGGCCCTGGCCCCATGAGCAGACGTTCGGGTGGCGCGAAGGATTGCTCGGACATGTCTATTCCACGGATCTGGTATTGGCTGCCATAAACTGGTGGCGCGCAGAGTAGCAGGATATTCCGGAGAATGCTTGCCGCCGCGCAAAAAAGGGGCAGCCGCAAGCCACCCGTGACGCGCTGGGCACAGATCGCTGATAGGGGGTAGGATTATGGCAAGGGGCTCCGATATCAATTGCCAGGGGATGTGTGCATGTACCTTAAACAGCGTGAGAACGGTCATCTGATTGAAGTGCTGGGCCTTCGTGACCTGGTCGACCCCACCAGTTCCCATGTCGTCGGACGCCTGCACTGGGGCGAAGAGGCACAGGACCCTGAAAAATTCCGCAAGGACGCACTGATCTTTCCCTCCGGTGAGCGGCTCCCGAGGTGCTGGGTCGATCCCCATTACCGCGACCAAGAACTGCATCGTTAGGGATCTCCCCGTCAGACGCCGCCGATCTGCTCGCCGTGTCGGGGCGTACTCCCTGCAGCCGGCTCGACGTAGTGTCAGCTACGCCTTCGCCGTCTTCCGGTCCGTGCCCCCCG
>SLSJ01000150.1 GCA_007130525.1 Ectothiorhodospiraceae bacterium | reverse complement strand
TCGCCGTCTTCCGGTCCGTGCCCCCCGTCACAGCGGCATCTCGACGCCCTGGCGACGAACGGCGGTGAGAAATGCGGGCTACTCATTCTCCTCGAATCGATCCGCAATCAGCTTTTCCAGTGCATCAAGCGCGGCCTCCGCGTCCTTGCCCTCCGCCTCCAGCAGCAGGGTGACGCCCTTGCCAGCGGCCAGCATCATGACACCCATGATGCTCTTGCCATTGACGGTGCGATCGTCGCGAACAACGCGAATCGCGGCCTCGAAACGCGAGGCAACCGCGACGAAGCGGGCCGCAGCGCGTGCGTGCATTCCGAGCTTGTTGATGATGGTGACTTCGCGACTCGGCACCTACGATCCCCCGGTTTCATGAGTGATCACCAGCACCACACCGTCCTGGCCTCCCGTCAGTGCCTTTTCCTCCAGCTCCAGTAGTGACAGTCGGGGGTAATTCAGGACCCGGAGCACCATGGGCAGGTTGACGCCGGCCACCACGCTGACCCGGGGTCGGCGGGCCAGCGTGGTGGCGATGTTGCTGGGTGTGGACCCGTAGGCATCCGTCAGGATCAGCACGCCGTCACCGCTGTCCAGATCGGCCAGCAGTTTCCGGGCCTGCTGTGTGAAGGCGTCGGGATCGGTGTTCTGGGTAATACCCATACAGGCGGTCTGGATCGGGCAGAAGCCGAGGGTGGCCTGCGCCGTGGCCAGAAGTTCGCGGCCGATACCACTGTGGGTGACAAACAGAACACCGACGCTCATGACACTTCCCGGTGTCTCACGGTAACCCGTTGGCCTCGCTGCCGGCGGAAATGCTGCGCCAGTTGCTCGACCATGTACACGGAGCGGTGCTGACCGCCGGTGCAGCCAATGGCGACGGTCAGATAGCTGCGGTTCTCACGTTCGAAGTGGGGGATCCACTCGCCCAGCAGATCGCGGATCTGCGCGGTCATCCGCAGCACTTCAGGGTGTCCTTCCAGGTATGCGATAACGTCGGGATCGCAGCCCGTTCGGGGTCGCAAAGCCGGCTCCCAGTGCGGGTTCGGGAGGCAGCGAACATCGAACACGAAGTCCGAATCGCCTGGAATGCCATGCTTGAAGCCGAAGGACTGGAAGAGAATGGACAGGCCGGGGCCGGATTCCGAGAGACGTATGCGGACAAGCTCCCGCAGTTGATGAATGGTGGTGGAGGTGGTGTCCATCACCAGGTCGGCCCTGGCCTGAATCGGTGCAAGCAGTTCCAATTCCCGGCCGATAGCGTCCGCCAGCGGCAGGTCATCTCCGCTCAGCGGATGACGTCGCCGCGTTTCGCTGAAACGTTTGATCAGGGTGTTCTCGTCTGCGGTAAGAAACAGAATCCGCGGTTCGATTCCTTCCTTGCGCAGTGTGTCCAGTATCGCTGGAAACCGATGCAGATCATCCGGGCGATTGCGCGCGTCCACCCCCACTGCGTAACGATTCTGATCGGATTGCGTGCTGTTCCGCAGGTGCAGGCCCAGGCTGGCGAGCATGCTGACAGGCAGGTTGTCGATGCAGTAGTAACCGGCGTCCTCCAGGGTGTGAAGCGCGACGGTCTTGCCGGACCCCGACAGCCCGCTGATGATCACCAGATCCACGGCGTTACCCATCATGCTGTTCCGCTCTCTTGCTCGGCGAGACGGTGACCTGTTGCCGCGACCGTGCTCCGGTCGATTCCCGCCACCCGGCAGGGCGTGGTGCTGGAGCAGGTCAGCGTCTCCCCGTATAGGTGCGCACGGCGGTGTCCACCAGCAGCGGCAACTGCCGTCCCGGGGCAACTGGTATGAGCAGGCGCGGCAGGCGTTTTCCCAGCAGATTGGTCCTGCCCCAGGCCGCCGACAACCGTGGCCAGTCGGCCCACGCCTGCCGGTCATGGACCGGTTTCAGTTCGACGATGAGGTCGATGACCGTCTGACCACAGCTGCCGGCAGCGCCGAACAAGCGGTCAACGTCGAGCAGGCCCAGCCCGCGTACTTCGATTCGCCCCCTCAGCGCCCTCGGGCAACTGCCGACAACCTCCCCGTCACCACCCCGGACGCACTCCACGGCATCGTCCGCGACCAGTGCGTGCCCGCGTTCGAGCAGCCCGAGTGCCAGTTCGCTCTTGCCGCTCCCGCTTTCGCCCACAAGCAGAATACCGGTGCCGTACATGCGCACCAGTACGCCGGGGACGGTTTGCCGCTCGCCAGCGGCAGGATTGACGTCGCAGTCACCGGTACGTGTCATCCCGCGCCCGTCGTTATCAGCTGGTGCCGTGACTGTGGTCCCATTCCAGCAGCAGGGCATGGAGACTGCCCGCATCCCGGCAATCCCGGAGCTGCTTGCAGAGTGCCGAGTCACTGAACATTTCGGCCAGTCGAGCCAGGATCTGGAGGTGCTCCTCGGTGAAATGTTCGGGCACCACCAGCGCAAACAGCAGATCCACCGGCTGGCGGTCGAAGGCATCGAAATCGATACCTTCGCGAAGCTTGATAAACGCCGCCGCGGCGGTGTCACTCCCCTCCATGCGGGCATGGGGCAGGGCGACGCCGTACCCCAGGCCCGTGCTGCCCAGCTTTTCCCGACTGATCAGCTTGTTGAAGATTGCTGTCGGCGTCATGGCTTCGCTGCGACGCGCCACTAGTTCGCTGAGGAGCTCCAGACTCCGCTTCTTGCTGCTCGCCTCAATGTCGCAGGCAATGCAGTCCTCGGTTATCAGGTCGGCAATCTTGATCATGCTGGTTCGAAGGTCTGTGAGTCGGAATTCGCCGGAATATTCCGACAAAGGGGTGCATCGGCCTGCAGGCCACTACGGCGTCATGCCGTTGACGGCGGCTGTCATCCACCCAGACCCTTGGCCTGCGCGCCCTCAATCCGGTGGTGGTCGGTCAGCTTTTCCTTGTGCTTCTTGAGCTGGCGGTCCAGCTTGTCGGTCAGCCCGTCGATGGCCGCGTACATGTCATCGGCAACGGCATCGGCGAAGAGTCTGGCACCACTGAGCTGCATGGTCGCCTCCGCTTTCTGACGCAGCTTCTCAACGGTCAGGATCACGTGTACGTCAACCACGTTGTCGAAGTGGCGTTCCAGCCGCTCGAACTTCTGTCCTACATAGTCACTGAGCGAATCGGTCAGTTCCACGTGATGTCCCGTCACATCGATCTGCATGGTCTTGCTCCTTCCGCAGGGTCGTCAGGCGATACGTTTTCGTTCGTTGGACGACGGAATGGACATCGCTTCACGATACTTTGCCACGGTCCGCCTTGCCACATTTATGCCTTCCGCCTGCAATATTTCGGCAAGGCGGCTGTCGCTCAACGGTCCCGAGGGGTCCTCGTCGGCGATCAGTCGCCGGATTCGGGCACGAATGGAGGTAGCGGAGCACTCTTCGCCGTCCACGGTATGCACGTGACTGGAGAAGAAGTACTTGAATTCAAACGTGCCCCGGGGGGTATGCATGTACTTCTGGGTGGTGATACGGGAGATGGTGGATTCATGCATCTCCACCTCTTCGGCGACCTCGCGCAATACCAGGGGCTTCATGGCCTCCTCGCCCTCCTCCAGGAACGCGGCCTGGTGGCGGACTATGCAGGAAGCAACCTTGAGCAGGGTATCGTTACGGCTGCGCAGGCTCTTTATGAACCAGCGCGCTTCCTGCAGGTGCTGCCGCAGCGTAGTGTTGTCCTGGCTGCTGTCGGCACGCCGTACCAGGCTGGCGTAATAGCTGTTGACCCGCACCTTGGGCGCGGCCTCGGGGTTCAGGTCGACCACCCACTCCCCCTGGTGTCGGCGCACGAATACATCCGGAATCACGTATTCGGCGGTGCTGTCACTGATTTGTGATCCCGGTCTGGGGTCAAGGGTGCGGATCAGTTCCAGGACCTGGCACAGCTGTTCCTGGGTGAGTTTCATGCGCCGCAGTATCTGCGCGGTCTGTCTTGCCGCCAGCAGGTCGAGGTGCTGGTCCACCAGTGTACGTGCCTCGCGCAGCCAGGGCGTGTCGGCGGGGAGTACCTCGAGCTGCAGCAGCAGTGCCTCGCGCGGATCCAGGGAGGCCACGCCCAGCGGGTCGAAGTGCTGGATGAGATGGCGAACGGCTTCCACCTCGTCCGGCTCCACGTCCCAGTCCTCGGGAAGCGAGCTGCGGATATCCTCTACACTGCTGCCCAGATAGCCGTCATCCCTGACCCCGTCGATAATGGCTTCGGCGATGGCCATGTCACGGTCGGAGAGCCTGGACAGACCGGCCTGTTCAAGCAGGTGCACTTGCAGGCTGCGGCCATCGGTGGCCTGGTTTTCCCAGGCATCACGGTTGTCGTCCGGGGCGGGCGCGCTGTAGGCGGTGGTGCCATCGTAGATGTCTCCCCAGTCGGAGTCCACGGGCAGATCACGCGGGATGTCGTCGGTGGCCGATGCCGGTGTCGCCTCGTCCACCTCACGTTCAGCCGCATCGCGGACGCTTTCGGCCTGCGCCTCGGCGGACGTCGGTTCGGTGGCACCGTTAGTGGATTCCTCCGCCTCGGTATCCTCGATATCGTCCTCGTTTTCGTCAGCCGGCTCCAGCATCAGGTTGGAGTCCAGGGCCTGCTGCACTTCGGTTCTCAGTTCGAGTGTGGACAGCTGCAGCAGGCGAATGGCCTGCTGCAGCTGTGGCGTCATGGTCAGCGTTTGGCCGAGACGCAACTGCAGGGACTGCTTCATGCGTCACTTGCTCCGTCGAATCGACCCGGCCCCGGGTCGGGCCGGCACATGTTTGGCGGACGGCATCGTCGCCGATTCATTCCTGTCATGGGGGGTCCATTTTGTCCGGGGCCTGCGGGCAGGCCCTGAGTCGGGATGTCCTCATCCTAGCTGAATTGAACGCCGGATAGAAATGGTTGGCCCGACTCTTGCCTGTCTTCGTGCCTGCTCAGAGTCTGAAGCCTTCGCCCAGGTAGACTTCCCGTACCCGTTGATTGGCCAGCACCTCCTCGGCGGTGCCTTCGGCGATCACGCGACCCTCGCCCAGGATGTAGGCTCGTTGGCAAATGCCGAGGGTCTCGCGCACATTGTGATCGGTAATCAGTACGCCGATGCCTCGCTCCGCGAGGTGGCGGATGATGTCCTGTATGTCGAGGACGGAGATCGGATCCACGCCGGCGAATGGTTCGTCGAGCAGGATGAATCGGGGCTCCGCGGCCAGTGCCCGCGCTATTTCCACCCGGCGCCTCTCGCCGCCGGAGAGGCTGATGCCGTACTGATCGTGCAGGTGGCTGACATTGAATTCCTCCAGCAGTTCGCGCGCGCGTGCCTTGCGCGCATGGCGGTCCAGGGCCGGCCGGGTTTCCAGGATCGCCAGCAGATTGTCCTCGACGGTGAGCTTGCGGAACACGGATGCTTCCTGTGGCAGGTAGCCGATACCGCGTCGGGCACGGATATGTATGGGCAGTTGCGTGATGTCCTCGCCGTCGAGTTCGATGTGTCCGCCATCGGCTTCCACCAGCCCGACAACCATGTAGAAGCAGGTCGTCTTGCCTGCGCCGTTGGGCCCCAGAAGCCCGACCACCTCGCCGCTTTGCACATGGAGACTGGCGTCGTCCACCACGTACCTGCGACGGTATGCCTTGCGGATTCCATCAATGCGCAGGATGCTCACTCGGAGTCGTCCTCGTGCGGGAAGAGGGTGACGCGGATGCGCTCTTCGTCGTCCTTGCCGAGCGCCTTCACAACATCGGTCTCGAGGTTGTACTCGATGGTTTCCCCGGTGAAGGTGTTGCGGCCCTGTTCCACCTTTGCCCCCTGCAGCAGCCTGATCCGTTCCGGGCCGCGGGCGTGGTACTCCATGCGCGGCGCCTCACCCCGGATGACCTCGCCGTTGCCGGCGGGTGTCTCGCGCCAGGTCGCCGGCGTGCCTTCCACCTCCACCCAGTCCAGTTCCCGGCCCTCGCGGGTGTGGACGATCATCACGTCGCCGGTGATCTCCCGCTCGCCCTGGGTCAGGATCACATTGCCCGTATAGGTGCCGATGCCCGTGGCACCGTCCATCTCCGCCTCATCGGCATCCAGGTACACGGGTTCCCGGCCGCGTTCTTCGGCGGCTGCGGAAGCAATGGCGCAGGTGAGGAGGATTCCGGCGAGGATTCGATCAGCGCGGCATCTCATAGCGGGCCTTCACCTCTGAATGCAGTTCCACCAGGTCGCGGGCGAGGTGCCCGCGGGCGCCGACACCCTCGACCACGCCGCCCTCGGTTTCGTAGATCGCGTATTTGTCTGTCTCGGCAATCCGGCGAGGCGGGTACAGGCGCATGTCGGTCGTGTCCATGCGTGCCGCCACGTTGTCGGGTCCGGCCTCACGCGTCATGCGAACCTCGCCGATCAGCAGCGCCTCTTCCAGACCCGACCAGGCCCGCCCTTCATCGGCCCGCAGGCGCCAGGGTTCGCCGCTGTCCATGTGATAGATGAGATCGGGCGCGTCGAGTTCCCAGCTGTCGTCGTCAGGAAAATGCAGCATTCGCGGCGAACGCAGTTCCCAGACCGGATCACCGCCCTCGTCGGTGGAGACCATGGTGAATATTTCCATGAAGTAGTCCGGGCGGCGTTCCTCGTCGACCACCTCGTCCGGAAGCGGCGCCAGCGGTTCCCGATCCACCAGCCACCACCCGACCGCGACCAGCACCGTGATCACGGTGAGCCGGAACAACCAGCGCTTACCCATCCAGATAGCCCCCGAATACAGCCTCCAGCCGCCCGCGGGCCGCCAGCAGAAGCTCGCAGATTTCCCGCACGGCGCCCGAACCGCCCGGTCGCGCGGTTCGCCAGTGGCATTCGGCCGCGACCAGCGGATGCCCGTTGGCAACGGTGACGGCGAGACCGGCCTTGCGCAGAACCGGCAGGTCGATCAGGTCGTCCCCGGCATACGCGCTCTCGCCGGCGTTCAGCCCGGCTTCGTTCAGCAATCCCTCCCAGGCAGTCAGCTTGTCGCCCGCGCCAAGTGACAGTCGCGTGATGCCCAGATCCTGGGCACGGCGACGAAGCGACGGCGAATCACGGGCGCTGAGTATCGCCACCTCGATCCCTTCCCGCAGCAGCAGGCGGATCCCGAGGCCGTCGAGAATGTTGAAGCCCTTGAGCGCCTCGCCGTGCTCCCCGTACCAGACGGTGCCGTCCGTCATTACGCCGTCGACGTCGAGCACCAGCATGCGCACGGCGGCGGCCAGGCGCAGCACTTGATCGTCCGGTGCCGAAAACAATGTGGGGTAGGGGTTCGTCATCAGACCACCCCGGCGCGCAGCAGATCATGCATGTTCAATGCTCCAAGTACGTGGCTGTCGGCATCCACCACGGGGAGCGCGTTGATCCGGCGCTCGTCCATGATCCTTAGCGCCTCCGCGGCCAGCGCCCCGGGCCGTAGTGTCTGACCGCCGCGCGTCATCACGTCGGATACCCGCGTGACATGCACGTCAATGTTCCGGTCCAGGCTTCGCCGCAGATCACCATCGGTGAAGACGCCGACCAGGCGGTCCTGCTCGTCCACCACCAGCGTCATGCCCAGACCTTTCGCACTCATTTCGACGAGCGCTTCCCGGAGCAGGGCCGCCGTGCCGACACGGGGGATTCGCGCGCCGGTGTGCATGATGTCATCCACCAGCAGCAGCAGGCGCCGTCCCAGCCTGCCGCCGGGATGCGAGCGGGCGAAATCCTCGGCGGTGAAGCCGCGGGCCTCGAGCAGGGAAACCGCCAGCGCGTCCCCCATTGCCAGCGCGGCAGTGGTGCTGGATGTAGGGGCCAGATTGAGCGGGCAGGCCTCCTGGGCAACGCTCACATCGATATGCACCGAGGCCGCCTCTGCCAGCGTGGAGCCCGGGTTGCCGGTCAGGGCGATCAGGGGCACGCCGAGCCGCTTGATCAGAGGAAGAATCGTGACGATCTCTACGGTTTCACCGGAGTTGGGCAGGGCCAGCACCACGTCGCGCGCGGTAATCATGCCCAGGTCACCGTGGCTGGCCTCGCCCGGATGTACGAAGAACGCCGGTGATCCGGTGCTGGCGAGGGTTGCGGCGATCTTGCCGCCCACATGTCCCGACTTGCCCATGCCAAGTACCACGATCCGACCTTCGCAGGCGAGCATATGGCAGCAGGCGTCGACGAAGGCCTGGTCGATTCTGGCGGTGAGCGCATGTATCGCATCCGCTTCCATCTCCAGAACGGACGATGCCAGCCTGATCAGCCTGTCCGGAGAGACCTGTTTCCTTTTGTGCTCATTCATGGCCAGTCCTGATTCGGTCGCTTTCGGGTCGAGGTCGCCAAGTATGCCCAAGTCGCTTCCGCTGCGGTATCCGGAACGTTCTGCGGCGGCACGGACGGCACCGATCAAATGCTGAAAAGCAGCACCAGGTAGCCGGAATAGAGCGCCAGTATACCCACTGCCATGCCTCGGCCCATGCCGCCCATGCGGGTTACCAGCACGGCGAGCCCCAGTGTCATCAAGGCCATGAGCAGGTAGTCGCGGTAGAGCACTTCCGGGGTCAGCACCGCCGGTTGCAGGAAGGCGGCAATACCCAGCACGCCCAGCAGGTTGAACAGGTTGGAGCCGAGGATGTTGCCGAGAACCAGCGCATGCTGGCGGAGTCGGGCCGCGGCAAGGGCGGTGGCCAGTTCCGGCAGGCTGGTGCCTGCGGCCACAACGCTGAGCCCGATGACCAGGTCGCTCACGCCGGCCGCCGTGGCCAGTTCCACTGCGGCCCAGACCAGCACGCGGGCGCTGACCAGAAGCAGCGCCAGGCTACCCGTAATCCACGCCAGTGTGTGTGGCAGGCTCCGTGATGTCGGCAGGCCAGTCGCCGTCTGCGCCGAATCGGGGTCACCCGTCCTGATCAGCCAGATAAGCGCGATGACCAGACCGAGAAGCAGCAGGGCACCGTCCACACGGCCTGCGACCCCGTCCAGCAGCAGCAGGGGCACGAGCAACGTCGCTGCCAGCAGTGCCCGCAGCTCGCGCAGGCTGGCCGACCGTCCGACCGTGAGCGGAAACATGATCGCGGTCAGCGTCAGGACAAGGCCTACGTTGGCGATATTGGAGCCCAGCGCGTTGCCCACGGCCAGGCCGGTGTTGCCGGCCACGGCTGCAAGTGCCGAGACCAGTATCTCCGGGGCGGATGTCCCGAAGCCGATGATGACCAGCCCCACAAGCAGCGGCGACATGCCCAGACGTCGTGCCAGACCGGCGCTGGCACGGACGAAGCGGTCGGCGCTCCAGGCCAGGGCCGCGAACGCGGCAACGATAACGGCGACATTCAGCAGAGCAGGCATCCGCGGTCCTGTATCGAGGTTCCGGAGCAATCGCGCCGACGGGCGGCCTGTCCGGCGCTGCATGCAGACGGCAGGGTACCACGCTGCCTGCGAGTCACCCGGGTGTTCGCGACAACGGACGACCGTGCCTGCGGGTTTGACTCATGTTGCCCCTTCACTGATACTCGGTCGCCATTCTCGCCCGGCCCCGGGAACGCGTGAGCAGCCTATGGACAGCGGCGCCTCCTCGCCCGACATTCTTGTTGATATAAGTGACCTGCACTTCCATCGGGGCGGCCGCCCCATCTTCAGGGGTGTGGATGTGCGCATTCCGAAAGGCACGGTCACCGCCATCATGGGGCCCAGCGGCACCGGCAAGACTACCCTGCTGCGCCTGATAGGCGGCCAGTTGAGGCCGCATCGGGGCGTCGTGCGGTTTGCGGGTCAGGACGTGCACGCGCTGGGGCATGGCGCGCTTTACAGGCTGCGCCGAAGCATGGGCATGCTGTTCCAGACCGGCGCGTTATTCACCCATCTGAGCGTATTCGAGAACGTGGCCTTTCCGCTGCGCGAGCACACCCAGCTGCCGGAACCGCTGTTGAGGGATCTGGTGCTGATGAAGCTGGAGGCGGTCGGGCTGCGGGGTGCGCGGGATATGATGCCGGGTGAACTCTCCGGCGGAATGGGCAGGCGTGTGGCGCTGGCCCGGGCCATTGCGCTGGACCCTGACATGATCATGTACGACGAACCGTTCACGGGTCAGGATCCGATTTCCATGGGGGCCCTGGTCAAGCTGATCCGAACCCTCAACGATGCGCTCGGCCTTACCAGCGTCATTGTCTCGCATGACGTGGCCGAAACTGCCCGTATAGCCGACCTGATCTACGTGATTTCCGACGGCCGGGTGGTCGATTCCGGCACACCGCAGGCGCTCATGGAATCGAAGTCCGAGTGGGTGCGACAGTTCATGCACGGGCTGCCGGACGGGCCTGTGCCGTTCCACTACCCGGGGCCGGAACTGGTCAGTGATCTGCTGGAGCGGCGCTGATGCTGGGTCTCCTTGCACGGCTGGGCGCTACCACCATCAGCAGTTTTCAACGCCTGGGGCGGGGCACCTTTTTCCTGGCGCGGGTCCTGACCGGACTGCACAGCCTGTTGCCGCGGCCGGGGCTGGTTATTGCCCAAGTGTATTCCATCGGCGTGCTGTCGCTGGTCATCATCGTGGTGTCCGGAATTTTCGTCGGCGCCGTGCTGGCACTGCAGGGATACAATACGCTGGTCAATTTCGGTGCCGAGGATGCGCTGGGCGTGCTGGTGGCCCTGTCGCTACTGCGCGAGTTGGGTCCGGTTGTTACGGCCTTGCTGTTTGCCGGCCGGGCAGGCTCGGCGCTTACCGCCGAGATCGGTCTGATGAAGACCACCGAGCAGCTCTCGGGCATGGAAATGATGGCGGTCGACCCGCTGCGCCGGGTGATTGCCCCTCGGCTGTTGGCCGGATTCGTGTCCATGCCCCTGCTCGCGGCCATGTTCAGTTTCCTCGGTATCATGGGGGCGTATGTCGTGGGCGTGGGCGCGCTCGGGCTCGACGGTGGTGCCTACTGGTCCCAGATGCAGGACGCCGTCGACTTTCGTGATGACGTGATGAACGGTGTGATCAAGAGTCTGGTGTTCGGGTTCGTTGCGAGCTGGATCGCCGTGTTCGAAGGCTATGACTGCGTGCCCACGTCGGAAGGCGTCAGCAGCGCTACCACCCGTACGGTTGTTCATACCTCGCTTGCGGTGCTGGGTCTGGATTTCGTGCTCACCGCGGTGATGTTCGGCTGATTGAGGTTCGCCATGCAGAATGGACGCTTTGTCGAGATCTGGGTCGGGCTGTTCGTGGCAGCCGGGTTTGCGGCCTTTTTCGGGCTCGCCATGCAGGTCAGCAATATCCCGTTGTTCCAGACCGTGGACGGCTACGACGTGCATGTGCGTTTCGATAACATCGGCGGCCTGCGGGAGCGCGCCCCGGTGACCATGGCGGGCGTGCGTGTCGGGCGAGTGAAGTCCATCGGACTGGATGAGAATACCTATGATGCCAGGGTGACGATTACCATAGATCGACGCTTTGACCGGCTTCCCGAAGACACCAGTGCATCCATTTACACATCCGGGCTGCTCGGGGAGCAGTATATCGCGCTGTCGCCGGGCGGCCTCGATTTCTACCTGCGTGACGGTGACGAGATCACGCTCACGCAGTCGGCACTTGTGCTCGAGCGCCTCATCGGGCGTTTCCTCGCAAGCATGGGTGAAGGCGACGACAATGACTGAATCTCTCCACGAGGCGCGGTTGTGAGTGAGGCGGCCCTGAAGGCGACTGACCGGGCGGGACATTTCCGTCTGTGCGGGGACGTGGGTTTTGCCAGTGCCCGCACCCTGTGGGAAGAGGGGCGGCGGGAGTTCGCTGCGGTCGAATCGATCGTGGTTGATCTGTCGGCCGTGGACCGTGTGGACAGTGCGGGCGTCGCCCTGCTGGTGTCATGGGTGCGGGATACCCGCGGGCGCGGAGCTGCCATACGCTTTGTTAACATGCCGGCCCAGATACTTGACATCGCCCGCGTGTGCGGGGTGGATGTGATCTTGCCGTTCGATTCGGACAGTGCGCACGACGGAAGCAGGTGAATCGTGATGGAACCCGAGAGACTCAAGCAGTTGATTGAAGAGGGGCTGCCGGGCAGCCATGCGGAGGTGCAGGGCGACGGCCAGCATTTCCAGGCCGTGATCGTGTCCCCGGCGTTTGAAGGCAAGCTTCCGATTGCGCGCCAGAGGCTGGTCAACGCCGTACTCAAGGAGCAATTCGATTCCGGCGAACTTCACGCGCTGTCCCAGCATCCCCTGACGCCCGCTGAATGGGAAGCGGAGCAACGGCGGCAGCGCTGAAATGCCCGCATGCATGGACAGGCACATGGCTGCCGGAACCTGAGCTCATGGAAAAACTGATTATCAAGGGCGGGCGTCGACTCGATGGCTCGATCCGCGTCTCCGGCGCCAAGAACGCGGCGTTGCCGATCCTGGCTGCAACGCTGCTTGCGGACACTCCCATGTTGATCGGCAACGTTCCGCACCTCCACGACATCACCACCACCATGGGGCTTCTGGGCCGCATGGGAGTGCGCCTGACGGTCGATGAGCGAATGAACATCGAGGCCGATCCGCGGACGGTCGACAGTTCTTTCGCACCCTATGATCTGGTCCGGACCATGCGTGCGTCGATACTCGTGCTGGGGCCTCTGCTGGCACGTTTCGGGGAGGCGGATGTGTCGCTGCCGGGTGGCTGTGCCATCGGCTCGCGGCCGGTGAATCTGCATATCGAGGGTCTGGCCCGCATGGGCGCCGAAATCCATGTCGAGGCCGGTTATATCAAGGCCAGGGCAAAGCGCCTGCGCGGGGCGCGCATCGTCATGGACCTGGTCACGGTCACCGGGACCGAGAACCTGATGATGGCGGCGACGCTCGCCGACGGGCGCACCGTGATCGAGAACGCGGCACGCGAGCCGGAAGTCGTGGATCTGGCCAATTGTCTCAATGCCATGGGAGCCCGTATTGGCGGCGCGGGCACGGATACCATCACCATCGACGGGGTCACGCGGCTCCAGGGAACCCGTTACAATGTGTTGCCGGATCGTATAGAAACCGGGACCTATCTGGTTGCCGCAGCCATGACCGGCGGCCGAGTCAGGTTGCGTGATACCCGGGCCGGCCTGCTCGATGCGGTGCTGGAAAAGCTTCGCGAGGCCGGCGCCGAGATCGAGTGCGGTGAGGACTGGATTTCGCTGGAGATGCCGGGCGGACGGTGCCCGAGGGCAGTTAACGTGCGCACGGCACCCTATCCGGCCTTCCCCACCGACATGCAGGCGCAGTTCTGCGCCCTCAACGCGATCGCGTCGGGTGTCGCCACCATCACGGAAACCGTGTTCGAGAACCGCTTCATGCACGTGCTCGAGATGCAGCGCATGGGCGCGGATATCCGGCTCGAGGCCAATACCGCGTTCATTCGCGGGGTCAGGTCACTGACCGGTGCACCGGTGATGGCCACCGACCTCCGGGCGTCGGCCAGCCTGGTGCTTGCCGGACTGGTGGCCGAGGGTGAGACCCGGGTGGACCGGATCTACCATATCGACCGGGGCTACGAGTGCATCGAAGAGAAGCTGGCGCAACTCGGCGCGGAAATCCGCAGGGTCCCCGCCTGATGTCTGTCCGGGGCCGCAGCAATGACTGAAACACTGACCATTGCCCTGTCCAAGGGGCGGATACTCGAGCAGACACTGCCGTTGCTGAACGCGGCCGGCATCGAACTGCGCGATGATCCGGACCGGAGCAGAAAGCTGTTCCTGGATACCAGTGATGAATCGGTGAAGATCGTGGTTCTGCGGGCAACGGACGTGCCCACCTACGTGCAGTACGGTGCCGCCGACATGGGCGTGGCCGGCAAGGACGTGCTGATGGAGCATGGGGGCCGGGATCTCTACGAGCCCCTGGATCTGGGGATTGCGCGCTGCCGCCTGATGGTGGCGGGGCAGCCGGGAGCCGACGAGCGCCCCGGTACGCTGCGCGTTGCCACCAAGTTCGTCAACATCACGCGACGCTACTATGCCGAGCGTGGGCGACAGGTGGAAACCATCAAGCTCTACGGCTCCATGGAGCTGGCGCCACTGGCTGGACTGTCAGACCTGATCGTGGACCTGGTCGACACCGGCAATACCCTGAAGGCGAACGGGCTCGTGCCCCTGGAGCATATCGCCGATATCAGTTCCCGGCTGGTGGTCAACCGCGCCTCCATGAAGATAAAACACCGCCGGATAAAGACATTCATTGACCTGCTTGCCGCCGCTGTCAGGCCGGCATGAGCAGGCGAGGTAATTCTGAGATGCTGGAAATACTGCGCTTGAGCACCACGCAACCGGATTTTCGGGAGTGTCTTGAACGATTAACCACCTGGAACGCGGAGCATGAGCAGCGGGTGGAGTCCGTGGTACGCGACATCCTCGCCGATGTGCGCCGCCAGGGTGATGCCGCCTTGCTGCGTTACACCGAGAAGTTCGACCGGCTGCGTTCGGCCTCGGTGGCGGAGCTGGAATTGCCCCGCGACAGGCTTCGGGACGCCTTCGAGGCCCTGCCGGCGGAGCAGCGGGAGGCCCTGGAATTCGCCGCCGGACGAATACGCCGTTATGCCGAGCATCAGAGGGTCGAGGCGTTCGAGTACCAGGAAGAAGACGGCACCATGCTGGGCCAGAAGGTGGAACCGCTGGATCGTGTCGGTCTTTACGTGCCGGGTGGAAAGGCGGCGTATCCGTCGTCGGTGCTGATGAACGCGCTGCCCGCGGTGGTTGCCGGCGTGCCCGAGATCATCATGGTAGTGCCCGCTCCCGAAGGACAACTGGAGCCCATGGTACTGGCGGCGGCCTGGCTCGGCGGCGTGACCCGGGTGTTCACGGTCGGCGGCGCCCAGGCGGTGGCGGCGCTGGCCTATGGTACAGAGACCATCCCCGCTGTCGACAAGATCGTGGGACCCGGCAATGCCTATGTCGCCGAGGCCAAGCGTCGTGTCTTCGGCACGGTGGGTATCGACATGATCGCGGGACCCTCGGAGATACTCGTGGTCTGCGATGGTCAGACCGACGCCGAATGGATCGCCATGGACCTGTTCTCCCAGGCAGAGCACGACGAGGACGCCCAGGCGATCCTGGTGTCGCCGGATCCGTTGTACCTGGATGAGGTGCAGTCGGCGATGGAACGGATGCTGCCGGGCATGGAGCGCTCCGACATCATCCGCGAATCGCTCAAGCGGCGTGGTGCGCTGATCTGCGTTCGGGACCTGGTGGAGGCCGAGGATGTGGTCAACCATGTCGCTCCGGAGCACCTGGAGTTGTCCGTCGCCGAACCCGAGAAGATGGCTGCCCGCATTCGTCATGCCGGCGCCATCTTCATGGGGCGTTACACGGCCGAGGTCCTGGGCGATTATTGCGCCGGCCCCGACCATGTTCTGCCGACGTCCCGCACGGCGCGCTTCGCTTCGCCACTGGGTGTGTATGACTTCCAGAAGCGCAGCAGTCTGATCCGGTGTTCCGAGGCGGGTGCGGCCACGCTCGGCCGCCAGGCTAGCCTGCTTGCGCGCGCCGAGGGACTGACCGCGCATGCGCGGTCGGCGGAATACCGGGTCGAGGCGGCCGACGGTGACTGAGGCGTCAGAACGCATTCGGCGCCTGGTGCGTCCGGCGGTTCAGGCCATGCAGGCATACCAGGTTGCCGAACCCGGCGATCTGATCAAGCTCGACGCCATGGAGAATCCCTACCGCTGGGACCCGGCGCTGGTGGATGCATGGCTGGAAACGCTGCGCGGCGTGCAAGTCAACCGCTACCCGGACCCGGCAGCGACCGAACTCCGCGAGCGCATGCGCTCGCGGCTGGACATACCCCCGCAGGCCGGCCTGTTGCTGGGTAACGGTTCCGACGAGCTGATCCAGCTGCTTGGCATGGCGCTGGGCGGCCGACGGCGGACCGTGCTCGCGCCGGGTCCGGGGTTCGTGATGTATCGGCTGATAGCCGGTTTCACCGGTATGGAATTCGTCGAGGTGTCCCTGAATGCGGAGGACTTCTCGCTGGATGTGGACGCCATGATCGCGGCTGTGCGCGCGCACGATCCCGCCATCATTTACATTGCTTACCCCAACAACCCCACCGGCAACGCCTTCGATCGTGCCGCCGTGGACGCCGTGATCCGCGAGGCGCCCGGCATCGTGGTGCTCGACGAGGCGTACCATGCGTTCTGTGGCGAGACATTCATGGACGCCATCACCGGCTATCCCCAGCTACTGGTCATGCGCACGCTGTCGAAAATGGGCTTGGCCGGCCTGCGGCTGGGTTACCTGGCTGCCCACCCGGACTGGATCGGGCAACTGGAGAAGTGCCGGCTCCCTTACAACATCAATGCGCTGACCCAGGCCAGCGCCTGTTTTGCCCTGGATCATCTGGACGTGCTAGAGCGGCACACGGCGCGCATCCGCGCAGACCGCCTTGTGCTTCATGATGCGCTTGCACGCATCCCCGGTGTGGAAAGGGTGTGGCCCAGTCAGGCCAATTTCATTACCTGCCGGGTGGCCGCGGGAAGCGCCGCAGGTGTCCACGAGGGGCTGCGGGAACGCGGGGTGCTGATCAAGAAGCTCGATGGCACCCATCCCGCGCTCACGGACTGTTTGCGCGTCACCGTAGGCACGCCCGAGGAAAACGCTCGTTTCCTTGATGCCATGACCGAGGTCTGCGCGGCCTGAACGTTTGTGCGCGGGAGGGGCGCGCTAGCTAGCGCCCGTCCGCGCGGTTTTCTGTTTTCCGTTTTCTGTTTTCCGTAAGAAAACTGCGCCGCGAAGCGGCGCAGGATCCGCTGAACACGGAAAACCGAACACCGAACACCTAACACCGCCCTTCTACTACGCACGCCGATCTGCTCGCTGTGTCGGGGCGTACTCCCTGCAGCCGGCTCGACGTAGTGTCAGCTACGCC
>SLSJ01000137.1 GCA_007130525.1 Ectothiorhodospiraceae bacterium | reverse complement strand
CATATGACCATGACTCGCCAACCCAGCTTGATGGGAGTCGCGGTCTGCGGTCAAAAGCCAACCGATTTTCCAGAAACAGTAACCCAAGATGATTCTCGAGGGCATGGCCGGCGCGTGACTTGCGGCGGTCGCAGGTGCGGTCGCGGCCGCACGCGGCGTGGGCCGTGGCTGGAAGACCCTTGTCGGCCCAAAGGCCGAGCTACTGTGGGGAGGAGGCGAGGGGCAGCGCGATGCGGATAAGCGCTCCGTGCTCGCCGTTGCCGGCCTCGATAGTGCCCCCGAAGCTGCGCTCGACGATCAGCGACGCCAGGTGCAGGCCGATGCCGGTGCCGCCCTCCTTCGTGGTGTAGTAGGGCTCGAAGAGCCGCCGGCGCGCCTCCTGCGGGATGCCGCCGGCGTTGTCCTCGACCGTGAGGTGTGCCTGACCGCCGGCAGCCGCCGCCCGCACCGCCACCCGCGGGGACGCCGTTCCGCGCTCGCTGAAGGCCTCCGCGGCATTCTGCAGCAAGGTCAGCAGCACCTGCGCTAGCTCATTGGCATGGCCCAGCACGAGCAACCCCCGCTCGGCCTCGACGTCGACGTCGATGCCCTCGTGGCGGTAGGTGGGGATTACGAGCTGCAGGGCCAAGCGTACCGCCTCATCGACCCCGAAGGCCTTGACCTCGCGATCCGGACGCAGGAAGTGGGTGAAGTCGTGGACAGTCTCGTCCATCTGCTGGACGGTGCTGAGACCACGGGCGACGATCTCCTCCAGCCGCTCGCTCTCGAGCGCCCCGGAGCGGTGGCGCTCGCGCAACTCCTCCAGGAGGAGCTGTAGCGAGGCGAGCGGCTGGCGCCACTGGTGGGCGATGATCCCCACGATCTCGCCGAGGGCGATCTGGCGCGCCTCCTGGGCGAGGCTTTGGACGTCGTCGTGCTCGGCCTCCCTGCGAGAGGGATCGCCTGAGGGCCCATTGCGAGGTTCGGCCATCGCTCGTTGTCCCCGAGTACAGGAGGCATAAACGCGCTTTTCGCCCAGAGTATAGCGGTCGTTTGGCGTAGCTCCGCATATCTCACCGCCGTTCTTCCCGAGGGCGTCGAGATGCCGCTGTGACGGGGCACGGTCCGGAAGACGGCGAAGGCGTAGCTGACACTACGTCGTGCCGGCTGGAGGGAGTACGCCCCGACACAGCGAGCAGATCGGCGTGTGTGGCAGAAGGGCGGTGAGATATGCGGGCTAACAACTCGAATGCAGGAAACCGGTCATTGACGGCGCAGTCGGAGATGCCGGCTCTTGGCCCAAAGGCGTTTGTCGTGCCGCCTATGCCGGAGGACGGCCGAAGTGTCCTCGTGCTCGCCGGTGACATTGATGTCGATAAGCATGCCGTAAGTCTTGCGCAGCGCACGGCCAGTCGGTGCAGAGCCATCGTGCAGATTGCAGGCAATCATGAGTATTACAAGGGGGGATCCCCACAGCGACTCCCGACAAAACTCTGCGACGCGCTGGCAGAACACGACAATGTGCATTTCCTGGATAACTCGTCGGTCGATATCGACGATGTCCGGATCATTGAGGCGACGCTCTGGAGCGATTTCAAGCAAGGTAACGACATCGCCATGCGAGAAGCGAGGATGAGCATAAACGACTTCCGCCGCATTCGTGTCGGTACTCTAAAGGCTCCGTACGCTAGAAAATTTTCTCCCGCGGATGCGGTGGCACTACACACCCGGTCTCGGCATTTCGTCTTCAGTGAGATCAAAAAGGCGCATTCGCTAGGGTTGAAGCCGGTGGTTGTCACCCACCATGCGCGGACCTTGCCGGAGGGATCTGACGGTTCGCTGATTTCGTTTGCGTATGGGTCTGATCTAACCAAAGCAATCGTGGACACGAAGCCAGCGGTCTGGGTGCACGGATATCTGCATGAATCGCTCGACTACCGTATTGGCGACACCAGAGTCGTTTGTAATCCGCGGGGCTATTTCGCGGTTGAGCTGAACGATGCGTTTGATCCTTATGTTGCGGTGGACGTCTGAGTGGTTACCAGTGTTCTCTGGTAAAGCGTGACTTCTTCGTTCTCTCTTTTCCGTTCTTCTGTGTAGCCAGCATGATCGATTTCTTCGACTTTGTTGGTCCTGAGGAAAAACTCATTCATTCGCCCGCCTATACGACGACAATGACTCTGGCCGGTGGCCGGTTCGGCGTTAATCGGAGTGTGTAATCGTCGATTGAGAAGGTTTCTTTCAGACGCTGCGTGAGCGTCCAGACCTGAATGCTTGCCTTCGCTCGCTTTGGATCTGGGGATACCGTGGTGGTCTGGAAACTGAATCGCCTGGCACGTTCTCTGAAGGACTTGGTGACGATCGTCAGCGATTTGGAGGGGCGGAGCATGGGATTCCGTTCGATCACAGAAGCGATCGATACCACGAGCAGTGCGGGAAGGTTGGTGTTCCATATCTTTCGGGCGCTTGCCGACTTCGAGCGGAATCTGATTCGCGAGCGCACCGTGCCGGTATGAAGGCCGCGCGGGTGCGTGGGCGTAAGGGTGGCCGTAGACCGGCGCTTTCTCGGGCAGATGTGCGGCGCGCTTAAGCACTCCGGTTGTGTCAGCGCTTGGACGCGTTCAGCAATATCTATCCTGCCTGCCTTGCACGCATTGCCCGCTAAGCAAGTATGTAAGGTACGGGTCACGAAGTTTGAATTCCGTGCAAACAACGTAAAGGACGCGTGACGGCTGGTATCAGACCCCAAGACTTCGCTTCGCATACTCTCAAGACCAGAGGGGCTCGCCGCCGGCGGCCCTGGCAGCCATCTCGGCCTGGAAGGCTGGCGGGCCGAAGCCATACCAGAGGCCGCCGAGCTGATAGAGGAATGGACGACCATGAGCGACCGAATAGCGGCGATACCAGGAGAGGACCTCCTCACTCGGGTCACGGTCCGTAGCCACCAGGACGTCTACGGGCTGGCCCCGCCACTGGGAGCGGCCGGTGAGGACGATGACGCCGCACCGGCTTGGCTGCATCCAGTCCGGCAAGGGGCTGCCGGGCTCGGCCCAGCCGCAGAAGAAGACCCGGCACGGATGCTCGGGCCGGCGTGCGTGGATCGTGCAGCAGTGACCGGAGCTGTACGGGCAGGGCCTGCCCACGTCGATGTCGTGACCGAGCACCCGGGTGCGCAGCCAGCCGTCGCAACAGGCCGAGCAGTCGCCGCAGGGGCGCGGCTCGCCACGGGGAGGGGCAGCGTCGGGCACGGTCATGGACGGTGCGGAGCGGCGGATGCCGCCGCGGGATGTGCCGCAGCAGTGCTTGTACTTGCGCCCGCTGCCGCAGGGGCAGGGATCGTTGCGGCCGGGCTTCGCTGGCCGGGAAACGACGGGCATGGAACCGCCTCGCATGTGCTCGTCCAGGCAACCCGGACGTGCGCCGATGACGCTCGCCCGGCAAGAAAACCATCCTAATCGGATCCGGAGGAGGGTGAAACCATGAATGCGAAGGCATTGGCCGTGGCGGCGGCGATGGGCGCCGCTCCGGCTGCGGTGAACGCGGCCGAGCTGGAGCTCTACGGCACCATCGGGGCGGCGGGGGAGTTTCTCGACAACGACACGCGCCAGAGCGGCGAGGTGAGCAACAACCACTCGGTTATCGGCATCAAGGGATCCCGCGAGCTGCTACCGGGGGTGCGCGGGGTGTTCCTGGCCGACTGGTTCGTCGGCATTGACCGCGGCGCCGACCCTGACTCGGGCGGACTCTTCGGCGAGGGCCGCGACGGTTGGGTGGGGCTCGAGGGTGACGCCTGGGGCACGGTGGCGCTCGGCTTCCAGGGACGGCCCTGGAAGACCGCCACCCATCACCTGGACCCCTTCGAGGGTACCATCGCCGACTACAGCGCCATCATGGGCACGATCTCCCAGGTCAACGATCCCGGACAGATCTACTTCGACGGCGGCATCGGCAACTCCATCATCTGGTTCGGGCCGAATATCAACGGGCTCTCCTGGCACGCTCAGTACGGGGTGGACCGGGATGACCCCAACGACTGGGGCATCCAGGTGAACTACACCCAGGGGCCCCTGTACCTGGTGGCATCCTTCGACCGTTTCCGCGCCCAGCGACGGGACGAGGTCCCGGACGACGTGGATGCCATCAAGGTGGCCGGCAGCTATAACTTCGGCCAAGGCACCACGATCATTGCCATGGTCGAGAACCTGCGCAATGAGGACATCCACACCCGCGACGCGGCCGTCTACCTGGGCGCCACCCACAGGATCAACACCACCACCTTCCAAGCGGCCGTGGCGTGGGCGGACGACGTGGACGAGGTGAGCAGTAGCGGGGCAACCTACTTGGCCTTGGGCGTATCCCACAATCCTCGGCAGGACGTCGAGCTCTACGCGCTGGTGTCGTACATCGACAACGACAGCAACGGCGCCTACCAGTTCATCAGCGCGCCCCATACCTCGCGCAACCGCAACACGGAGATCGCGGCAGCGGGGGATGACAGTTGGGCGGTGGGCCTGGGTATCAAGTACCACTTCTCGGCGAACTTGCTGCCCTGACCGGGGTGTCTTGGCGCCGGGCGGACGGGGGCTTTTATTATTGCCCTATACTTTGACACATAGAAGATTTTGAAAGTGAAGATCAGTATTTGCAAGACAAATAACAGGACATATATGGACGCCTCCCCGGATGCAAGTGGTCAGGTGATGAAGCAGTTGGTTCGCGGACATATATCCGGCGTCTTTCGAAGAGACCACTTTCAGTAGGCCCCGCGCCT
>SLSJ01000210.1 GCA_007130525.1 Ectothiorhodospiraceae bacterium | reverse complement strand
TTCACGTCGGCGGCAACGGGTGCCGGAGTGCGCGAACTCCTGAATGTGTTCGAGCGGCTTATGCCGAACCCGCTGGAAGGTAACCCGCCGCCGTTCATCCGGGAGGACGCCGGCGGTATCCGTGAGTACCATGCCCGCCCGGATCCGGATGCCCATGTGCTGGCCCATGTGGTCAGGATCGAACACGACCCTTTTCTCGGCAAGGTCGCGGTTTTCCGTGTCCACCAGGGCACGGTCAGCCGTGACACCCGCCTGTATGCGGGTGATGCCCGCAAGCCTTTTCGGGTGGGCAGCCTCTTCCGGCTGCAGGGCAGGCAGCGTCTGGAAATGCCGCGCTGCGGTCCCGGTGACATCGGCGCCCTGGCCAAGGTCGACGAGGTGACCTTCGACACCGTGCTGCACGACTCACATGACGAGGATCACATCCGGCTGCGGCCGCTGGACCTGCCGACACCCTTGTTCGGGCTGGCTATCCAGCCAATGCGCCGCGGTGATGAACAGAAGCTCTCCGAGGCACTTGCGAAACTGGTGGAGGAAGACCCGGGGTTGCGAGTGGAACAGGATCCCGCCACCCAGGAAACCGTGTTGCGGGGTCTGGGTGAGTTGCACCTGCGGACGGCCCTTGAGCGGATGCGGGAGCGCTTTCGCGTCGACGTGGAGACGAGTCCCCCGTCCATCGCCTATCGGGAGACGATCACCGCGCCGGCCGAAGGTCACTGCCGGCACAAGAAACAGACCGGCGGTGCCGGTCAGTTCGGCGAGGTGTTCCTGCGCATCGAGCCGCTGCCACGCGGCGTGGGATTCGAGTTCGTGGACGAGATCCGGGGCGGGGTCATCCCCGCATCGCTGCTTCCGGCGGTGGAGAAGGGCGTTCGCCAGGCCCTGGATGCCGGGGCCATCGCCGGCTATCCGCTGCAGGATATACGGGTAACCGTCTACGACGGCAAGACTCACCCGGTGGACTCCAAGGAAGTCGCCTTCATCATAGCCGGCCGCAAGGCCTTTCTGGACGCCGTACGCAAGGCCAACCCCATCATCCTGGAGCCAATGGCGGAGCTGACGGTGGAAGCTCCGGATACGGCCATGGGCGATATTTCGGCGGATATATCCGCCGGCCGCGGGCGCATCCACGACACCCGGACCCTGGGCGAGCAGATCAATATTCAGGCGATGGTGCCGCTGGCCGAGTTCGCCGACTATCCCGGGCGCCTCAACGCCATGACCGGCGGTGCCGGGAGCTATGCGCTGCAGTTTAGCAGCTATGAGCCGGCGCCCGAGAACGTCCAGCGCGAGTTGATGCAGGCATATCGACCGAAGGAAGAGGAGGCGTAACCGCCACAGGCGCACACCGGGTCTCACGCCCAGGGAGACCCCGATGCGTGCGGGAACCCGGAGGGTGACCGTCCATTCGTTCCGCAGGGAAAGAATTGGCACGATGCCTCCGGTTGCCTGAAGCACACGGCCGCGCGATGTCCGACGTCCGTTGGCGAAAGGCCACAGAAGAGAGGATTGCGCGTCGTCATGCAGATAGACAGCTTGCGGATACCGGACCACGAAGGGATCCTGGGGCTGGCCCCGTGCCCCGGTCTGGGAGAGGCGCGCGGGTTCGTCATTGGCCGTCGCCGGAGAATCGTCGTTGACGATCTGGCTGCGATCAGGAAATGGGGGGCGTCCGCCATCGTGAGCCTGGTGGAGTCGTTCGAACTGGATATGCTGGGCATTCCGGCCCTGGGTGAGGATGCGATGGCGGTGGGGTTCGACTGGTACCACATGCCGATTCCGGACATGTGCGCGCCGGGGCAGTCCTTCGAGCGGCAATGGGCGGAACACTGGCCTTTTCTGCGGCAGCGGCTGGCGTCCGGCGAGCGTGTGCTTGTCCATTGCCTTGCCGGGCTTGGACGCACCGGCACCGTGGCGGCACGTATTCTCGTCGAAAAGGGCGTCGAGCCCGTGGAGGCCGTGAGGAGGGTTCGCACCGCCCGTCAGGGCGCAATCCAGAGTCAGGGGCAGCTCGATTACGTGCTGAGCCGCCGATGGAACGCTGCGCAAAATGCCTGATGCATCGTTCACCATGGCCACACCTGACAACCGGTGCAGGTGCCGGTAAACGGCGCTACTGGAAATGGCGCAGGACCTCGATCCCGCCGTAGGCCCCGCTGTCGCCGTTCCTGATGCGTTTCCCGCCGGCCTTGAGAACGATGTCGAAGGGGCCGATGACCCGGTTGAACTGTGCAGCGAGACCGGTCTGGCGGGCATCGTAATCCCTGTCTCCATGAGCGACGATTTCCGGTCCGACAAAGATTCGAGCGCTGACGCGCCTTAGTGCCCGCGCCCGTGTCCAGTATGCCCGATCGCCGGGCGTGTAACTCGCGACCCCCGCAAACAGCCAGCGGTTTGCGGCCAGCAGGCCGCCATCGATGTCCACCGTGGGTACGACCCGTCTGCCTTCCTGGCGGTTGTCGGGTTGTCGCGGGTCAAACGTGGTGTCACGGTAAGCGGCGCCTGTATAAATGCCGAACCAGCCATCGGTGACCGGAACCTGGTAACCCAGCGATGCCGCGATCGCCCGGGTTTCGCCCTGCACGGTGTCGTCGCCCTCGGGGTATTCGTAGCGGATGTAGCTGGCGCCGTAGCGGTGCACGAAACCGCGGCCCAGTTGCTCGGAAAACGGCAGCAGAGCGGTCATGGCCGCGTATTCACCGTCGAATACCTTTTCCGCGCCGCCAAACAGCATCCAGTCGGCCCTGGCGATCGGCGCCAGGGCCAGCGCGACGGCGCCGACCAGGCCGCCTATCAGAGCAGGACTCAAGCGGGGACCGGTTCGCCTACCCATGCTCTCGTCCTCTTGCAGTTCTCCAGTCTGTACAGGTATACGGTTCCGTCTGCGGTGGGGAGCCGGCTTTCTCCCGCCACATCCCCTGCGATCACGCCCTGACCGTCATAGGTTTCGGGCCTTACGAGAATGGTGCCGCCGTATATGAGCGGTTGCATCACCACCAGATTTCGATCCCCGACAGGGGCTGAGCCGCTGGCTGAAACCAAGCCGTGGAAATGCCGCAGGTCCCCTTGCACCGGATACAGATAGGTGCAACAGGCCCAGTGCTTGTCCGCCGCGTTGCCGATGGTGGGGATAACTCCTGGGTTGTCGTAGAGCGAGCTTCGCGGTTTGCCCGTATTCTCGGAGGCGCCCAGGAAGTGCCACTGCAGGTCGTTGCCGTGCAGGAACGCTTCCAGGTGCTCGGTCGCTTCCTCCGTGAGCCCTTCGAATTCACAGCGGACGGTGCGGATGAAATCCTCGCCTTTGCCCTGATCACGGTGTACGGCGCGGATGCGGGCGTTGAAGCGCATCGCTCCGCTGGGCAGGTGAAGGTGTCCGGTAAGGTGTTGTCCCTTTTCGCACTTGCCGGGCAGCCCGCCGTAGAAAGCGAAACCTGCGGGCGAGAGGTTGTCCACTGTCACCAGCTTCTCGACATCACCGTAGCTGTCGATTGCAGCGCAGACGCGAACCGGGAAACGGTACTCCCGGCGTCTTTGGGCGCTGTTTATCCAGGTAAACCTGAGCAGGCTCGCCGCGATCACGATCACCACGCCTGCCCAGAACACGTTTACTACCAGCGCATCGGTAGCGAGATGGCCTGTCTGCGCATACAGGACAATGCCGACGGGAACAGCGAGTACGTTGATGCCGAGCACCGCCAACTGTGGACGCATGGCGGCCAATCTCCCGCCGCCGCCTTGGTGTCGCTTGCCCGTCACCATGAACGGCAGGCGGCGGCGGAAGTAGCCCAGCGTCGACCGGCAGAACACTGCAAAACGGGCAAGGCTGTACTGCTCGTTGTAGAGCGGGTGGCCGTGTCCGCGCGCGACCGTTCCGAGCGTCCAGAAAGTGAGAGCCAGGTACGGTACGAAATAGATCAGAAACTGGGAAACGGTGATATTGATCGGCAGCTTTCCCGAAACCAGCGCATAGGCGGGTATGGCGCAAAAAACGGCTCGTTGCCAGCCCTCGAAGTACGTCGAGATACTGGCGAAGTAGCCGAGGCGCTGGGGCAGGGTCAGGTTCCTGCTCAGCAGCACTTTTTCCTGTCGCCAGACCTGCATGGCGCCTTGGCCCCAGCGCAGCCGCTGTCTCATGAAGTCGGTGGCATTCAGTGCCGCGATACCGAATGCCAGCGGTCTGGGATGGTAAACGGACTCATAGCCCTTCTCGTGCAGGCGCAGGGAGGTGTGCAGGTCCTCGGTGACCGAACCTGTTGCGATTCCCCCGACGGCGTCAAGTGCGCTGCGTCGCAGGACCGCGCAACTGCCGCAGAAAAATGCCGCATTCCAGTAGTCCTTGCCGGGCAGCAAGACATTGAAGAACAGGGATTGCTCCGCCCAGAAGCGGCCTTTCTTGTGGTCGAAGCGGTGCTGGTAGGAATCAAGGTTGTAGAAATCCTGCGGTGTCTGCACGAACGCCACGTTCGGATTGCGGAAATACCCCAGCGTGTTCACCAGAAAGTGCCTGTGCGGTGCATGGTCGGCATCGAATACGGCCACGAATGCGGCAGTGCTGTGCGCGAGCGCGTTGTTCAGGTTTCCGGCCTTGGCGTCGGTATTGTGACGGCGCGCCAGATACCTGCACCCGAGCCTGGCCGCCAGGTCCGCCATCTCGCGCCGGTCGCCGTCGTCGAGCAGCCATGTCTGATGGGGGTAGTCCATGCGGATCGCCGCAAGCAGTGTACGGCGGACTACCTCCACGGGTTCGTTGTAGGTGGGTACCAGGACGTCCACGGTCAGTCCGTCCGGCGGTGCCGGTGCGCTGGGCCTGGTGAGCCGCCAGCACATGAAAAGGAGCAGGAACATGGTAATGATGCCCCAGATTTCAGCGGCGTAGACAAGGCCCGAGAAAATCGGGGCTTCAAGGTTAAGGGTCCCGAATCGCCAGACGACATAGGCCAGGGCGACGCCCACGTAGATGCCGACAAGCAATTCCCGGGGCCTGCTGAGCGGTTCGTAGGGGAGTTCGTGGCGGTTCCGTCGCTTTGGCATTTTCGCTCTTTCCGTGAACCGTGAAGTCGGACGTATCGCGCGCGATCTGATTCCACGCGCATGCCATGACGGGCAGGATGGATTGGGTACCTTGTGAAAGTGTAGATGAGCAGGGACGGAATGAGGTCGCCTGCGTCAGCGCTGGCCGGTATTCCGCGTCCGGTGAGGCAATCCGGACGGGTCTGACCTCCGCAGCGAGCATGACCCGGGGTGTTGTCAAGGTGGTGCGGGCTGCGTCACCGGTCGATCGAACTGCGCAGGTCCTGCTCCCGGATCTGGCGGTCCTCTGCGACGTCAACACAGGCGAGCATGTCGCGCACACGCGTGAATTTTTCACGGGGTTTCCCTCGTGGCCGCCCGCGCCGGATTTCGGCCTCATCGATACTCAGCCATTGCCTGTAGTCGACCGCACGCACGCCGCGTCGTGTCAAAAGCTCCTCCAGCGCATCGCCGCCGGGTTTTTCCTCGGCACGCAACCGCGGCACATCCGCCAGCAGGCTCTCCACTGTCTCCACACTGTCAGCGCGGTTCGTACCAATCACACCGCTGGGGCCGCGCTTGATCCAACCGGTGACGTAGACTCCGGGCAACGGCATGCTGCCGTCGTTTACGCGTCCGGCGACGTGGGGTATGGTACCTCGCCGATCGTCGAAGGGCAGGCCCGGAATGGGTACGCCGCGGTAACCGATGCTGCGGAATACGAGTCCGCAGTCCAGTGTCATCGACTCCCCCGCAGGCTGTGTGGTCTGGGCAAAGGGCGGGCCCCTCAGCCGGGTGCGTTCAAGCCGCAGCCCCTCCACCCGCTCCTCTCCGAGCACGGCCGCAGGGCTGAGATGGAAGTGAAAGCGCAGCGTTCGGCCGCAGCGTGTCTCCCGATTCGCGGCGAAGCCGCGGAACATCTCGCAGTTCTTCGCCGAATTGATGTTGTCCGGGTCGGCCAGTTCCGTTTCGCTCTCAGCGTTGAGCTGGAGGTCGCGGCTGTCCGCCAGCGTGAGGCAATCGGAAATCTCGCCCAGTTCGCGCAATTCCCGGGGCGTGAATCGGGCCTGCGCCGGACCTCTCCGGCCTATGACATGAATCTCCCGAACACGGCTCGTTGCCAGCGCATCGAGGGCGTGTTCGGTAATGTCGGTGGTGCGCAGTTCATCCACCGGTTTGGCGAGTATGCGACAAAGGTCCGCGGCGACGTTGCCCTGGCCCACGATGACCGCGACCTCCCGCGAAAGGTCGAAAGTGCGATCCCGGAAGTCCGGGTGTCCATTGAACCAGCCCACGAATTCCGTTGCCGTGTGACTGCCGGGCAAATCCTCTCCGGGGATTCCCATGCGCCGGTCCGTCTGGGCGCCGCAGGCGAATATCAAGCCATGATAGATCCCCCGTAATTCGTTCACCGTCACTGCGTCGCCCACGGCCACGTTGCCGAAAAAACGGAAGCCGGGGGTTCGCGCGACGCGGTCATAGATCCGGATCACTTCCTTGAGTTTCGGGTGGTCGGGGGCGACGCCGCTCCGTACCAGGCCAAAGGGCACCGGCAGACGTTCGAGCATGTCAACCTGGAATGGCAGGTTGGAGCGCAACAGCGCCTCGGCGGCATAGAACCCGCTGGGGCCGCTGCCGACAACCGCGACATGCAGGGGTCGGCCAGACTCGCTCATGACACTCCCTCCATGGCCCTGTATGTCTCAGTATCCTAGTTCTGCGCGGCGTGCGGCCGCAGTGGGGAGTTCGGGCTGTTTGGCGGTGACCCTGGGCAGGATTGCCGAGCGTTCGGCGTTCACGGCAACCCAGCGATCCAGATCTTCCGGCATGTCGGCTGCGTCGTATATGGCTTTCACGGGGCAAACGGGGACGCAGGCACCGCAATCGATGCATACCTCCGGGTCGATGTAGCTGCGCTCCTCGTCGGCATGGAAGCATTCCACGGGGCAGACCGTGACGCAGTCCGTGAAGCGACAGAGTCGGCAATTGTCGGTAACGATGTGGGTCATATGCTGCACCTTCGCTCTTGCTTGACACGGGTGGGGCGATTGGCTGATCGCGCCCCCGGGAGGCGGCGGTCCCGGTCGTCGGGCAGGCCCGCTGCGGCCGAGTCCCGCACCGGCCGCAGTCGGTCGGCCGTCAGACCTGCGCCACCTCCACGAGGTTGTCGCAGAAAGCGCCTGCCTGTCCCAGGGTGGCGTGGCGGCCGCCAGCGCTGACTGCGTTCACCGAGGTGCCGCTGCGGTTGTGGCTGGGCCAGTACCCCAGGTTCGCGGTGGTTACTCCGGGCATGATGTCGTCACTGACCACGGCCCGTGCTTCGAAGGAACCCCTGTCATTGAATACCCGCACGTAACTTCCGTCCTCTATGCCGCGCGCCGCTGCGTCATCGGGATGCATCATTACGGTCTGTTCCCCCTGGCGCCGCTGGTGGACGGGTTCATTGGCGTACTGGCTGTTGAGGAATGAATGGGCCTTGGACGATATGAAGCTGAGCGGATAGAGCCGGGCCCGCTCGGGATCTGACAGCGGCGACTCGTAGGGCGGCAGATAATCCGGCACTGGATCCACCGGGTTACCCGGTTGCCGGTCTTCGTACATGGAACGCCACACCGCTACCACGAAATTGCCGTCCTTCGCGGCACTGGCGCTGAACTCGCACTTCCCGGAGGGGGTCTTGAAGTGGCCCTCGGCGTGCGGGGCGCGTTTGTCGGGGGCACCGACATTGAGCCGCATCCAGCCGCGCTCCTTGAGCAGATCCAGCGTGATGCCCTGCAACTGCGGTGAATCCCAGTCGTAGAAAGCCTGCAGCATCTCGTCGTCCGTCATGTTCCAGTACGGGTCGTCCAGTCCCATGGTCTTTGCGAGTCGGCGAAACAGTTCCACATTCGGGATACATTCCCCGGGTGGGTCGATGGCGGGCTGATTGAGCATCATGTACAGATGCCCCCAGGTCACCATCAAGTCGTACTGTTCGGCCTGCATGGTCGCGGGCAGCAGGATGTCCGCGTAGCGCGCGGTGTCCGTGATGAACAACTCGCTGACCACCGTAAAGAGGTCATCGCGGAGCAGACCTTCGATGGTCTTGCCCTGCTCCAGCGCCTGCGAAACCGGGTTGGAGTTGTAGACAAACAGTGACTTGATCGGCGGATCGAGTTCCAGCCCGCCGGTAAGCGCCAGTCCCAGATCGAGTTCGTTGACCACCCGCGTTCCCGGTTTGATCCAGTCCGGCCGGCAGATGGCGTCGAAATTGGTCGGGAATTCCCAAATGGGCATCTCCACCGTGCCGCCGCCTACGTGACGCCAGGCGCCCACCAGTGCCGGCAGGGCCGTGATTGCCCGGATCGCGTCGCCGCCACCGTGACTGCGCTCCAGAGCGACGCCCTGCCGGATCGCAGAGGGTTGGGTTGTGGCATACTCGCGAGCAAGCGTGCGGATGTGTTCGGCGGGTATCCCGGTGATGTCGGCGACCCGCCCGGGTGGAAACTGGGCGGCCCTACGCTTCAGATCTTCGAAGCCGAGCGTGTACTTCTCCACGTAGTCGTGGTCCACGAGGTCTTCGGCAATGATGACGTTCATCATTGCCAGCGCCAGTGCTGCATCGGTGCCCGGCCTTATCGGGATATGCCAGTCGGCCTGTTTGGCCGTGCGGTTGCGGACCGGGTCGATCACCACCACCTTGGCACCCTGCTTCTGCGCGTCGAGAATGAAGGGCCAAGCGTGCTGGTTGGTGCTGACCATGTTCATGGCCCAGACAATGATGTACCTGGAGTAGGCCAGGCTTTCCACGTCGAGTCCGCCGGTGGGGCCTACCGTCATGATCCAGGCTGTCGAGGAGCCCGATTCGCAATAGGTCTTCTCGGCGACGGTGGCACCGAGGCGATTGAAGAAGGCGTCGCCGGAGGTGAGCCCGTTCAGGGTCCCCTGATGACCCAGATAGGCGTGCGGCATGATGGCCTGTGACCCGTAGCGCTCGATGATGTCGGTCCATCGGTCCTTGATCTCCGCGAGTGCCTCGTTCCAGGAAATGCGCTCGAACTGGCCGGTGCCCTTGGGTCCAGCCCGTCTCATGGGATGGAGCAGGCGATCCGGATGGTAGTGGTGCTCGGCGAAGCTCTTGAGCTTCACGCAAAGCCGACCGCAGGTCATGGGATGATTCGGATCTCCGGTCACCTCCACCAGTTTCCCGTCCTTGACGTGGTAGAGAAAGGCACAGGTATCGGGGCAGTCCTGCGGGCAGGCGCCTCGGACAGTACGGATCTCGTTCGCATGCGTGGACATGGCACTTCTCCCCGGATTGATCACGACACCGCAAGCACGATGGCCCTGGCCAGAATGCTGTAATCGTTCAAGGTACGAACCGGAGCGGTGTGCTGACAGATCCAGCGAGTGAAATTCCGGTGGTGCCAGTAGTGCCAGTTCCAGACGGGGTTCAGCCCGAATCATGCGCGTGGTGGGGCGGCGCCCCCTTCACGGCAGCGGACAGCTGTTCCACTGCTGCGTCGATCTGCTCCTCGTTCAACAATGTATAGCCCAGCAGCAGCATTCGATCCCGCGCCGGCATGTCTTCAAAGAACCAGACCGGGCCTTTGCTCAGTGGGTAAACGCCGACCCCATGCTCTCGCGCCATTTCCCCGAGCTCGCCGGCGGACGGCAGTTCCGGCGGCAGGTGCCACACAACATGGCTGCCACTCTCCGCTCCGCTTACCTGACCCCCGGGGAAATGAGCCTGCAGGGCACTGATCAGGGTGTTGCGGCGTCTGCGGTAGGTCTGACGAATGCGCTTGAGATGGTGGAGCATGCTGCCGTCACGGATGAACTGGGTCAGTACCGCCTGTTCCAGCCAGGGGAGGCCGTTGTCGATGAGCGCCTTGATGGTCGTGGCGGCGCGAATCAGGTCACGGGGCACCACCACGTAGCCGAGACGCAGTCCGGGGCCGATGGAATGCGAGAACGAACTGATGTAGATCGTGCAGGCGTAGCGGTCCAGTGCATACAGGGACGGCAGCGGCGAGTCGTCGTAGCGAAAGTCGGCGTCATAATCCACCTCCAGCAAATAGACTCCGGACCGCCCTGCCCATTCCAGCAGGGCGTTGCGGCGGTCAAGCGAGAGAGTCGCGCCCGTCGGGAACTGGTGAGACGGTGTCACACAGGCGAGCTTGACGCCGTGAGCCGGCAGTGCGCCTACCTGGATGCCTGCTTCATCCACCGGTACCGGAACGATCCGGGCACCGTAACTCTCGAACAGGAATGCCGCCCCGCGGTAACACGGTGCTTCCAGCACCACCGGCGTCCTGCTGCCGACAAACAGGTGAGCGGCCAGGTTCATGCCTTGCTGACAGCCTGCGACGATCAAAATCTGATCCGGCGAGACGACCATGCCCCGTGCCGGACCCAGGTGGTTCGCAATCAGTTGCCGTAACTCCGGAAGACCGGAAGGATCGTTGTATTCGCTCATGCGTGTGGCGGCGCCGCCGAGGCACTCCACCGCCAGTCGTCGCCAGGTCTTGTCAGGAAAGGAGTTGGCATCGGTCTTGCCAATTGCGAAGTCGTAGGTGAGTGAATTGTCGACGCGTCTGTGCAGACCCGGCAGACCCCGTCCGGTGTATGGCAGTGGCAGATTGATGGCGCGCCGGTGGCTGGGCTTGCGAGGCAGGTGATCGGGTGGCTGCGCGGCTATCGCGTCTTCCGGCAGCGTGTCGCAGACAAAGGTACCGACAGCCCTCCGGGTCTGAAGATAGCCCTCCTCGATGAGGTGTCCGTAGGCGCCGGCAATCGTATTCCGAGAAACGTGAAGCTGCTCGCTCAACTCCCGTGAGCCGGGAACGGCGCTGCCGAGCGGCAGTTGCCCATGGCGAATGAGCGCCTGAATCTGCTCGGCTATCTGTGCCTGCAGTGTTTGTCCACTCCGCGAATCGATGTGAATAGGAAGTTGCACCGCTTACCCCCCGAACCATCGCCTCAGGCCACTTCCGATATTACGGGACTACGGGAAATGGTTCCTGATAGGCGCCGGATCCGCATACTGGCGTCGGTTCGCCGGTGTCCTCCCGATAGCGCACAGATCGGACTCCGTGGGAGCCGGTGGGTTCCCCAAGGCAGAGCCCGTTTACCAGTCCTGCGGACGTTGCGGTGTTGCTGAACATGCACCGGACTTCCGCGTCCTCCACGTCGCGGCTCGAACGGACTGCAAGATCCTTGAGGAAGGCGTTCCGGTAATGAGAGTAGAAGGGTCGCGGCCGACCTTGAAGGCGATAGTAGCTGCGATTCTGCCGGTCGGGTCGCCGGCTTCCTCCGCGACGGGGGGTATCTGCAGCGACGCAACTGACCCGGAAGCCTGTCGGCAGGGTCTCAGCCTCCTGACCGAACAAGCTACGGTGACGTGGACTTCGGCAATTGCCAGGCCGCACATCCCGGGTGGATCATGATGTCACATTGACGGGCCACCCCAACAGGGCCGGCAGATGTTGTGAGTGTGCGTATATCCCATGTCATCGGCTTTGATGATGCCCCGTTTCCGAAGAGCCACCGCGGCGACGTGCTGCTGGTCGGCGCCGTCTTTTCCGGCCAGCGTCTGGATGGCGTTGTCAGCGGAAAGGTGCGCCGGGACGGGAGCAACGCCACCAGGCAGCTGGTCGCCCTGATCAACGATTCTCGATTCCGTTCCCACCTGCAGCTCGTCATGCTGCAGGGAATAGCCTTCGCCGGCTTCAACGTCGTCGACGTCAGGGCATTGTCGGCAGGTGTCCGGTTGCCGGTGCTCGTGGTCGCAAGGCGCTGTCCGGACTACCCGAAAATACGCGAGGCGCTGTGCACGCGAGTTCGTGGAGGTGACCGAAAGTGGGCGCTTATCGAGCGGCTTGGCCCGATGGAACCGATCGCGGGAGTTCATGTGCAGCGCCACGGGTTGACGCCGGATGAGGCGCGGGCGGTCATACGGCGCACGGCCGTCCACGGCCTGGTGCCGGAGCCACTGCGCGTGGCCCACCTGATCGCAGGGGGTATCGGCGCGGGCCACAGTCGCGGGCGGGCCTGATTCCCGCTCCATCCTTTCCCGGGATGCGCCGGCACGTCAACTTGCCTCTATGCTTTGCAGTAAGGACACACATCCAACGAAGGAGGCAAGCTCATGGGTTTTGCATTGTCCAGCATGCAGGTGACGAGCCCGGCGTTCCGGCACGGTGGAGAAATCCCTGTCAGGCATACGGGTGAGGGAGAGGATGTCTCTCCCGAACTGTCGTGGAGCGGCATCCCGGAGGGAACGCGTTCGTTCGCCGTCATCTGCCACGACCCGGATGCGCCGTTGGTGACGGATCGCGGCACGTATGGTTTCGTGCATTGGGTGCTCTACAACATTCCGGCATCAGTGAACAGCCTGGCGGAGGGCGTCAGGGATTACACTGCCGGCATGAATGACTTTGGCCGGCCAGGATACGGTGGTCCGATGCCGCCGAATGATCATGGTGCGCACCACTACTACTTCTGGGTGCTGGCACTGAGTGAGAACCTGGAACTCGATTCCGGGCTCACGATGTGGGAGATGCTCGAGCGAATCGAACCGCAGATCATCGGCATGAACCGTCTCGTGGGGACATACGAGCGGCCGTGAGGAAACACCGAAGCGTTTGCGCGGTCGCGCTCGATGGGGTTTTCCCGGTGGCGGTGTCGCAGGCCGCCCCGGGTAGCATCGCCGGCCGCGGCGACCCGGTTGCGGGGCACGGGCGAAACGTGTTCCGGTTGCAGAGCGGGAGAAATCCCTTCTTCTGCGACCGGGGCAGACGCGGGACACGGGAGGTCGCCCGGCAAGCACTTTCTCAAACATGTTCGGAAACCCGTCATTCATGAATGGCGTGCCCGATCATCCCCGGGGCGTTGTCCCGACCCACTGGATTGCCGGACGCGGGGACGGATACGCTCCGGCGCCAGACACGCATCGCAGGTGCTTCCGGACCCTGCCGGGGGGACGTAGTGCAGACTTGTGGCGCAAGAAAAATTTCGCGGCTTATCCCGATCTGGGTAATGGTCGGATCCGCCTTCCTGACCGCGGCGGCCCTGGCCACGGAGCCTCGTTCGATTCAGTGGCGTGAAGCTTTCGTGACAGTGGAGAGAGAGTTCATGCCCATCGAAGGACTTGAAGGTCATGCGGTTGGCGTGATGCGCCAGCGGGGCTTTGCCTTCTACGACGACGGCGAAGTGGCGACGGTGAAGGTTTGGCTGACCTTCGAACGCAGCGGCCCCGAGACCGGTTATCGCGGATATGCGGTTTACCGTTTCTCCGATGGCAGCAGGAAAGTGGGCCGCTTCATCGGCGCTGGCGATCCGGAAGGTCGGCAGTCGGGGGAATTCGTCCTGGAGAGCGGTAGCGGTCGTTTCGAAGGCATCAGCGGTGACGGTCGCTTTGCGGGTCGGGGTTTCCCACCCCATGGCGATATCTACCTCGACGTCAGCGGTACCTACTCGCTTCCGGCAGAGTAGCGGGGCGGCACGCATCCGTGGGCCGATGAAATGTATCGTGCGCGGACGACGCCCCCTGCCCGTGCTCTTTGCAGTCAGGAAATCTCAATGTGCGGTCGATTCGTTAGCAAAACCGATGCAGCGATGGAGCGGGCGTTCAATGTCACGCGTGGCAACTGGCGGCCGGACTGGGCAAGTTTCAATGTTGCCCCGTCACAGGACGTGCCCATTGTTCGCCAGAGTGAGAACGGGCGTGAGGGCGTGATGATGCGCTGGGGACTGGTGCCGGAGTGGGCGAAGGGTGAGCCTACGCGGTACAGCACCATCAATGCCCGGGTCGAAACAATCGAGACGGCGGCCACCTACCGGGGCCCGTGGCGGCGCGGCCAGCGGTGCGTCATTCCGGCGCTGGGCTTTTACGAGTGGCGGATGGTTGCCGGCGGCAAGCAGCCATATTTCATCCGCGTGGCCGGTGGTGAGCCCTTCGCCCTCGCGGGCCTGTGGGAATCATCCGGCAAGGCTGACGGCACGGCCCTGGAATCGTGCACCATCATCACGGTACCGGCCAACCCCATGGTGGCGCAGATTCACGACAAGGGCAGGATGCCCGCGATGCTGGACATGGATGCCTGTGAGCGGTGGCTGACAGGTACGCCCGCGGATGCCAGAGAAGCGCTGGCAACCTACCCGGCCGATGGCATGGACGCCTGGCCGGTAAGCACTCGCGTGAATTCTCCCAGGAATGACGGGCCGGAATTGCTGGAGCGCGTTGCCTGATGGGCCGCGCCCGGCACTCACGGAAGCGGCGGCGGACATGCACCCTGCCAAGTCCGCATATCTCACCGCCGTTCGTCGCGAGGGCGTCGGGATGCCGCTGTGACGGGGGGCACGGACCGGAAGACGGCGAAGGCGTAGCTGACACTACGTCGAACCGGCTGCAGGGAGTACGCCCCGACACGGCGAGCAGATCGGCGTGCGTAGTAGAAGGGCGGTGAGACAAGCGGGCTAGCCCGCTTGGTTTCCTGGGCGACTGCCTGGAGCAGGGTTATGGAGACGCTGATTTACTCTCAGTTTGCAGTTGGCATTGCAGTTTCGGGCGCAGCCGTACCAAGCTGAAGGGCCCGGCCAACCTGTCGCCGCCGTCAAATCAGCGGGCCAATTGCGGATGATACCGCCGGTGGTGTCCCGGGCCCGGGCGAAAGACATCTGCCAGGTTGAACGGCTACGTATCCGCTTTTTCTTGGCAGACAGGTCCGGCAAGGCTTTATTGTGGTAGCGATCAAGGGCACCGCCATAGCCGGCGCACGTGTCCGGCCTGAGCCTGACGCGCAGGGGCATACATGACCGACAAGCTGGTAGTCGAGGGCCTGTACAAGATTTTCGGACCCAACCCGCGGGAGGGGCTGCGGCTGCTCGACGAGGGGATGGGAAAGGACGAAATCTTTCGTCGCACCGGCAATACCGTGGGCGTGAACGACGCCAACCTCACGATACGCGAAGGCGAAGTCTTCGTGGTCATGGGCCTCTCCGGATCCGGCAAGTCCACGCTGGTACGCATGCTGAATCGGCTGATCGAACCCACCAGCGGTCACATTTACCTGGATGGGAAAGACATCGTGGCAATGAGCCGGAAGGAGATCATCCGCCTTCGCCGTCGTGAGATGACCATGGTGTTCCAGTCCTTCGCGTTGCTCCCGCACCGGACCGTACTCGGCAACGTCGGGTTCGGGCTGGAGGTGGCGGGCGTGCCGCGCAAGAAGCAGGAGAAGGCGGCCATGGACGCGCTGGAGGCCGTGGGCCTCGGCGCCAATGCCAACAGCTATCCGGATGAGCTCTCCGGCGGGATGCAGCAGCGGGTCGGACTGGCGCGGGCGCTGGCGGTAAATCCGTCCATCCTGTTGATGGACGAGGCGTTTTCCGCCCTGGATCCGCTGATCCGCACGGAGATGCAGGACGAGTTGCTTCAATTGCAGCGGGAGCAGACGCGCACAGTGGTATTCATCTCGCACGATCTGGACGAAGCCATGCGCATCGGTGACCGGCTGGCCATCATGGAGGACGGCGCGGTGGTGCAGATCGGCACCCCGGAGGAGATAGTCAGCCGTCCCGCCAATGATTACGTGCGCTCCTTCTTCTACGGCGTTGATGTCAGCCAGGTGTATACCGCCGGCGATATCTGTGATCGCCACCAGGTGACCCTGATCCAGCGTCCCGGCGTGAGTGTTCGCTCTGCCCTGGACCGCATGCGGCGGCATGGCAGCCAGATCGCGGTGGTGGTCGACGGCGATCAGCGTTTCCAGGGGCTGGTGACGGCCGAGTCACTGGTCAGGCACGTGGACCGGGCCAACGGCGAGGGTGGGGATTATGCAGGTGCCTTCGTGGACGGTGTGGAAACGGTGGATGCGGATACGCCGGTTTCCGAGGTGTTGGGTGTCAGCGCCGAGAGCCGCTGGCCGCTGATAGTGCTTACGGCAGACGGCCGCTATCGCGGAACCGTTTCGCGCTCGACCTTGCTGTTGACTCTGGACCGCAGCCGCAGCGAAGAGGGTGTCACTGACCAGGAGGGTTCCGCCACCGTGCAAGGCGGGGGATCCGGCTGAGGAGCAGGAGTAATGGCACTGGACCTGGAGAAGATCGACATACCCATCGGCGACTGGGTCGAGGACGGGGTCGACTGGATCGATGCGAATTTCTTCGTCTTGCTGGACGCCATCGCGGATTCGATAAGATTCCTCGCCGATGGCATTCTGACGCTGCTTACCGACGATCTCGCCTGGGTCATCCTCGCCATTCTCCTGCCGGTGCTGTGGTTACGCCTGCGACCGTTGCTCTCGAAGCACCTCGGTGATCGGGGGGTGCTGGTGCTCTTTGCCGTCGCCGCCGTCCTGTTGATACTGGCCAAGCAGTTTTTTGCCGTTCCGCCCAACTGGATGTTGCTTACAATTCTCGTGGCCGTTGCGGCCTGGGGCCAGCTTGGATGGATGACCGCTGTCGCCGTGGGGGTGGGCCTGGTGGTCCTGCGCCCGCTTGGCATGTGGCCGGAGGACCATTACCTGCTGGGTGGGCTGATTGTGCTGATCGGCGCATGGCGCTGTGGCTGGCGATTCGCGGTCTTTGCCGTGGTGGCGGTGGTTCTGATCATCGGGATGGGCTTGTGGGATCGAACGGTGCAGACCCTCGCCCTGGTTTTGGCGGCCAGCACCGTAGCGCTTCTTCTGGGTGTGCCCCTGGGCATCGCCATGGCCCGCAGCGATTTCGTTGAGAGCGTGGTGCGGCCCGTCCTGGACCTGATGCAGACCATGCCGCCCTTCGTTTACCTGATTCCGGCGGCGATCTTCTTTGGTCTGGGTACGGTGCCCGGGGCAATTGCCACGCTGGTGTTCGCCATGCCGCCGGCCGTGCGGCTCACCAACCTGGGTATCCG
>SLSJ01000145.1 GCA_007130525.1 Ectothiorhodospiraceae bacterium | reverse complement strand
TTCCGTGTTCGGTAAGGAGAATGCCGCGAGACGCTGTCGATGTTGATCATCAACCGAGATCAAAGGACTCTTTCACTGAAAACTGAAAACTGAAAACTGAAAACTGAAAACTGAAAACCGCCTCCTTGCCCCTCGACCCTAAACGCCCGAAACTAAACTTATGCGTCAACTGACCGACCGATCCGGCAGCGTCTGGGATGTCGCCGTCGGCCGTGAATCCTACGGCATGCAGGTGGTGCTGTTCTTCCCCCGTGGTGGCGGTGCCATATGCAAGTCGGCGTTGCGGGCCGACACCCGGCTGGAGGCGGAAATCGAGCTTGACGGTTACGACGACGAAGAACTGCTGTTCCTGCTGGAGCGTGCCGTACCCTGGGAGTCCAGTCTTTTCCCGGGTTGATGCCCATTTCCAGCCGCTGGTAATGCCGTCAACTGTCACTCCCTTTCACCGCATTCCGCCCTGATCCCGCGGATGAAGGCGCCTTCCGGGCGAGTTTGCGGCTTACGGAACAGCATCCATCCGGGCCGCGGGTGGATCAGCCACGTCACAGCGACCTCCATATCACCTCTTGCCCGATACGGTAAACGGTAATCCGCCGCCGAAGCGAAGCATCGTGCGGCCTCCTACGCATATCCGTGTCGATCCCGTACACTTGGAAGCCCCTGATGTGACGTTGGATCAGCGTGATGGCAGGACTTGAACACCGGCGTGTCCTGATCGGAGTTTCGGCAGGCATCGCCGCCTACAAGACTCCCGACCTTGTGCGTCGCCTGCGGGAAGTGGGCGCAGAGGTGCGGGTGGTGATGACCGCCGGAGCCATGGAGTTCGTGAAACCACTGACCTTCCAGGCCGTCTCCGGTCAGCCCGTGCGCACGACGCTGCTGGACCCGGATGCCGAGGCCGGCATGGGGCACATCGAACTCGCTCGCTGGGCGGAGGCGGTGCTGATTGCGCCCGCCAGCGCCGATCTGCTGGCGCGACTTGCCCACGGTCTGGCCGACGATCTGCTCACCACCCTCTGTCTGGCCACGGATGCACCGCTCATGGTGGCGCCTGCCATGAACCGCCTGATGTGGGCCCATCCCGCCACACGCGCGAATTGCGGGCTGCTGGCGGAGCGTGGCGTGCTGATCGTGGGACCCGATGAGGGCGATCAGGCCTGCGGTGAGAGTGGCGCAGGGCGCATGCTGGAGCCGCTGGCTCTGGTCCAGAGACTGGGCGGGCTGTTCGCCGAACCCGTGCTGTCGGGTCTGCGCCTGCTGATCACCGCCGGGCCAACGCGGGAAGCGGTGGATCCGGTGCGCTATATCAGCAACCGCAGTTCCGGCAAGATGGGTTTCGCGATCGCCTCCGCGGCCCGGGCGGCCGGCGCGGACGTGACCCTGGTGGCCGGGCCGGTCAACCTCGAGACGCCGACGGGCGTGGATCGCGTTGACGTGGAAACGGCCGCGGAAATGCATGCGGCTGTCATGTCGCGTGCCGATACGTCCGATATATTCATCGCGTGTGCCGCGGTGGCGGATTACCGTGTGGCGAGCGTGCCGGATCAGAAGATCAAGAAATCCGCCGAACGCCTGAGCCTGGAACTCGAGCGCAATCCGGACATCCTCGGTGATGTGGCGTCACTGACGCGCGCTCCCTTCACCGTGGGATTCGCAGCCGAGACGGAGAACCTGGAGGCGCACGCGGAGGACAAGCTGCAACGCAAGGGTCTGGACATGATCATCGCCAACCTGGTCGGTCGCCCCGGTACCGGTTTCGATGCCGATGACAACCTGCTATGGGTGCGCTGGCCGACGGGATCCCGCAGTCTCGGGCCTGCCGCCAAGACCGTTCTGGCCAGTGCGCTGGTCGCGCTGATCGCCGAACGCTACCATGAGCGTTTTTCGGGCGGAGATTCATGACGGCGAATCCGGGGAACCCTCAGCAGGTGCAGATGCGCGTGCTTGACGATCGGCTGGGGACGGAATTCCCCATGCCGGATTATGCGACCGACGGCTCTGCGGGCATCGACCTGCGAGCGTGCCTCGATGCGGAGACCACGCTCGAGCCGGGGCGGACGCTGCTTGTTCCAACCGGAATGGCCATACACATCGGCGATCCGGCGGTTGCCGCCGTCATCCTTCCGCGTTCCGGTCTGGGGCACAAGCACGGTATCGTCCTCGGCAACCTGGTTGGTCTGATCGATTCGGACTACCAGGGCCAGTTGTTCGTGTCGTGCTGGAACCGCGGCACCGACAGGTACACCATCGCCCCGGGTGAACGCATAGCACAACTGGTCTTCCTGCCGGTAATCAGGCCCGGTCTGGAGATCGTGGATGAATTCACGGCCAGTGCCCGCGGCGAGGGTGGTTTCGGACACTCGGGAAAGCGCTGAAGGGCGGTGACGTTCGGGTACGCTGGCAGCAGACGATCAAAGGTTTCCCCAGCACATGAAATGGACCATGCCGCGCAAGAGCAGCAATAAGGCGACGGATGCCCGCACGTCCGACCGGCATCGGGGCGGTGTCTCGGTCATGCGCACGGGTCTGCTTGTTGTGCTGGTTTCGGCAGTCGTATACCTGACCGGAGTCTGGTTGAGTCAAAGCGTCGCGGACAGGGAGCGCGCCGCCAGTCTGGAGCGTGAGGCCGGTACCATGGTTTCCCTCTCGGCGGCCACGCTGCAGCGCGCGGTCGACCGGGAGCGGCGAATGCTTGCCGATCTGGCCGCGGATGAAACGCTGGTCACCGAGATACTGGAGGCGGGAGACGTGCCCGACGTCGTCCAGCGAGCCGGCCCTGCATCCGGACACCTTAGCGTGCTGCGGCATGGTTATCGTCGGGCCGCTCCGGGTGCAACGCCGCCGGTCGGCTACGCCCTCCTGGATATGTTGCGGACCGTCGAGCGGGATGGGGCGCCCGTCTCGCCGGAAGTGCACATGGTCGGAACCGACCGGGCCCACGTGAGTTTCGTGCAACCGCTGCTGGAGAACGGCGAGGTCATGGCCCACCTGGTCCTGAGCATGCCACTGCACTGGTTGCGCGAACAACTGCCGTTGCCGGCAGGGGTTGACGGTCAATTGATCCTGGAGCAGCGCGCCAACGGCGATCAACGGGCGCGCGTGCTCGTTTTGGGCGATCAGCCGGCGGACGTGGCCGGCACGCAGCAGGCGGGCGTCGGCGACACCCGCTGGTCGGTGCGCTACAGTGCGGCCCTGCCGGCGCCGAGTTTCAGTCCTTTCAACGATCCGTACCTGCTGGCCGTTGCCGGCGGTGGTGTCGTATTGCTGGGAATCCTGGTACTGCTGGTTTTCGCCGATTTGCGCCGGCGCCTCGTGGTGGATGCCCGCGCCTGGCAGTCTCTCGCCAACGAGGTAGCACGCGGCGGCAAACCGTCCGCCGATTACCCGGTGCGTCTTGCCGAATCGCGGACCGTGCTGATGGAGACACTGGCGCAATTCAGCGAGACGCCGTCCGGCCCTGCGGCGGCCGGAAAAACCGCACACGGCGAGACACCGGAGAGCATCGCGAAAGCACCAACGCCGACATCCCCGGAACCGGCCGCGGATGAAAGCCGGCCGGCCCGTTCGGTGGCCGCTCGCAACGACCCCGATCTCAAGGACCTGCTGGAGGGACTGGAAGTGGAGGAAGACAGCGCCGAAGAAATGATGGATGCCGGGCCGGATGCAGCCGTGCCGGCAGGCTCCGGTACGACACCGGAAGTGGATCCCGCGCTGTTCCGCGCCTATGACATCCGCGGGGTGGTCGGTCGCGGCCTGTCGACGGAGGTTGTTGAGGTGATTGGTCGGGCCATAGGCAGCGAGGCGGCCGCCCGCGGTGTGCAGGAGGTCGTGGTGGCCCGTGACGGCCGCCTGTCCAGCCCCGAACTGGCGGCGGCGCTGGGTACCGGACTGCGGGCGGCCGGGCGGGACGTGATCGACATCGGTCAGGTGCCAACACCGGTCATGTACTTCTCCACGTATCACCTGGGTACAGGCTCCGGCGTGGTCGTGACGGGAAGCCACAATCCTCCGGATTACAATGGTCTCAAGATCATGCTGGCGGGGGAGACGCTCTCCGGCGATGCGATCACGGCCCTCTACGAGCGCATACGCGACCGGGATTTCGTGGACGGTGTCGGCAGCATGCGTACGCAGGACGTGGTCGGCGATTACATCAAACGTATTGCCGATGACATCACGCTGCACCGGCCACTGAAACTGGTGGTTGACTGCGGCAACGGCGTCGCCGGCGAGATCGCGCCCAGGGTGCTGCGCGCGCTTGGCTGCGAGGTGGATGAGCTTTACTGCGAGGTGGACGGGACCTTTCCCAACCACCATCCGGATCCATCCGATCCCGATAACCTGACCGAACTGATCGAGCGGGTACGCAGGCTGGGTGCCGATGTCGGGCTCGCATTCGATGGTGACGGCGATCGACTCGGCGTGGTCGACGCCAGCGGCAAGATCATCTGGCCTGATCGCCAGCTCATGCTGTACGCCACGGATATCCTGAGCCGGTTGCCCGGCGCGGATATCATTTTCGACGTGAAGTGCTCTTCCCACCTGGCTCGGGTGATTACCGAGAATGCCGGCGTGCCCGTCATGTGGCGAACCGGCCACTCGCTGATCAAGGCCAAGCTCAAGGAATCGGGGGCGCCGCTTGCGGGCGAGATGAGCGGTCATATTTTCTTCAATGACCGCTGGGACGGCTTCGACGACGGTATCTACACAGCGGCCAGGTTGTTGGAGATCCTGGCGATGGACGGCCGTAGCAGCACCGATGTATTCGCGGACCTGCCGGAGACCGTCAGTACACCCGAGCTGAAGGTGACCCTGGAGGAAGGTGAGCCTCCGCAGGTCATCGAGCGGCTGAAGGAGAAGGCGCGCTTCCCGGAGGCCCGGGTTACCACCATCGACGGTCTGCGGGTGGATTTCCCCGACGGTTGGGGACTGGTGCGGGCGTCCAACACCACCCCCTGTTTGGTGCTTCGCTTCGAGGCTGACACCGAGGAGGCGCTGGAGCGTATCCGCGGGCAGTTCCGGGCATTGCTGGAAAAGGCGCGGCCCGGCGTGCCGATGAATTTCTGACCGCCTCCCGAATGGAGGTCCGTTCGAGGAGCGGCGGCGTCACCGGGCGCCATACGGTTTGGAGTGTGCAACTCATGGCTTCCAGGGGTTCTTGAAAACATGACCGAGCAGGAAAACCGGGCCGCCCAGGTGGCTCGTGTTCTGACCGAGGCGCTGCCGTACATCAAGCGCTTCCACGGCAAGACCATCGTCGTGAAATTCGGTGGCAACGCCATGGTGGACGAGGAACTCAAGCGCAGTTTCGCCCGCGACATCGTCCTGATGAAGCTGGTGGGCTTCAATCCCGTGGTCGTGCATGGCGGCGGCCCACAGATCGGCAAGCTGCTCGAGCGCATCGGCAAGGAGTCGCGCTTTGTCGATGGTATGCGGGTGACGGATGCCGAGACCATGGACGTGGTGGAGATGGTGCTGGGCGGCCTGGTGAACAAGGAAATCGTCCAGTTGATCAACAGCCAGGGTGGACGCGCGGTGGGTCTGTCGGGCAAGGATGGCGGTCTGATCCGGGCCCGCAAACTGGTGCTGCCCGGGAAGGAGGACGCCGAAGCCACCGAACTGGTCGACATGGGGCATGTGGGCGAAGTCGCGGCGGTCGAACCGGCCATCGTGAATATGCTGGATCAGGGGGAGTTCATTCCGGTAATCGCCCCGATCGGGGTGGGGGATGATGGCCGTTCCTACAACATCAATGCGGATCTGGTGGCAGGGAAAGTGGCCGAGGTCCTGCAAGCCGAGAAGCTGATCCTGCTCACCAATACGGCGGGATTGCTGGACCAGGAAGGCCGACTGCTCACAGGGCTGGATGCGGCGCGGGTGCAGGGGCTGATCAACGACGGCACCATCCATGGCGGCATGTTGCCGAAGATCCGCTGCGCCCTGGAGGCGGTTCAGCAAGGGGTGCACGCGGCACACATCATCGATGGCCGGGTGACCCATGCGGTACTTCTGGAATTGTTCACCGACTCCGGTGTGGGGACGCTGATCCACGGTTCCGGGCAGGTCCTCTGAGCAGCGGTCGTCGCTAGCCCGCATATCTCACCGCCGTTCGTCGCGAGGGCGTCGAGATGCCGCTGTGACGGGGGGTACGGACCGGAAGACGGCGAAGGCGTCGCTGACACTACGTCGAGCCGGCTGGAGGGAGTACGCCCCGACACGGCGAGCAGATCGGCGTGTGTAGTATAGAAGGGCGGTGAGATATGCGGGCTAGGGTGAGCGCCGGAGGGCCTCGAAGCGGGTGATGTGAGCCGCAAACTCTTCGCGTATGGCCTCCAGTTCGCTTTCCTGTTCGGCCCGGCTGACGCGCTTCTCCTCGAGCCGTTGCCGGCTGCGCTCGAGTCGCTTGTAAATCGCATCCAGATCTTCGGAATCGCTACGCTCCGCCCTGGCGGCTTCCTGTTCCAGCTGATTGATGTGAGCGATCAAGCGCTGTTTACGTTCGCCGATAATGTCGATCTGGCTGCGGACATGCTCCAGGCGCGATTCGCGGGCCTGTTCCAGGTCCTCGATGCTGGAATACGTCAGCAACAGCATGCGATCGTATTCGCGCTGCTTTCGGGTCTCTTCGTGCTCGCGTTCACGCTCCAGTCTGGCCTGCAGTCTGGCTTGCTCCAGCGCTTCCAGTTCCTCGGCCGTGGGTGCCCGCTCCACCTCCCGTTGCAGCGTTCCGTCGCGCCGGAACTCCCGCCGACTGTCGGACGCATGTTCCGGCGGCAGGCGGTCGCTGTAATGCACGTTGCCGTCCTCGTCCACCCAGCGGTAGAGGTCGGCGTACGCGGTCAGCGGCAGCACCAGCAAAGCGATAACCAGCGCGGCAGGCAGATGTCTTGTCATAACCACCAGCGTGTCTATAGTGTCAGTTCCGCGTGCGGTCCGCACGGAGGCTTGCCCGCGGTGATTAGGCATCCATGCGGACGAATGGTTCTGGAGGCGCGCGATCCGTCCGCCGGGCAAGCATGTCGACAAGGCGGGATCGCGGCGGTGCACCAGCTTGATTCTATCCGTTCACCCGGTCGTGCGAATGGCCCGGCGAAGGAACCGCGCTGGGCTACCCGCATGCGGTCACCATAAGACAGCCGCCATTCGGGGTCCAGACCGTTGCTCATCGCCGGCTGATGGGGGCCATGCGCGCGTTCAGCAGACGCACGAGGTCGACCCTGGGCAGCAACAGTTGCAGCCCCCGGCGGCCGCCGCTCACGCGTATGAGTTCCAGTTCCGCGGCGCTCCGGTCGATCCAGGTCTGGAGCCGGCGTTTCTGTCCCAGCGGGCTGATACCACCCACTACGTAACCGGTGAGCTGCTCCGCCTTTTCGGGTCGCGCCATGGTGGCACGCCGGGCGCCTGCGGCGGTGGCCAGAGCCTTTGCATCCAGGCGGGCCGGCACCGGAACCAGCGCCACCACGTGACGCCCGTTATCCAGTTCGACAAGCAGCGTCTTGTATACCGTGTCGGGATCGACGCCAAGCGCCTGCGCCGCTGCCATCCCCCAACCGCCGTCATCATCCCCGTGCCGGTATCTCAGCACCTCGTACGCGACGCCCTCGCGCTCGAGTAGACGGATCGCCGGTGTCATGCCCGTCAGTTTCCTGTCCGTTCGCGGTTATCCGGCCGAGTCCCGGCGTCCTCCTCGGCGATGCGCAACAGTGTCTTTGCCGCCCGCCAGAGTTGCCAGCCGCCGCGGATCCCGGGACTGACGTCCACGTGATCCAGACCGCGGGCCCGGTAAAGGCGGGCCTGCCGTTCCGGTAGCGCGGCCTTGAGTCTTTCACTGTGACTGACGGGAATAACGCGGTCATCCGGGCCGTGGATGAGCACGACCCTGGCTTGCAGCGGCGACAGATCCCTGCGGGCCAGGTCCAGCGCCTCCAGTTCCTCCCGCACGCTGGCCGGCAGGCCGTCCACGATCAGCTCCACACGTTCGGGATCCTGGTTCGTGATGAGGTCGAGTACCGCTTGGCCCTCCGCGGACAGCTCTTCCTCCTGGTCGTGAATCGGCGCTTGCTCGTCTTCCAGGCGGCGCTCGGCGATTTCGCGCAGCGCTTCGCGGTCGGACATCTGCTCCAGATTGTGCAACTGCCCCAGCAGCACCACCCATTTTCCCTCCCGCCGAGGTGCCGGCACGGGGTCGAGACGTCCGCTCCCGGCGTCGTGACCGGTGGTGGCATAGCGGATGGCATCGATGAGATCGTAATAGCCGCCAACGACTACCACGTATGCAACCCGGTCAACCAGATCGTCCTTCTTGGCTGCCAGCAGGGCGGGGCCCGCAGCGAAGCTGATCGCCGCCACCCCCGTACTGCGGCCATCGGCGGTGGCCTCACGCAGGGCATCGGCGATACCGTCGATCTCTTCGGTACCGACCGAGAGCTCGGTCAACCCCGGCAGCTCGGGCACCAGCACGTCAAAGCCGCTGCGCGCCATGCTGTGCGCGAACTCCACAAGTCTTGGATCGCGTCGTCCGAGTTCCGTGAATCCGTGTACCAGCACTAGGGGGCCGCGATCCGGTTCGCCCGAGCGATAGCGGTCAGCCTGCCAATCACGGCTATCGATGGTATACGTTACCGGGAAACGTTCGGGACTCTCGGTGCGGCGCTTCAATCGGCTGTCTTCCTTGCCGGCGCGGATGTCTCCGAGCAGCAGCGCGGCATCCACGCCCCGGTTGATGCCGCCGCAGCCGGAAAGCGCCACGGCGGCGCCCAGCGCAATCGCTGCAACAGCGGTTCCGAAACGGATTTTCGAAGCTTTCATCTGATGGGCCCGTGACGTTTCCCTGGCACAATGGTATGTGATCCGGAGTCCGCATGGCGATGGCGGCAATCATCGGGCGTATTGCCCTGGGGCTTGCAGTTGTTTATGTGCTGCTGCTGACCCTGCTCTTCGTGTTCCAGTCAAGGCTGGTGCATCTGCCCTATCTGCCTGGTCGTGAACTGGTGGCAACGCCGGAGCGAATCGGTCTCCAGTACGAGGATGTGCATCTGCGCACGGCGGACGAGGTGCGTCTGCATGGCTGGTTCGTGCCGGTGGAGCGGGCTCGCGGCGTGCTGCTGTTCTTTCACGGCAACGCCGGCAACATATCGCATCGACTGGATTCGCTGGCGATCTTCAATGAGCTGGAGCTGGATGTCCTGATCATCGACTATCGGGGGTACGGGCAAAGCGAGGGCCGCCCCTCCGAAGAAGGACTGTATCGGGATGCCGAGGCCGCGCTGGCGTACCTGCGGGAGCAGCGCGGGTTCGAGGACGGCGAGGTCGTGGTCTTTGGCCGCTCACTGGGAGCCGCCGTGGCGTCGAGGCTCGCGAGCGGACATGACGTGGGGGCGCTGATCGTGGAGTCGGCGTTCACCTCGGTGCCGGACATGGCAGCGGAGCTCTATCCCATCTTCCCGGTGCGCACGCTTGCGCGTCTGCAGTACGACACCCGCACGACTATCAAACGGGTGCGCTCGCCGGTGCTCGTCGTTCACAGCCCGGATGATGAAATCATTCCATTCCGTCACGGTCAAACCATCTACCAGGCCGCGTCGTCGCCGAAACAGTTTCTGCAACTACGTGGAGACCACAATACCGGTTTTCTGCGCCATCGTGATATGTACATGGATGGTTTGCGGCAATTTCTGGACGAGCATTTCCGGGAGAGGTAAGCGGCGCTAGCCCGCATATCTCACCGCCGTTCGTCGCGAGGGCGACGAGATGCCGCTGTGACGGGGGGCACGGACCGGAAGACGGCGACGGCGGAGCTGACACTACGGCGAGCCGGCTGCAGGGAGTACGCCCCGTCACAGCGAGCAGATCGGCGTGCGCAGTAGAAGGGTGGTGAGATAACCGGGCTGGTTGTGCTCGGAGGGTGAACGTACATGACAGTTCGCGACGACGAGGTTGCCGGTGCCGGGGACGGAGGCGAGGTCCGCGAGACGGCTGCAGGCCTGCAAGTTTCCGAGTTCCACGTATTCGAGCTGGCATGGACGCGCTGGTTCGGCGACCATCACGAACCGCAGGACATGGAGTCACTGTACTGGAACTACGTCACGGACGGGGTCGTGCCTCACTGGGTGAGACACTTCTGCAGAAGTGTGCTGGAGCGCATGGCGAGGGGCGACCTGGACCCGCGCGATTTCGGTGTGCCGCGAAAGAGGGCGACCCCGGCGCTGGTGTATCAAGGTATTTTCTATCTGATACTGCTGTCGGCGGTGATGATGATATTCCTGGCTGAAGCCCAGAAGGACGGGGAAGCGATGGGCCTCGGTGGGTGTTTCTTTCTGCCCTGTTACTGAGGTCAGCGCCGCGCACCCGCGCCTGGCATCCCGAACAATCCGACCCTCACAATACCCGGAACAGGCCCTGGATCATGAGCGGCATCCGAGTCCTGTCCCCGGGGTTCACCGTGCTTGTGCTTGGTTCCTGCGTCACCATTCTAGCCCGCATATCTCACCGCCGTTCGTCGCGAGGGCGTCGAGATGCCGCTGTGAGTGGGGGGCACGGACCGGAAGACGGCGAAGGCGGAGCTGACACTACGTCGAGCCGGCTGCGGGGAGTACGCCCCGACACGGCGAGCAGATCGGCGCGCGTAGTAGAAGGGCGGTGAACTATGCGGGCTAGTGTATTCCCCCGCCGTCGCCGGAACGGTTTCTGCAATGACGTGGAGACCACAGTTCCGGTTTTTTGCGCCATCGTGATCTATACATAAATTGATCGCGGCAGTTTCTGGATGAGAATTTCCGGGAACGGCGAGTGGCCAATGTGCGGGGGAGGTGCCCTGTTATGATGCCAGACAAAGACTGGATCACCGGGGCCGGAAAAGCAGATGAGGTTCAAAAGGCGGCGGCATGCCTGCAGGTTTCCGAGTTTCACGTATTCGAGCTGGCATGGACGCGCTGGTTCGGCGAGGATCGCGAACCGCGGGACATGGAGGCAATGTACTGGAGCTACGTCGCGGACGGTGTCATACCTCACTGGGTCAGGCACTTCTGCAGGAATGTCCTCGAGCGGATGGCCAGTGGTCGCCTGGATCCACGGGACTTCGGCGTGCCGCGACGGAGGGCGACGCCGGAAATGCTGTACGAGGGTATCGTCGGTCTGATCCTGCTGTCGGTGGTGATCGTGCTGCTCCTTGCCGATGCCCAGAAGAGCGGGGAGGCCATGGGGCTCGGGGGCTGCTTCTTTCCGCCGTGCTACTGATTGCGAAGCAGCAGGCGTTCGCGGGTGACCGGCATTCACGGATTGCGATGCCCGCCGTGAGCCGTTTTAGCCCGCATATCTCACCGCCCTTCTACTGCGCACGCCGATCTGCTCGCCGTGTCGGGGCGTACTCCCTGCAGCCGGCTCGACGTAGTGTCAGCTACGCCGTCGCCGTCTTCCGGTCCGTGCCCCCCGTCACGGCGGCATCTCGACGCCCTCGCGACGAACGGCGGTGAGATATGCGGGCTAGGCGGAGCGGTTCAGGCGCCGTAGCGATCCCTGTAGCTCCGTATCCCCGCCAGTGCGGACGCGCGGTCACCACGCACCTCCAGCCAGTCCACGAGGTCGTCCAGGTCGACCACCGGTATCACGGGTATGCCGAACTCCTGTTCCACCTGGTGTAGCGCAGAGCGGCGTTCCGTGCCCCTTTCCCTGCGATCCAGGGCGATGGCGATGCCTGCCGGACTGGCCCCTGCAGCCTTGATCACCGACACCGACTCGCGCACCGAAGTGCCGGCGGAGATCACGTCGTCGATCACGAGTACCCGTCCCGACAGCGGCGCGCCAACCAGCGTGCCGCCTTCGCCGTGGTCCTTCGGCTCCTTGCGGTTGAAGGCCCAGGGAAGATCGCGACCCTGCGTGCGGGCGAAGGCAATGGCTGTGGTGGCAACCAGGGGAATGCCCTTGTAGGCGGGACCATAGAGCATGTCGAACGCCAGGCCGTTATCCACTACCGCCCGGGCGTAGAATTCACCCAGCCCCGCCAGCGCCTCGCCGGTATTGAACAGCCCCGTGTCGAAGAAATAGGGGCTCACCCGGCCCGATTTCAGCGTGAACTCGCCGAAACGCAGCACCCCGCGCTCGAGGGCGAAAGTGAGGAACTCGTGCTTGTATGCTTGCATCGACGTTTACCGTGTGCGCTTCCAGGTGATGACGGACGCCGCCTGACGGCGGCTCGGTTGACCGTGAACGGTGACCGGTAAACGAGATACTTGCATCAGCCAGTATTCCGCATCCCCGCTGCGATGCCGTTGATGGCAACCATCAGCGCCTTGCGCAGGTTCTCCTCATTGCCGTGGCGGACGCGGTGTAGCAGTTCCACCTGCAGGCGGTTGATGGGGTCCACGTAGGGGTTGCGTACGTCCACCGAGCGACGCACGACGGGGAAGTCATCAAGCGGGCGTTCATGCCCGCTGACGGCGAGCACGGCGCGCAAGGTATCGCGGAAGCGCTGGCGCAGTTGTTCGCCCAGCGGTTGCAGTTCGTTCGGCACCAGGCGGCGGTCATATTGTGCGGCGACATCGGTATCGCCCTTGGCGAGCACCATTTCCACCATGTCGATGAACGCCCGGAAGAACGGCCATTCCTCGAACATAACATGCAGTTGATCACCCAGGCCCTGCTCCTGCGCCGTCTCCAGGGCTTCACCGACGCCCAGCCAGGCGGGCAGGAGCAGGCGGGTCTGTGTCCAGCTGAAGATCCAGGGAATGGCGCGCAGGGTCTCCACTCCGCCGCCACGCTTTCGCCGGGCGGGCCTCGAGCCTATGGTCAGGCCGGAGATCTCCTGCTCGGGCGTGGCGGCGCGGAAGTAGTCGACGAAGCCTTCCTGGTCGCGGACCATGCCTCGATAGTTCTTCACCGCGACTTCGGACAGGTGGTCCATCGTGTCGCGCCATTCCTGTTTCGGATCGGGCGGTGGCACCAGCGTGGCTTCCAGCACCGCCGTCGTATAGAGTTCCAGGTTGCGCAGGGTGATGCCCGGCAGGCCGAACTTGGCCTGGATGACCTCGCCCTGTTCGGTGACCCGCAGTGTGCCGTTCACGGAGCCCGGGGGCTGCGACAGGATGGCTGCATGGGTGGGGCCGCCGCCACGGCCTATGGCGCCCCCGCGACCATGGAACAGGGTCAGCTTGACAGCGTTGCGGCGGCAGCAGGCCAGTAGTCGTTCCTGGGTCTGGTACAGCGCCCAGGCCGCTGTCAGGTGGCCGGCATCCTTGCCGGAGTCGGAATAGCCGATCATGATCTCCTGGTGCCCCTGAATCCGGTCTCGGTACCAGTCGATGTCGAGCAGCCGCTGAAGGCAGTCCTCGGCCCCTTCCAGGTCGGCGAGGGTCTCGAAGAGCGGAACCACGCGCAGGTAATGCTGGACGCCGGCCTCTTTCTGCAACAGTTCCACCGCAAGAATGTCTGACGGCTTCGCAGCCATGGATATGATGTAGGCGCCGAGGCTCTCCGGGCCCTGTTCGGCGATCACGGCAAACGTGTCCAGCACTTCCTGGACCTCTTCGTCGGCCTCGAAATCGTAAGGGATGAGAGGGCGTCGGTTTTCCAGTTCGCGTACCAGGAATTCCTGGCGTTGCTCCTCGCTCCATTCCTGGTAGCTGCCGAGGCCCAGGGCCCTGGTGATGGCATCCACGGCGTTGGTGTGGCGATCCGCTTCCTGACGGATGTCAATACGCATCAGGGTCATGCCGAAGCAGCTGAGCCGACGCAGATTGTCCAGCAGACGACCTTCGGCGACCACGCCTGCACCGCTTCGATGCAGGGAGTGGTAACAGTCGAGCAGCGGTTTGCGCAGATCCTCGGCGTGAATATACGCCTCGCCGTTCGGTGCTTCCCGCCCTTCCAGCCGGGATTCCACCCAGCGCACGGTCAGCCGCATGCGGGCACGAACGCGCTTGAGCAGGACCCGGTAAGGTTCCCAGGCGTCGGCCACCTGTTCGCGCAGGTCCTCGTCGACGGGTTGCACCGACAACTCGTCCACCAGCGCGTTGATTTCTCTCTCGTAAAGCGTCGCGGCCATCCAGCGTGCAAGCAGGCAGGCCTGTCGAGTGACTCTTGCCGTCACCCGCGGGTTTCCGTCGCGGTCGCCGCCCATCCAGGAGCCGAAGCGGATTGGCGCCGCGTCGAGAGGCAGTGGCTTGCCGGTGTATCGGCGCAGGGCGCGGTCGAGTCGCCGAGCGTGGCGGGGGATGGCATCCCACAGGGTCTGTTCCACCACGGCGTACCCCCAGCGGGCCTCATCGAGGGGAGTCGGGCGGCGCTGACGGATTTCGTCGGTCAGCCAGGCGGCGGTGATTTCCCGCTTCAGGCATTGCTGGACCTCCTCCTTTTCGTCCGGTGTCAGATCCATCTTGTCCTGGTCGTCCAGCAGGCTGGCGATGCGGTTGTGTTTCTGCAGCAGGGTGCGACGGGTGATCTCCGTCGGGTGGGCGGTGAGCACCAGGCCGATTTCCATATTGCAGATGGCGCTGTAGAGCTGATCCGGGTCGGCGTGGGGGCCCAGGCGTTCCATGGCCTCCTCGAGCGACCCCCGCAGGGGTGGCGATTCGGGGTCGGCGGCCCACTCGCGGCTACGCCGCACGCGGTGGTGCTGTTCGGCGATGTTCGCCAGGTTCAGAAACTGGGAGAACGCCCGCACGATCGGCATGATCATCTCGGGATCGAGGCTGGTCAGGGTTTTCTCGAGGCCGGCGGCAGCTTCATTGCTGCCTGCGCGAGCCTCCTTGGCCATGTTGCGCACGTCCTCGACGGTGCGGAAGAGGGCCTCCCCGCCCTGTTCCTTGAGCACCTGGCCCAGCATGTCGCCAAGCTGGCGTATGTTCTCGCGGAGCGGAAGGTCCGCCTGTTTTGTTGTCATTGTGACTCCGGGACACCCCGTGTCCTTTCCTCATGGCAATACCAAACCGGCTGGAGCAGTGCCCGCCCCAGCCGGTCCGCTACGGCCGTGTCATGCGGTCAGCCTATTCGGGCAGGCCGAATTGTTCGACGCTGGCGAAGATGTCGGTGTCGGAAATGATACCGATAGGTTCGCGGTCCTTGTCGGTGACTGCGACGCGGCGGATGTTGGAGTTCGACATCTTTTCAGCGCACTCGTGCAGGCTCATGTCCACCGCTACCGTCACCAGCGGCTTGGAAGCCACCTCACCAACCCGGGCACTCTTCGGCGCGCGGCCGGCGGAAACGATGCGGCTGAGCACGTCACGCTGGGTCATGATTCCCCATTCGCCGTCTTCGCCGGGACGAACCACGACGCTGGAGATATGCTTCTCCCGCATCAGGTGCATGGCATCCTCGACCGAAATATCCGCCGGCACCGAGACCGGGCTCGGGTTCATCAGGTCTCCCACCGTATGCGGTGTGCGGCCGGAAGCGATCATTTCCTCCAGCGGTGAGGATACGCGCCGCATCTCGCGGACCTTGCGGTCCTTCTCGATGGCCTGCTCCCGCTGCTCGCGGAACTCCTCGATGTCCAGGCCGCCACGGATCTGGTCGATGATGGCACTGGCGAACTGGCTGGTCTTGACTTCGCTGGCGCCCTCGATCTGGCGTGCGAAATCGTAGGTGACGATCTTGCTGGTAACCACCTCCTGGTAGGCGGCGGTAATCAGGTCCGCTGCCTCCTGCCAGCCGATGTGCTCCAGCATCATGACGCCGGAGAACAATAGCGAGCCGGGGTTCACCTTGTCCTGGTTGGCGTACTTGGGCGCGGTGCCGTGGGTGGCCTCGAAGACGGCAATGTTGTCGCTCATGTTGGCGCCGGGTGCGATGCCGACCCCGCCAACCTCTGCGGCCACTGCATCGGAGAGGTAGTCGCCGTTGAGATTCATGGTGGCGATCACGTCGAACTCGTTCGGCCGCAGCAGCATCATCTGGAAGATGATGTCGGCTATACGGTCCTTGATGACCACCTTGCCGTCCGGGCGTTTGCCGCCGTAGATGCTGTAGAGTTCCTCCTCCGTGATGGTCTGCTCGTGGAATTCCTCGCGGGCCAACTCATAGCCCCATGTGCGGAAGGCACCCTCGGTGAACTTCATGATGTTGCCCTTGTGGACGAGGGTGACGCTCTCGCGATTGTTGTCGATGGCGTACTGGATAGCCTTCCTGACCAGACGCTTGCTGCCGAATTCGGAGATCGGCTTGACCCCGAGGCCGGCTTCCTGGAAGAAGTTCGCACCCATCTCGTTGCGGAGGAAGTCGGCCAGCTTCCGGTTGCTCTCCGATCCGGACTGATACTCGATGCCGGCATACACGTCTTCCGTGTTCTCGCGGAAAATGACCACGTCGACGTCTTCCGGCCGCTTGAGCGGCGATGGCACGCCGGCGTAATGCCGCACCGGACGCACGCATGCATAGAGGTCCAGATCCTGTCGCAAGGATACGTTCAGGGAGCGGAAGCCTCCGCCCACCGGGGTGGTAAGCGGCCCCTTGATGGAAACCAGCAGATCCCGCAGTGCGGCCTTGGTCTCTTCGGGAAAGTAGTTGCCGTCATAGAGCCCGGCGGCCTTCTCACCCATGTACAGCTCCGCCCAGTGGATCTTGCGCTTGCCGCCGTAGGCCTTTTCAACAGCTGCATCCCAGACCCGCATCGAAGCGCTGGTGATGTCCGGGCCGATGCCGTCGCCTTCAACATAACCGAGGATAGGATTGTCGGGGACGTGGAGCTTGCCATCCTTGACCGAGAGCTTCTCGCCGCCACTGGGGTAATTGATTTGTCCGGTCATGCGTCCTCCTTATCTTTATCGAGTCACGACGGGCGGGACTTTTGGTCCGGCCTTTCCCGTTTGCCGAACGGTCGCAACGGTCGGCGGGATTCGGCCCGGCCGCGGCGTCTATTCAGGGGGTTCCACCGGCACAGTATAACCGTCCTGAAGCGGTCGTCATGATGGAGCGGGGCCGGTACCCGGGAATCGGCGCGAAGATCGAGCGTGGTAACGGGTGCGACGTCATTCTGGGCCACAACCCCGGGCTCTTCAAGGCAGCGCCTCGGCACCTGTGCAGTCCCGAATCACGATGCGCCGGCAAGTTGCCCCCCTGATCCCGCTGCAGGCACCGGCCTCACAACCAGCCCGCATATCTCACCGCCCTTCTACTGCGGACGCCGATCTGCTCGCTGTGACGGGGCGTACTCCCTGCAGCCGGCTCGACGTAGTGTCAGCTACGCCTTCGCCGTCTTCCGGTCCGTGCCCCCCG
>SLSJ01000264.1 GCA_007130525.1 Ectothiorhodospiraceae bacterium | reverse complement strand
TGGCTCCCCGGGACGGGCTCGAACCGCCGACCCAGTGATTAACAGTCACTTGCTCTACCAACTGAGCTACCGGGGACTGGAGACGCGCTATTCTACCGAACGGGCCGGGGCCGTCAACCGGGCGGGGCGGCGGCGAGCGCCACTTCCCGGGGTCTGGTTCAGCTCACGGCTTTCGCGATCCGCTCCATGGCCCGTTCCAGGTTCTCCATGCTGGTGGCATAGGAGATTCGCGCATGTCCCTGGAGGCCGAACGCGGATCCCGGAACCAGGGCTACGCCGGCCTCGTTGATGAGGTGCTCGGCAAAGGCCACGTCGTCCTTGATTCCCAGTTTCTTCATGGCGCCCGCGATGTTCGGGAAACAGTAGAAGGTGCCGTCGCATTTCAGGCATTCCACGCCCGGCATGGCATTCAGCGCCTGGACCACGAAATCGTGCCGCTCGCGGAAGGCCTTCAGCATGGGCTGGATACACCCCTGATCTCCCGTGAGTGCCGCCACCGCCGCCGCCTGGGCGATGGACGTGGGGTTGGAGGTGCTCTGCGACTGGATCTTCTTCATGGCGCCGATCAGCGTCGCCGGACCTGCTGCGTAGCCGATGCGCCAGCCGGTCATGGAGTACGCCTTCGAGACGCCGTTGATCACGACCGTGCGCTCCTTGAGTTGTGGGCAGGCGTTGACGATGTTGCTGAAGGGCTCATCCGACCAGAGAATGTGCTCGTAGATGTCATCGGTGATCACCACCACCTCGGGATAGCTGAGCAGCACCTCGCCAAGCGCCTGAAGCTCGGCCTTTCTGTAGCCGACGCCCGTGGGGTTGGACGGGCTGTTGAGCACCACCAGGCTGGTGTTCTCGGTGAGCGCCGCGTCCAGTTGGTGGGGGGTGACCTTGAAGCGCTGGCCCTGGTCGGCTTCGACGATTACGGGCACGGCTTCGCAGAGCAGGGCCATGTCCGGATACGACACCCAGTAAGGGGCCGGAATCACCACTTCGTCGCCCGGGTTGAGCAGAGCGCACATCAGGTTGTAGATGCTGTGCTTGGCCCCCGACGAAACCAGGATCTGGTTCAGTTCGTAGTCGAGCCCGTTCTCGTTGCGGTACTTGGCCTGGACGGCCTTCTTCAGTTCCGGTGTGCCGTCGACAGGCGTGTACTTGGTCATGCCGGCGCGAATCGCTTCGATGGCCGCTTCCTTGATATGCTCCGGCGTATCGAAGTCCGGTTCACCGGCGCCCAGTCCGATGATGTCCTTGCCGGCAGCGCGCAGTTCGGCGGCCCTGGCCGTAACGGCCAGCGTCGGCGAGGGCTTTACGCGTTGGACCCGGTTAGCGAGCTTGATGTCCAAGATGGTGTCTCCAGTATTCGGGATGCATGGAGATCCTGCCGCCTAGGGATCTGGCTCGAAGGCGGTGGATCCGGGGAAAAATGCGCGGCACATCATAGTGTAATTCGCAACGGGTATAAAATTTCATGGGCAAGCGCCTGAACATGAAGTCGGCCTACGAGCCCGCAGGCGACCAGCCGCAGGCCATCGTGTCCCTCACCGAGGGGCTGCTTGCGGGGCGACGCCACCAGACCCTGCTTGGCGTCACGGGTTCGGGCAAGACCTTCACCATGGCCAACATCATCCAGCGTCTGCAACGCCCCGCCCTGATCATGGCGCCAAACAAGACGCTGGCCGCACAGCTCTACGGCGAGATGCGGGAGTTCTTCCCCGACAATGCCGTCGAGTATTTCGTTTCCTATTACGACTACTATCAGCCGGAAGCCTATGTGCCGTCCTCGGATACCTTCATCGAGAAGGACGCCTCCGTGAACGAACACATCGAGCAGATGCGGCTGTCCGCCACCAAGGCCCTGATCGAACGCCGGGACACGATACTGGTGGCGTCGGTGTCGTCCATCTACGGCCTGGGCGATCCCCGCGCCTATCTCAGCATGGTGCTGCACCTGGTTCGCGGTGACATCATCGACCAGCGGCACATACTGCGTCGGCTGGCCGAGTTGCAGTACACCCGCAACGACATGGAACTCAAGCGCGGCACCTACCGCGTGCGCGGCGAGGTGATCGACATATTTCCGGCGGAATCCGACAGCGAGGCGGTGCGCGTGGAGCTGTTCGATGACGAGATCGAGGCGCTGAGCTACTTCGACCCGCTGACCGGCGAGGTGCTGCGCACCGTGCCGCGGCTCACCATTTATCCCAAGAGCCACTATGTCACCCCCAGGGTAACCATTGTCGAGGCCATCGAGGCGATCAAGGAGGAGTTGCGGGAGCGCCTGGAGGAGATGCGCAATGCCGGCAAGCTAGTGGAGGCCCAGCGGCTGGAGCAGCGCACCCGCTTCGATATCGAGATGATGCAGGAACTGGGGTACTGCAGTGGCATCGAGAACTACTCGCGTTACCTGTCCGGCCGCAAGGCCGGGGAGCCGCCGCCGACGCTGTTCGATTACCTGCCTCCCGACTGCCTGCTTTTCATCGACGAGTCGCACGTGACGGTGCCGCAGATCGGTGGCATGTACCGGGGTGACCGGGCACGCAAGGAAACCCTTGTCGAGTATGGATTCCGTCTGCCCTCGGCGCTGGATAATCGGCCGCTGCGCTTCGACGAGTGGGAAACCATCGCGCCGCAGATGATCTTCGTGTCGGCGACGCCGGGGCCCTACGAGGAGGAACATTCCTCAGCCGTGGTGGAGCAGGTGGTGCGTCCCACCGGTCTTGTGGATCCGGAGGTGGAGTTGCGGCCCGCCTCGACCCAGGTGGACGATCTGCTCTCCGAGGCCAACGACCGGGTATCCCGGGGCGAGCGGGTGCTCGTCACCACGCTCACCAAGCGCATGGCCGAGGATCTGACCGAGTACCTGTCCGAGAACGGCGTGCGCGTGCGTTACCTGCACTCGGACATCGACACCGTGGAGCGCATGGAAATCATCCGCGATCTGCGGCTCGGCGAGTTCGATGTGCTGGTGGGGATCAACCTGCTTCGGGAGGGCCTCGATATACCCGAAGTCTCCCTGGTGGCGATCCTGGATGCTGACAAGGAAGGCTTTCTGCGTTCCGGACGCTCGCTGATACAGACCATTGGTCGTGCCGCCCGAAACCTCAATGGCAAGGCCATTCTCTATGCCGACGAGGTTACCAATTCCATGCGCATGGCCATTGACGAAACAGAACGTCGGCGCGAGAAGCAGCTTGCGCACAATGCGCAACATGGCATCACGCCCCAGGGCATCCGCAAGGCGGTGGCCGACGTCATGGAGCGTGGCGGAGTACCCGGACCCGGCGCCGCCGCCGCACGCGACCGGCGTGTTGCCGAAGAGGCGGGCAGGTACGCCGCCCTGACTCCGGCGCAGGCAGTGCGGCGCATCAAGGAACTGGAACAGCAGATGTACGCCCATGCCCGCAACCTGGAATTCGAGGAGGCCGGCCGGCTGCGGGACGAAATCCGCCGCGTGGAAAAACACGCGCTGGGCCGGCCGGATGTGAAAACAGCGTAACAATAAAACCGTCCCCCGCTGCCGGCGGGGCACGGGCAATGCATGGCGCCGACGGCAGTCGCCGCCATCCCTTGATTGCAGGCATCGGCGCGCATGTTCTATCTCTACCATCATCACGACTGCGAGCGGCTGGTGGAGCTTCTGGCGGTGCTGCTGGAACGCGGCCGCGGGTCTTCGCCACTGGTGCCGGAGCAGGTGATCGTGCCGAATCGGGGCATGGAGCGCTGGCTGCAGTGCCGGCTGGCCGAGAACGCCGGCGTCGCCGCCAACATCCGCTTTCCCCTGCCGGCGAGTTTCATCTGGAACGAACTCGTCGCAAGTCAGCCCGACCTGGCCGATGCCAGTGACTACTCCCGTGACAGCCTGTGCTGGCACCTGTACCGGCTGTTGCCGGATATCGCACGGAACCAACCCGCCGTGGCGCGTTACCTGGCCGCCGAGCCGGTCGACGTTCATCGACTGCAGCTTTCCGAACGGCTTGCCGACGTGTTCGATCAGTACCAGGTGTACCGTGGCGACATGCTGTTGCGGTGGGATGCCGGGCGGGTGGATGCCGACTCGCCCGCCGCTGGCTGGCAATCGGCCGTCTGGCTTCGGATAACGGAGGAACTGGGGCCCGATCACCGGGTGCGCGTGCTGCGTACACTCATCGACAGACTGCTCCGCGGCGATGCACATACACAGCCCCTTCCGCTGTACTGCTTTGGCGTCGCCGACCTGCCGCCGGACTACCTGCGCGTCTTCTATGCCCTGGGGCAGTCCCGTGACGTGCACATGCTTCTGCCCAACCCGTCCGATGGCTACTGGGGCGACGTCACCGCAGGGCGGCTGTCGCTCGACGTCGATACGGGGGATGGGGACTTGCCGGAAGAACTGGCGGTGGAATCCGGTCATCCGCTGCTTGCCTCGCTGGGGCGACCCGCGCGCGACTTCATCCGCCTGCTGTATTCGCAGGAACTCTCCGCCATCCAGGAGCCGGAACTCGGCGAAGCCATGGCCTACGCGCCTCCCGGCGACGGCACCCTGCTCAAGCGTATCCAGAGCGGTATCATCGGGCTGGATGCGACGCCGGACGGGCGCGGCATGGACGGCGACGACGTTTCGCTCCAGGTGCATGCCTGCCACGGCCCGCTGCGCGAGGTTCAGGTGCTGCACGACCAGTTGCTGGATCTGCTGGCACGGGACCCCGGCCTGGAACCGCGCGACATCGTGGTGATGATGCCGGATCCGGCGGCCCATGCCCCGGCGATACGCAGCGTGTTCGGCGCCGCCGAAGGCCGCCGGCACATTCCCTCGTCGCTGTCCGACCAGCCGCGCTGGGCCAGTCATCCCATCGTCGGCACCTTCCGTGACCTGCTGGAGCTGCCGCTGTCGCGCTGGGGCGCATCCCATGTCCTCGCGCTGGCCTCCGTGCCG
>SLSJ01000067.1 GCA_007130525.1 Ectothiorhodospiraceae bacterium | reverse complement strand
GGACGGGAAATACCAATGCCCAGGAGCGCGACCAGCAGCGCGAACACCGCGCCCATCAGGGCATAGCTGCCCAGCCGTCCCAGGTTGTAGCACAGCGCGTAGAGGCCGCGAACAGGTCGCCTGCCCGGCACGGTGGCGACTCCGAGGCTGCCTGCAATGCCTCCGCACATACCCAGACAATGAGGACTCCCCGCCAGCCCGATGGCGAAAGCGGCCATTAACGTGATTTCCGGGGTCAATCCTCGTTCCGCTCCACACCGGTTTCATCCCGCTGCCGCTTCCTGCGGTCGGTTTCCTCGTCCAGCAGGATCGAGTAGGCGGGTGAGTCAAGATCGTCGTACTGGCCACTGCGGACCGCCCAGAAAAAGGCCCAGATGGCGATCGCCAGCAGCAGCAGGCTGATGGGTATGGAGACGAAGATGATGTTCATGCGGTCGAACCTCCCTCCACGGGTTTTCCGGATCCCGGGACGTGTTGCGCCCCAGGGCCGGTGATCTTTCCCCGGCCCCTGCGGTTGAGGCGGCGCGCGTTGAGCACGACCACCAGCGAACTCAGCGTCATCCCGATGGCGGCGAGCCAAGGTGGAACCAGGCCCGCGGCCGCCAATGGCAGCATGCTGGCGTTGTAACACGCGGACATGGCGAGATTCTGACGGATGACACGCAGGGTGCGCCGCGCTGTGCCCAAGCCGGTAGTGATGCGATCCAGCCGGCCGCCGAGCAGGATCATGCCGGCGCTGGTCTGCGCCAGTGCGGTCCCTTCATTCAGGGCGGCGGACACATTGGCGCCGGCGAGCACCGGTGCGTCATTGATTCCGTCCCCCACCATCAGCACGACGGCGTTGTCCGCCTGCAGATCCTGCAGGCGGGCCAGCTTGTCTTCGGGAGACATGCGCGCGCGCCAGGCGCTTATTCCAAGCCGCTTTGCGGCATCCGCCACCGGTCCGGGCGCATCACCGCTGGCGATTTCAACCGAAATACCCCGTGCCTGCAGGGCGGCGATGCTTGCCGCAGCCTCGGGTCGCAACTGATCGGCGACCCGGAATGCGGCGAGCAGGCTGGCGCTGTCACCGAGCAGGATCCATGCGCCTTCGCTGAAGCGCGGATCGGGAGCGTTGCCCGAGAGTTCCGCCACCCAGTCGGGGCGTCCGATCCGATAGCAACGATCGTCAACCTCGCCCTCAATGCCGGCGCCACGGATGACCGCCGCGTTCTCGGCGGGCGCGACCGCGGGCTGCTGCCTGAAGGCGCGGGCAATGGGATGTTCGGAATGGTGTTCCAGGGCGGCGGCAATCTCACGCGCCCGGGACTTGGTCAGCGAATCCAGAACCTGAGTCTCGACGACGCTCAGGCGACCCTCCGTGAGCGTGCCGGTCTTGTCGAACACCATGTGGTTGACCCGGGCCAGCGTCTCCACGGCGTCGGCGCGGGTGACAAGAAGACCGTCTCCGGCGAGCCGGTTGGTGCCGGCGGCCAGCGCCGTTGGCGTGGCCAGCGACAGGGCGCAGGGGCAGGTGGCCACCAGCATGGCCAGTGTGACCGGAAAGGCCATGGCCGGATCCACATGCCACCAGACGGCGAACACGGTTGCCGCGGCGATCAGCACCACGGTGACGAACCAGCGACCGACGGTATCGGCAAGCCGCGCGAGCGAGGGACGCTGCGACTGGGCCCGGCGCAGGAGGCGGCCGATATGGGAGACCATGGTGTCCTGACCGACCTGCTCGATGCGAATTTCAAGGCTGTCGTGAATGTTGACGCTGCCCCCCACCACCCGGTTTCCCACACTCCGTCTGCATGGATCCGACTCGCCCGTGAGCATGGATTCATCCACGCTGCTGCGCCCGCGCAGTACAACGCCGTCGGCGGGGATGGTGGCGCCGGGGCGCACCAGAACGCGATCGCCGACCCGCAGGTCGCGTGACGGAACTTCCTCCTCGTAGCCGTCATCCCGTAGCCGTATCGCGGTTGCAGGCACCAGCCGCGACAGTGCGTCGGTGGTGGCATTGGCGCGATGGCGGGCCCCCATTTCCACGTACCGGGCAATCAGCAGGAAGAACGTGAACATGGTGATCGAGTCGAAATAGATTTCCGGTCCACCCATGAAGGTGACCCAGACGCTGGCGCCGTAGCCCGTACCTATTGCGAGCGCCACCGGAACATCCATTCCCGGACGCAGGTTGCTCAAGTCACGGACGGCACCGAGGAATATCGGCAGTCCCGCGTAGAGGACCACCGGCGTGGCCACCAGCAGGCTGACCAGCCGCAGGAACTGCTCATGGGACGGGTCCATGCCGTAGTACTGGCCGAAATACAGCGCGACAGCGAACATCATGGCCTGCATCATGCCCAGGCCGGCCACGATGAGGCGGCGCAGGGCACCGCGCCGCTCCTTCATCGCCTGGGAATCAGCGGCTTCGGGCAACACCGGGTGCGGCTTGTAGCCGAGTCTGCCCATGTGGGCCATCAAACGGCTCAGCTGCACTCTGGCCGGATCCCAGCGTAACAGTGCGCGGCCGGTGGCCGGGTTGACGCGCACTTCATCAACGCCGGGCGCATCGGCGAGGCTGCGTTCGATCAGCCAGCCGCAGGCGGCGCAATAGAGTCCGTCCACCAGCAGGGTGGCCTCGCATGGACCGCCCTCGTTGCGGTAGACAAAGTCCCTCTGAACGCGTGGTTCGTCGAAGCTTGCGTAACGCCCCGGATCGTACTCCGGTGTTTCTTCCGGACGGCCGGCGGGTTCGGGCCGGAACTGGTAAAAGGCATCGAGGCCGGCACCGATAATGGTGCTGGCGACGGCGTGGCAGCCAACACAGCAGACCGGGCGCGGTTCACCGTCGACAGTGACCGCAAGCCCGAGGTCCGGCGGGACTGGTTCACCGCAATGAAAGCAGCTGCAGGCCTGTGTCATTCGGCGTTCCGGTTGCGAGGCGCCAGTGACATTTCGGCGTCGGTCCCGCCAAGTTCCGCGGCCAGCAACCAGCCGCCGTCATCGGGCTGGAGGCGAATGTAGTGGCGGCCGTCCACCGGGCGGCGCGCGCTCGCCCGGTACAGCCCGGCGCTGTTACGCTCCAGTTCCAGGTCCACGTCCCGCTCCGCGTGGGTCGGATGCGCAAGCAGGAGTTGCAGGCGTTCCGGCATTTCTTCCAGCCCCTGCAGGTGGATGGTTACCACGCCCGCTTCGCGGTCCACTATCATGGTGCCGTCCAGACCCAGTTCCGCCGCTGCGCGTTCGCGCTCAAGACTCTTGTGCAGCGCACGTCCGGCCTGCGAGTAGTCGTCCGCAACGAGGCTGTCACCGTGTGTTATGGCTATGCCAACCAGGCTCAGGCCCACAACGATGGAGGCCATGGGTGGAGCCATAACGAACCAGAACCAGAATTGACGGTACCAGGGCCCAGTCTGTTCATCGTTCATCGCAAGGGACTCCTTTCAGTGCACGGTCGCCGTGAGGCGGCTCTGCCGGTTCCGGGTAACTTCCTGGACTTCAACCCGCTCACGGACATGAACCTCATTCAGAGGGCGCGTTGAACCGCGCGTTGTTTACGGTGCGGATGCTCGGGTCATCCACCGACTGCATGATCAGGCGAAACGGATTGCCCACTCCCTCCACGGCGTCCCGTGGGACCCGGACCCGGGCCACCTCGCTGGCGGTGCTGCCCGGTCCGACGCGAATCTGTTCCGAGCGCGTAATGACCTCGATACCGGGCAGGCCCTCAACCGTCAGCGTGTACGCGTGGCTGACGCGATCCTTGTTCAGGATGCGCACCGTGTAGACATTCTCTATGGTTTCCCAGTCCACCTCGCGGTATATGACGTTGCGGTCGGCCAGCACTTCAACCGCCAGCGGCGTGCGCTGGGTGAGGCTGACCAGAACTCCGGTGATGAGCGCCAGCAGAAGAAAACCGTAGACCAGTACCCGCGGCCTCAGGGTCCGGACCTTCTTGCCCTCCATGGCGTTTTCGGTGGAGTAGCGGATCAGCCCCCGCGGATAGTTCATCTTGTCCATGACGCTGTCGCAGGCATCGATGCACGCCGCGCAGGCAATGCACTCGTACTGCAGTCCCTCCCGGATATCGATCCCGGTGGGGCAGGCCTGGACGCAGAGATTGCAGTCGATACAGTCGCCAAGCCCGCGTTTCCGGGGCTCCACCCCGCGGGGCCGCCCGCCACGCGGTTCGCCGCGCTTCTCGTCGTAGGAGATGATCAGCGTGTTGCGGTCGAACATGGCGCTCTGGAAGCGTGCGTAGGGACACATGTAAATGCAGACCTGCTCGCGCAGGAATCCGGCATTGCCCCAGGTGGCAAAGCCGTAGAACAGCAGCCAGAAGGTTTCCCACGGTCCCAGATCGAGGCTGACGGCCCTCCCGACCAGCTCGGTGATGGGCGTGAAGTAGCCGACGAATGTGACCCCGGTGAACAGGGCAAAAAGCACCCACAGCAGATGCTTGCTGCCTCGTCGAACGACCTTCTCCCGGTTCCAGGGCGACTTGTCCAGCTTGATGCGTTTCTGGCGGTTGCCCTCGGTCCAGCGCTCCATCCAGATGAATGCTTCGGTCCACACGGTCTGCGGGCAGGCATAGCCGCACCAGAGCCGGCCTGCGAGCGCGGTGAAGAAGAACAGGGTCAGGGCGGCGATGATCAGCAGCAGCGCCAGATACAGGAAGTCCTGTGGCCAGAAAGTCAGACCGAAGATATGGAACTGGCGTACCGGCAGATCGAACAGGACTGCCTGACGCCCGTCCCATTGCACCCAGGGAAGTCCGTAGAAGATGCCGAGCAGCACGATTACCGCCAGGTTGCGCAGGTTCTGGAACCTGCCCTTGACCTCGCGCGGATGAATCTTTTCCCGGGCAACATACATGCCGGCGTCTTCCGCCGGCATTTCCGGTCGTGTCATGTCGACTCCCGTGGGCCGCCGTCCGTGAGCACGAACGTGATGATGCTGGACGCCAGTCCCACACCCCAGAACATGAAAAAGCCGATGGCATAGCCCGTCATGCGGCTGATCCGCCAGTCCGGCAGGGTTTGCATATGCAGCGTCTCCGGATCGATGTTGGCGAAAAACACCACGGAGGCGAACGCCGCCGTCAGAAACGATGGCCAGAGCGTGCCCCCCACGCTTCGGAGGAGGCGTTTCTTAGTCATCGGATCCCGCCTCCTGTTCCCGTTCATGCGCGGAAAGGCTGTAGACGTAGGCGGCCAGCACGTGAACGCGATCTTCGCCCAGCAGCTCTTTCTGGGCGGGCATGCGGCCGCGACGGCCGTCGCGGATCGAGGTCTTGATCGCCTCCAGCCCGCCGCCATAGGTCCAGTTGTCGTCGGTGAGATTGGGCGCCCCGAGCGCCTTGTTGCCTTGGCCGTCCGGGCCATGACAGGCGGCGCACTGCGCCGCGAACCGCTCGGCACCGCGGCTTACCAGGTCTTCCGGTGCATCACGTCCGCTGAGGCTGAAGACGTAGGCAGCCACCTCCTCGACACCGTCCTCGCCAAGGGCGGCGCCCATGGGCGGCATGACCGCCTGACGGCCATCCATAACGGACTTGCGGATCTCGTCGGGTTCGCCACCCCATTGCCAGACGTTGTTGGCGATATTGGGAAAGCCGGGTCGTCCGCCGCCATCGGCGCCGTGACAGACCGCGCAGTTGTTGCCGAACAGCCGCCGCCCGGTCTGCATGGCCTCATCATTTTCCGCCAGTTCCGGGATCGGCATTTCCGCATAGCTCGCGAACAGCGGGGATACCTGTTCCTCGACGCGTTCCACCTCGTCCTCCCAGGCGCTGTACTGGGACCATCCGAGCACGCCCTGGAAGTTGCCCAGTCCCGGGTACAGGACCAGGTAGATCAGGCCGAAGACGATCGAGATGTAGAACAGCCACAACCACCAGCGGGGCATCGGGTTGTTGTACTCCCGCAAGCCGTCCCACTCGTGACCTGTGGTTTCGTGCTCCGCGGCCTCGCCCGGGCGTTTCTTCGCCGTCCAGCGGATCAGCCAGACGCAGGCGAGAATATTCGCCAGCGAGATGATGGCTATATACCAGCTCCAGAAGCTACTCATGTCCCTTGTCCTCGCGCCGGTCGTGTCCGGAATGTTCGCGGTTTTCCTCCAGCGGCAGGCGGGCCGCTTCGTCGAAGCTTTCCTTGCGCTTGCTGCTGTATGCCCAGAAAACGATTGCCACGAAGATGATCATCAGCACCAGCGTGATCAGTCCGTAAAAAGTGTTGATATCCATGTGAATCTGCCTCTCTAGCGATTGCGCTCGATCGCCGTGCCCAGGGATTGGAGGTAGGCGATGATGGCTTCCATCTCCGTCTTGCCATCCACCAGTTCCGCGGCTTCCTCCAGTTGCTCATCGGTGTAGGGCACGTTGAGCCAGCGCCGCTGCGCCCGCATTCGCCTTGCCACGGAATCTCCGTCCAGGGTGCGCTCGGCCAGCCAGGGGTAGGCCGGCATGTTGGATTCCGGCACCACGTCCCGCGGATTCAGCATGTGGATCTCGTGCCAGAGATCGGTGTAGCGACCGCCTACCCGGGCCAGGTCAGGGCCGGTGCGTTTGGAACCCCACTGGAACGGTCGGTCATAGACGAATTCCCCGGCCACCGAGTAGTGCCCGTAGCGCTCGGTTTCGGCGCGGAAAGGACGGATCATCTGCGAGTGGCAGTTGTAGCATCCTTCCCGCACGTAGATATCGCGTCCGGCAAACTCCAGCGGGGGGTAGGGCTCGACCCCCTCCATGGGTTCCGTGGTTTCGCTCAGGAACAGCATCGGCACGATCTGCACCAGACCCGCCACGCTGATCACCACCGCAATCAGGACCGCCATCAGGCCGATATTCTTCTCGATAACGGAATGATTCATGTTCAGGCCTCCTGTGCCGCGGTCACGGTCTCGCCGGCCTTGACCGGCCGGGTGGTCATCCACACGTTCCAGGCCATGATGAGCATTCCGATCAGGAACAGGATGCCGCCCAGCAGCCGCACCATGTAGTACGGATAGGTAGCCACCAGCGATTCGATGAAGGTGTAGGTGAGCGTGCCGTCCGGGTTCACGGCCCGCCACATCAGCCCCTGCATTACGCCGGCTATCCACATCGCGGCGATGTAGAGCACCACGCCGATGGTGGCAATCCAGAAGTGCAGCTCGATGGCCTTGACGCTGTGCATGACTTCACGGCCATACAGTTTCGGGATCAGCGCATAGATGGCGCCGAACGTGATGAAGGCGACCCAGCCAAGCGCCCCGGCGTGTACGTGGCCGATAGTCCAGTCCGTGTAGTGGGACAGCGCGTTGACGGTCTTGATCGACATCATCGGCCCTTCGAATGTGGCCATGCCATAGAAGGACAGCGACACGATCAGGAACTTCAGAATCGGATCCGTGCGCAGCTTATGCCAGGCACCCGAGAGGGTCATGATGCCGTTGATCATGCCGCCCCAGCTTGGCGCCAGCAGGATCAGGGAAAACACCATGCCCAGGGACTGTGCCCACTCCGGCAGCGCGGTGTAATGCAAGTGGTGGGGGCCTGCCCACATGTAGGTGGAGATCAGTGCCCAGAAGTGAACGATGGACAGCCGGTAGGAGTAGATCGGCCGGTTGGCCTGCTTGGGGATGAAGTAGTACATCATCCCCAGGAAGCCGGCAGTCAGGAAGAATCCCACCGCGTTGTGTCCATACCACCACTGCACCATGGCGTCCACGGCGCCGGCGTACACCGGATAGGACTTGGTCAGGGATACCGGAATGGCCAGGTTGTTGACGATGTGCAGCACCGCGATGGTGATGATGAACGCGCCATAGAACCAGTTGGCCACGTAGATATGCTTGACATTGCGTTTGACGATGGTGCCGAAGAACACGATCGCGTACGAAATCCAGACCACCGCGATGAGTACGGCAATGGGCCATTCCAGCTCCGCATATTCCTTGCTCTGGGTGATGCCCAGCGGCAGGGTGATCGCTGCCAGCACGATCACGGTCTGCCAGCCCCAGAAGGTGAACGAGGCAAGCCGCGGCAGGAACAGCGGGGTGTGACAGGTGCGCTGTACCACCCAGTACGAGGTTGCGAACAGGGCACTGCCGCCGAAGGCGAAGATCACCGCATTGGTGTGCAGGGGCCTGAGCCGGCCATAGCTGAGCCAGGGCACGTCGAAGTTCAGCGCCGGCCAGATGAGCTGTGCGGCAATCAGCACGCCGACGGCCATGCCGACGACACCCCAGACGACCGTCATCAGCGCGAACTGACGCACCACGTTTTCGTTGTACTTGATTGCTGAGTCCATGGATTCGGATCCGTCTTACAGGTGAGCGGGTTTGGAAAAATACGTTTCGGCGCGAATTATCGGAGAGTCGAATGGTTCGGCTTTTGATTTGGATCAATTTCGGGGCACGGGGCACGCGTCGGCCGCCGAAGCATGGCAAGCCTCCCTCCGGTCAGGGCGGACCTGTACGTACGCATGCACGAACGAAGTCCGCCTCTTCTATGGATGGTAATACAAGGTCATTGCCGGCGCCGTACCGAAATCCGTGCTGCCACGGAGCGGCCGGTCTGCGGCGCTGTCCGAGGCCGTCCCTGCCGTGCGGCGGGATGCCAGACTTGCCGACTTCCGGTTCCGCGCACTCAACCGTGCAGCGCGCGGCTGTCCGCGGGCGCCTGGGTGCGATCATGCATGCCGTAGTCCCTGATGATGCCGGCGACCCTGAGACGGTAATCGGCAAACACCTGTTCGCGTCCCATGCTCTGGGCCGTGCGGTGCTCCGCGAGTTCACGCCAGCGGGAGATTGCCGCTTCGTCCTGCCAGAATGACAGGGACAGTATCTTCCCCGGTTCCGTCAGGCTCTCGAAGCGTTCTATTGAAATGAAGCCATCCATGTCGTCCAGCAAGGGACGCAGGCGGGCGGCAATATCCAGATACTGCTGCCTGTGCTCGGGCTTGGGATAAACCTCGAAGATCACCGCGATCATGGCCATGGCTCCTGTATGCTGCGCGTCTGTTGCCCGCATATTGGCGCAGCGCCGGCGGCATCACAAACCGCCGGCCGGTTTGTCGCGGATAGGAAAACTCCGGTGGGCGCCGGGCTTCCGATCAGGCCCGAATGCCCCTATCCGTGTCTTGCCTTGGCTTCCTGCCGGCGCCGGTGCAGCACCGGTTCGGTGTAGCCATTGGGCTGTTCGCGACCCTTGAACACGAGGTCGCAGGCAGCCTGGAAGGCCACGCTGCTGTCGAAGTCAGGCGCCATGTTGCGGTAGTCGGGGTCGCCGGCATTCTGACGGTCCACCACCTCCGCCATGCGTTTCATGGTCTCCATCACCTGCTCCTCGCTGGCGATCCCGTGATGCAGCCAGTTGGCGATATGCTGGCTGGAGATGCGCAGGGTGGCCCGGTCTTCCATAAGACCCACATCATTGATATCGGGGACCTTCGAGCAGCCCACACCCTGGTCGACCCAGCGCACCACGTAGCCGAGGATGCCCTGGGCATTGTTGTCCAGTTCCTGCTGGATCTCATCCGCGGACCAGTTCGGGCTGGTCTCCACCGGTATGGTGAGGATGTCGTCGAGACTCGCCCGCTCCCGACTCCTGAGTTCCTCCTGTACCGCATGGACATCAACCTGGTGGTAGTGAATGGCATGGAGGGTGGCGGCCGTGGGGGAGGGTACCCACGCGGTGTTGGCACCGGCCCTGGGATGCCCGATCTTGGTGTCCACCATCTCCTTCATCCTGTCTGGCTTCGGCCACATGCCCTTGCCGATCTGGGCGTGCCCCTGGAGGCCGCACTCCAGGCCGATGTCGACGTTCCAGTCCTCGTAGGCCTTGATCCAGGGTTCACCCTTGATGGCCTCCTTGCGCTTGAACGGACCCAGTTCCATGGAGGTGTGTATCTCGTCACCGGTACGGTCGAGAAACCCGGTATTGATGAAGATCACCCGCTCGCGGGCGGCGCGCAGGCATTCCTTGAGGTTTACCGTCGTACGGCGTTCCTCGTCCATGACCCCGATCTTCAGGGTGTTCCGCGCCAGCCCCAGGGCGTCTTCCACGCGATCGAGCATCTCGCAGCCGAAGGCCACTTCCTCGGGGCCGTGCATCTTCGGCTTGACGATATAGACGCTGCCGGTACGGGAGTTGCGGAACCTGCCCAGACCCTTGAGATCGTGGAGCGCGCACAGCGACGTGATCATGCCGTCGAGCATGCCCTCGGGAATCTCGTTGCCGTCGGCATCCAGCACCGCCGGCGTGGTCATGAGATGTCCCACGTTGCGCACCAGCATCAGCGCCCGGCCATGCAGGGTCAGGCTGTCGCCGTCGGGGGTGGTGTATTCGCGGTCCGGGTTCAGGCGGCGGGTGAACGTCTTGCCGCCCTTGCTGACCGTTTCCTCGAGGTCGCCCTTCATCAGTCCGAGCCAGTTGCGGTAGACCAGGGTCTTGTCCGCGGCATCGACCGCGGCGACGGAGTCCTCGCAGTCCATGATCGCCGTGACCGCGGATTCCAGCAGCACGTCCTTCACACCGGCGGCGTGGTCGCGGCCGATCGGATCGTCCCTGTCGATCTGGATTTCCAGGTGCATGCCATGGCGACGCAGCAGAATGGCGTCGGGGGCAAGTGCATCACCGTTGTAACCCACGAACTGGGCGGGATCCCGGAGCCCCGTCTCACCGCCGGGTACGCTCACCACCAGGCTGCCATCGACAACCCTGTATCCGGTGGCATCCGAGTGACCGCCTTCAGACAGCGGTGCCGCCTGATCGAGAATGTCCGCGGCCCGCCGCACCACCTCGGCGCCGCGTTTCGGGTTGTAGCTGGTTCCTTTCTCGAGTCCGCCGTCCTCGGCAATGAGGTCGGTGCCGTAGAGGGCGTCATAGAGACTGCCCCAGCGCGCGTTGCCGGCGTTGAGGGCGAAGCGCGCGTTGCTGGTTGGCACCACCAGTTGTGGGCCGGCGATGGCGGCGATTTCGTCGTCGACGTTGCTGGTGCTCACGCGGAACGCGTCGCCTTCCGGCAGGAGGTATCCGATTTCTTCGAGAAACGCCTTGTAGGCGGAGTGAACATGCGGTTTGCCGCGATGGTCCAGATGCCAGCGGTCAATCTGCGCCTGGATTGCGTCGCGTTTCTCGAGCAGCGACCGGTTGCGGGGGCCGAGATCACGGACCAGTCTGCCCAGTTCGCCCCAGACGTGGTCAGCCTCGATACCGAGGCCCGGAACGATCTCGTTGGCGACCAGATCGTGGAGTTCTTTGGCGACTTTCAGGCCACCGACGTCGACACGCTGCGTCATGGGGTATCCTCCGCGGTTTCGGACAAGCTCGCCACGGCTCCCGTGCCGTGACGATAGTGTGGAGCAGGGTGCAGGATTCTACCGTACGTACCGGGCTGATTCATCCCGCGCATGGAGACCGTTTCCATTAATCCGCGGTGGCCGCGACGCGCTGCTCGCGGCGGCAAGACGCAGCAAGAAAGGGGGAGACTACAGCGTGAATGGGGAGCACGGCCGCTCGCGGGTGGAACTGCCCGTTATCGGGGTCATACGCGGTGCGATCGACGACCGCCTCGGTACGCCCCGACAGCCCGGACTCGAGCCCGGGCGGCCGGGCGGCCGACTTCCGAAGCCTTCAGCTTCCGCGCTCCGTGATATAGACCATCATGAGGCCGGACTCCTGCAACGCCTGCTCGAGCGTGTCCATGTCCAGCTCGCCGGATACCCGGATCACAAGTCGACTGCGGTTCATATCGATGTTCTGCAGGCGCACATTGTCCAGGTTCCGGATGGGCCGTGTGGCAAGCCAGGCCCGACCACCGGATGGAAGGCCGCGCACCTGGACTTCATAAACCGTGACCTCCTCAACCCGGATATCCTCATCCTCATCCGGTTCTGCCTCGGTCTCGATTTCCAGCTCCGGGTCTTCCGGCTCCGCCTCCGTCTCCTCGGCATGCAGGCCCGAATGCGCAAACATCAGTCCGGCGGCAACAACAGCGACAATCGACCAGCGGTTCATTGTTATTCCTCCTCTCGTCTAGCCGTGGGCCCGGGCTGTCGGGGAGCTCTTGTTCCGTCCCGGGCAGCATCGAACCTCGTCACGGACCTGGGCAACGCCCGTCCCACCTTGCTCCTGCCAGGACCGAGTTAGCGTCGAGCGTGACGGTTCACCTCTCTGAGGGGCTGCTAACCACTCCCAACCAACCAAGCGATCAGTTGGATCTGTACAGTGTGGACATCAGGGCATTGCCCCGGTTGTTCAAGTCTAGCCCGCATATCTCACCGCCGTTCGTCGCGAGGGCGTCGGGATGCCGCTGTGACAGGCGGCACGGCCGGAAGACGGCGAAGGCGTGGCTGACACTAAGTCGAGCCGGCTACAGGGAGTGCGCCCCGACACAGCGAGCAGATCGGCGTGCGTAGTAGAAGGGTGGTGAGATAAGCGGGCTGGTACGGGCGCCCGGGTGTCTGTACCCTGTCTCGGCGCGGGGATAGGGCATGGCTCACGCGCTTGCGCTTCAGGACTGCCATGAATTGCCGTTCAGGATGCGGCGCATGCTGCGTCGTTCCCTCTATTAGTTCTCCCATACCCGGTATGCCCGATGGCAAGGCGGCCGGTGTCCCGTGTGTTCAACTGGATGCCGGTTTACGCTGCAGGCTGTTCGGCGAGCCGACGCGCGCCCGGGTTCGCTCCGCGCTGCGTCCCGCCGCGGACATGTGCGGCGTCGACCCGAAGGATGCCTCCGCCCGGCTTCGCCGGCTTGAACTTTCGACCCGGCCCGGGGATTCCGATCGTGACTGAGTCCACCGAGCCACGGCTCATAGCCGGGTTCGCTGCACAACTCTCGCTGATCGCCGATCGCTCGTCCCATCGGCGGCTGCTGGTGCTCGCCGGAGAGCGTGGCTGGGGGCTTGCCGCGGCCGCTGCCATCACGCGGGACAGACCCGCGGAATCCGTGTTCTGGGTCGGCAGCGATGCACCGAACGGCATAACGCCCATGCGGGGGGAGGAGGTGCTGCGGTTGCTGGGGACGGAGTCCGAGCTGCTGGTCATGGATGCCTGGTCGGGTTTCGATGCCGATGCCTTCGGCGCCGGCGCCGGGACGGTATGTGCCGGCGGCCTGGTGGTACTGGTGACGCCGCCATTGATGGCCTGGCCCGCGTACGTGGACCCACAGCGGTGTCGTATCAGCGTCGACGGGACGGATCCGTCGGAACTCTCGGGACGGTTCATCCGGCGCCTGACCGGTGTGCTGGATACGGACCCGGATGCGGTTGTTGTCGAGCAGGGGACTGCCTTGCCCGCCATCAACCCGGGACGACCGGCGGCGGCGCGAGCTCCGCTTCCGGATGACTGTCTGACGGCCGACCAGGCGGAAGCGGTGGAGGCCGTTGTCCGCGTTGTGACGGGGCATCGACGGCGACCACTGGTGCTGACCGCCGATCGCGGCCGGGGCAAGTCCGCCGCACTGGGGCTGGCAGTCGCACGTCTGACCCAACGGCGCTCCCTTGAGGTAGTGCTGACGGCCCCGGACGAGCGGGCAGTGGAAGCGGTGGTCCGACATGCGGGGACGTCCGCGCAGCTGCGATATGTCCCGCCCCGGCGTCTGCTCGAGGAGCAGCCCCGGGCCGGTCTGTTGCTGGTGGACGAGGCGGCCGGTATTCCGGTGCCCATGCTGGCGGAGCTGCTGCGATCCTATAAACGGGTGGTCTTCTCGTCGACGGTTCACGGTTACGAAGGAACCGGCCGCGGCTTCAGTCTGCGCTTCCGTGAACACCTCGATACCCTGACTCCCGGGTGGCGGGCGCTGCACCTCACGACGCCAATCCGCTGGGCGGAGAACGACCCGGTGGAGCGCTTCACCTTTCAAGCGCTGTTGCTGGACGCGGAACCGGCGATCGTGGCGGAGCCGTCGGCGATCACGCCCCGGCCCGTGGTTCACCGCATTGGCCAGGATGCGCTGCTGGACCGGGAGGACTGGCTGCGGCAGCTCTTCGGTTTGCTTGTCCAGGCCCATTACCGGACCCGTCCCCTGGACCTTCGCAACCTGCTGGAAGGTCCCCGGCTGGCCGTTCATGCCGCCATGATCGATGACGCGGTTGTGGGTGCGGCACTGGTGGCGGACGAGGGCGGGTTCGGGCCACGGAGCGCGGATGCCATCTGGACGGGGCGGCGGCGCCCGCACGGCCACCTGTTGCCTCAGTCTCTGGCCGCCCATGTCGGCGTCCGTACCGCGCCCTTGTTGCGCTGTGCCCGGGTCATGCGGATCGCCGTGCATCCGCAACTGCGCCGTCGCGGTATTGGTCGCGCATTGATCGATCACGCGGTCACCGGGGCCGCGGCGGACGGTATGTCCGTGATCGGAACCAGCTTTGGTGCGACCCCAGCGCTGCTGGCCTTCTGGCGCGCATGCGGGCTGCACAGCGTTCGGGTCGGCAGCAGGCGTGACTCGGCCAGCGGAACCCAGTCGGTGCTCATGATCCGGCCCCTGGATACGGTCGCAGACGCGGTCGTGAAAGAGGCACTCATGCGCCACGCCGAGAGTTTCCCCGTGCAACTGCTCGAACCGCTGGCGAAGCTGGACGTGGCCGTCGCGCGCGCGCTGCTTGCCGAACGGCAGCCATCACCGCCGACTACGGACAAATGGCTGGAGGTGGCGGCATTTGCCCTCGGACGGCGCGAGTATGCGGTTTGCCTGCATGCCCTGCGCCCCGTGGCGCTCTGGGGATTGAGTGGCGGAACGGGAAACGGGGGGCTTCCCGACGAGGAGTCCGAACTGCTTGTTCAGCGGGTGCTGCAGGGGCGGCCATGGCACGAAGTCGCGCGAACGCGGGGGCTGGCGGGGCGTGCCGCGATCATACGGTCGCTGCGCCAGGCCTTCGTCCGCCTGCTGCGGCAGGGTGCGCCGGCGGCCGTGCTCGAGGACAGCGCATTCCGCAGCGACCAGAACAATACCGGGAGTTGCGATTGATGTCGGGTTTCAGGTTCATGAGGGGTCGCCATGCGGGCCGCTGCGGCCACCGGCTGCTCTTTCTCGCGGTGCTGTTGCTCGCCGGCTGTGGTGACCCGGACGGCAACTCCGCCGAGCCGTCTCCGGAACCCCCGGAACCGGACAAGGTGGAGATTCTGCTGGAACCGGAGGTGGGCGGCTCCCTGGCATGGGAACTGCCGGAACAGGAACTGCTGGCCGACCCGGGGTTGCCGGAAAGGCTGATGTCGGCCGAATACGAAGCATTCACCGGTATGCTGGAACTCCGCTTCCCCACCGATGCCCGCGTACCGGTGCGTGTGCGTACCCGATACCGTGACGGTACTGACATCGGGCCTCTCCAGTATCTGGCGGGGGATATCCTGCTGAGAGATCATGTCACCGACGGAACAGTAGGTGTCGAGCGCCTGTGGTGGGGTCCCGAGCGTCCGCGCTCGGTGGTGGAACTGCGGCAACAGAGCCTGCACGGCGACTGGCAGGCATATTACGCGACCGGAAGTCCCGGGTTCAGGATCGGCTGGCGCGAGGGCCGGCCGCACGGTGATGCCGAGGGCTGGAATCCTGACGGTGAGCTGGTGTTCCGTGGTCGTTACGAGCTCGGAGAGCCGGTGGCGGGTGTCCTGCCCGAGACGCTGGACGCCCTCATCAACCGGGTTCTGCTTTCCCCCCGCTGGTTTGAAGAGAACGGTCCTAAGCCAACGCTGGCTCTGGTGGATACCGACACCGGGGAGCGGCATGAACTGGAATTGGCCATCAGTGAGCGGGAACGCTGTGCCTGGGAGCAGCTTCGACGGGACACGGATCTCGATGCGGACGTGCTGGAAAGGGCGATGCGTGGATCAATGACCGAGCTCGCCAGGGAGGAGGGCGGATGACGCGTGGGCGCAATGTGCTCGGTTAGCCCCTGCAGTGTTGCTGCATGGACCCGCTGACCGGTTTCACGCGCAGCGGATGGTGCGAGACCGGGTCCGCGGACCCGGGGCGGCATGTGATCTGCGCCGCCGTCGGCGCACCCGCCGCCGGTCAGAGCAGGAGTTCTTCGAGTATCCGTTCGTAGATCGCGGACAGGGTTTCCAGGGCGGCAATATCCACGTGCTCGTCGATCTGATGGATGCTGGCATTCACGGGGCCCAGTTCCACCACCTGGGCGCCGGTCGGTGCGATGAACCTGCCGTCGGACGTGCCGCCGGATGTCGATAGCCGTGTCTCCCTGCCGGTCACCCGGCGCACGGCCCGACGCGCGGCGTCCACCAGTTCACCCGCCTCGGTCAGGAAGGGCACGGCGGACAGCGTCCAATCCAGTGCGTAATCCAGGTGGTGGCGGTGAAGGATTCGTTCCACGCTGGCGCGCAGATTCTCGGGCGTCGTTTCCGTGGAAAAACGGAAATTGAACAGCAGTTCCACCGTGCCCGGAATGACATTGGTGGCGCCGGTGCCGGCGTTGACGTTCGATATCTGGAAAGTGGTCGCGGGGAAGCTATCATTGCCCTTGTCCCACCGCGCCGTGGTCAGTTCAAGCAGCGCCGGCGCCAGGTCGTGTATGGGGTTCCGCGCCCTGTGCGGATAGGCCACATGGCCTTGCTGGCCGCGGATCAGCAGGCGGCCGTTGAGCGAGCCACGGCGACCGTTCTTGATCGTGTCGGCAACCCTGGATTCGCTGCTGGGCTCGCCCACGACGCACCAGTCGATCCGCTCGCCACGTGCCTGGAGCGTCTCCACGACCCTGGCCGTGCCGTTGACCGAGGGTCCTTCCTCGTCACTGGTGATCAGCAGCGCAATGGAACCGCGGTGGTCGGGGTGTGCGGCGACGAAGCGTTCAGCCGCGGTTACGAAGGCGGCGATGCTGCCTTTCATGTCCGCCGCCCCACGCCCGTAGAGTACGCCGTTGCGCACCGTGGGCTGGAATGGTGGCGATGCCCATGCATCCTCGGGCCCGGATGGCACGACGTCCGTGTGGCCCGCGAATACCAGCAGCGGTGCGTTTTCCCCCCGGCGACTCCAGAGATTGCTGACTTCCGAAAACGGCATGTCCTCGCCGCGGAAACCACTGGCCGCCAGGCGTTCCCGCAGCAACGTCTGGCAACCGGCATCCACGGGGGTGACGGACCGTCGGGCGATCAGCTCGCTGGCAAGTTCCAGTGTCCCTGTCTCTGTCATGACCGCATTACTCCAGGTGCAGGGCCCGCCGATACTCTGTCTCGCTGAATCCCGCCACGACGGTGCCGTCCTCGCTTTCCAGCAGCGGCCGCCGGATCAGTGTCGGGTATTCGCCGAGCAGGGTCGCGGGTTCGGCGCGCAGGCGACTGCGATCGGTCTCCGAGAGGCGCCGCCAACTGGTGCTGCGCCGGTTGATCAGCCGGTCCGCTCCCACGGCCTCGAGCCACCTGCCCGGGCAGCCGTCGGGGAAGCCGTCTTCGCGCAGGTCATGGAATACGTAGGAGACACCCGCGCCATCGAGGAAGGCGCGGGACCTGCGGCAGGTGTCGCAGTTGCGGATGCCGTATAGAGTGGCCATGAGAGATACTCCCGTAGGATTCGGTGCCTGACCGGGAATCGGCGGAACGTGAAGCTTTCGGCGGGCGTCACGGCCGAAGCAGTTCGTTGATGCCGACCTTGCTGCGGGTCTTCTCATCGACCTGCTTGATGATCACGGCGCAGTAAAGGCTGTACTTTCCATCTTTGGATGGCAGGTTACCCGGTACTACCACGGCTCCCCTGGGCACCCGACCATACGTCACCTCGCCGGTTTCGCGGTTGTAGATCTTGGTGCTCTGGCCGATGTATACGCCCATGGATATCACCGCTCCCTCTTCCACGATCACGCCTTCCACCACCTCGGATCGGGCGCCGATGAAGCAGTTGTCCTCGATGATCACCGGTCCCGCCTGCAGCGGCTCCAGCACGCCGCCGATGCCAACACCGCCCGACAGGTGCACGTTCTTGCCGATCTGGGCGCAGGACCCGACGGTGGCCCATGTATCCACCATGGTGCCGGAATCCACATAGGCGCCGATATTTACATAAGAAGGCATGAGTACGGCGCCGGGTGCAATGTAGGAGCCGCGGCGCGCGGTGGCCGGCGGCACCACCCGCACGCCGCCTTCGCGAAACTGCGTGCTGTTGTAGTCGGTGTACTTGAGCGGCACCTTGTCGTAGTAGTTGATCGCTCCGGTGCGCATGACCTGGTTGTCGTGCAGGCGAAAGGACAGCAGCACGGCCATTTTCAGCCACTGGTTAACCACCCATTCGCCGGATGTCTTCTCCGCCACGCGCGCCTGTCCGCTGTCGAGCAACCGCATGGCCTGTTCAACGGCGTCACGAATCTCCGGGGCAGCCGTATGCGGCGTTATTTCCGCACGTTTTTCAAAAGCTTGCTCAATAACTCTCCGAATTTCCTGCATTTGTTCCTCCTTTCCATGAACGCGATGATCGGTGCGGCGCCTCAGTAATATTCCAGCAGCCGGCGGATGCGACTGGCGGCATCCGTGCATTCGTCCAGCCCCGCTACCAGCGCCATACGCAGGTGACCTGTGCCGGGGTTGATGCCGCCGGCCTCACGGGACAGGTAACTTCCCGGCAGTGCGCGGACGTTTTCGCGATCATACAACGCCCGCGCGAACTCCTGATCCGACCCCGGGGTGCGCGGCCACAGGTAGAAACCCGCCTGGGGCCGTTGCACATCAAGGCTGTCGCCGAGAATGTCCAGCACCCGATCGAACTTCTCCCGGTACAGCCGCCGATTCTCCCGCACGTGCGTTTCATCCTTCCAGGCTGCGATGCTTGCTGCCTGTACCTGCTCGGGCAATGCACAGCCCTGGTAGGTGCGATAGCGCAGGAAGCGCCGGATGATGCCGGCATCACCGGCCACGAAACCCGAGCGCAGGCCCGGTGCATTGGAGCGCTTGGACAGGCTGTGGAATACGAGGCAACGGCGAAAATCATCGCGTCCGGTCTCGGCGCAGATCTCCAGCAGGCCTTTCGGCGGCGCGTTCTCGTCCGGGTATAGTTCCGAATAGCACTCATCGGCCGCGATGATGAAGTCGTGCTCATCGGCCAGCGCAAGCAGATGCCGCAGGAGGTCGGGAGGCATGACGGCGCCGGATGGATTGCCCGGCGAACAGATATAGAGGAGCTGGCAGCGTGTCCAGTCGGCGGCAGGCACGCTGCCGGGATCGGGCAGGTACCCGGTCTCGCGGGTGCAATTGAGGAACCGGGGTTCGGCGCCGGCCAGCAGAGCCGCGCCCTCGTAGATCTGATAGAACGGGTTCGGCATGCACACCAGCGGCTCGCGTGTGCGGTCCACCGTTGCCTGCGCAATCGCGAACAGGGCTTCGCGGGTGCCGGCCACGGGGATCACATGGCGATCGGGATCAATCCAGTCCCGGGGCACGCGGAAACGGCGTTCGATCCAGTCGCAGATTGCACCTCGCAGTTCCGGCAGTCCGCGGGTAGCCGGATAGGTGCCGAGGCCGTGGGCGTGACTGATCAGGGCGTCGAGGATCACCTGGGGTGTCGGATGGCGCGGCTCGCCGATACCCAGATTGATCGGGCTGCGATCAGCGGGCGGTGAGCATCCCTCAAGCAGGGAATGCAGGCGCTCGAACGGGTAGGGCTGCAGGCGCTCCAGATCGGGGTTCATGGTCACGGTGTCCGCCGGGTGAAGCGCGACATTATACCGGGCCGGCATGAGGAAATGGTGCGCCTGCGGCGACAGCGCTGTCTGTCCGCAGGGTCCAATGACGCGTGCCGTGATTTCCGGATCGTTCGCTGGGTTACAGGCCGTTGGCACGCTCCGCCAGGTCGGAACGCTCCTCCAGCAGGTCCAGCAGGGTTTCACGGATTCGCCTGAACTGCGCCGGATCCCGGATCGGCGCGTTATGCTCGTCCGTTATGAAAAACACGTCTTCCGCGCGCGCGCCGATGGTGGCGATCTTCGCGTTCTGAAGCCGCAAGCCGCAGCGGGCGAAGGCAAAACCGACCCTGGCAAGCAGGCCGGGACGGTCGCTGGTAATCAGCTCGACCGCGGTCCTGTTGTTTGTTTCGTCCTGCACAAAGTTGATTTCCGTATCGATGTTGAAGTGCCGTAGCTGCCGCGGCACCGGTCGCCTGCTCGGGGGCGATACGCTTTCGCTCGCCAGAGTCTTTCGCAGACGGGTGTGGATCTCGTCCTGCCGACGCGCGTCGCTTACCGGTCGCCCGTCGTCTTCAAGCACCAGGTAACTGTCAAGGGTGTGGCCGTCTTCCGTGGTGATGATGCGCGCGTCCTGGATATTGAGGTTGAGCTGATCCATAGCCGATGCCGAGAGCGCGAACAGGTAGTCGCGGTCGCGCGCATAGACGAAGATCTCGGTACCGCCGCGGCTGCTGTGAGGTTCTATCAACACAAGGGGCAGATCCGAAGGGTCGGTTCGTGCAATGGCGGCGGTGTGCCAGACAATTTCCGCCGCCGAATAACGAAGGAAATAGTCATCCGTGAAGTGTCGCCAGATGGACTTCACGCTCATGTGGTGCAACCCGTGGGCCTTCAGGCGCCGGCGCGCCTGCTGCTGCGTCTCCAGGATCAGTTCGCCGGCGTCCATCGGATGTTCCGGGCCGCGGCGCAGTGCCCGGTTTGCAAGTGCGTAAAGCTCCAGCAGCAGGGAATCCTTCCACGCGTTCCACATGGCCGGGTTGGTGCCGCGGATGTCCGCCACGGTCAGCAGGTACAGGTAGTCCAGCCGGGTCCGATCGCCAACCTTGTCGGCAAACGCATTGATGACCTCCGGGTCGGAGATGTCCTTTCGCTGGGCGGTCATGGACATAAGCAGGTGCTCGCGCACCAGCCATGAAACCAGGCGTGCGTCATAGCCGCTCAGCCCGTGCTCGGTGCAGAACTGGTAGGCGTCCTCGGCCCCCAGTTCGGAATGATCGCCGCCCCGGCCCTTGGCGATGTCGTGGAAGAGGGCGGCGAGGTACAAAAGCTCGGGCTTTGGCAGGCGCTGCATGATGGTGCTGCAGAACGGCAGTTCACCGGCATGTTCCGGCATTGACAGCCGCCGCAGGTTGCGAAGCACGAACAGTGTGTGTGAGTCGACCGTGTAGACGTGAAACAGGTCGTATTGCATACGGCCCGTGATGGCGCCGAAGGCCGGTATGTAGCGGCCGAGTATGCCGTAGCGGTGCATGCGGCGCATTTCATGGGTGATGCCGCGCGGCTGGCGGAGAATTTCCATGAACAGGCTGCGGCAACGCAGGTCGCTCCGGAAACTCTCGTCCACGAGGTTGCGATGATTGCGGATCAGGCGAATGGTCGACGCGCGAACGCCCTTGAGTTCCGGATGCTGCTGCATGAGGAGAAACACCTCGAGCAGCGCGAACGGGTAGCGCCGGAAGACGTTCGCGTGCGTGACCTCGATAAAGCCCTTTCGCATCTGGAAGCGCTTGTTTATGAGTTGAGGCGGTTCGCGATGGTCGGCGTAAAGAATGACTTCCTGGAACAACTGCAGCAGCATCTCATTGAGCCGGTTCAGCTCCATTACCGTGCGGAAGTAGCGTTGCATCAACTGTTCTACAGCCAGCGTATGCGGCTGGTCTACGTAACCGAATTCCTTGGCCAGCGTTGCCTGATGATCGAACAGCAGGCGATCTTCCCGGCGCCCGGTGAGCACGTGCAGGGCGAAGCGGATGTCCCAGAGGAAATTCTGGCCGGCGATCAGGTCCTGGTACTCGTCTTCGGTGAGGAAATCCTCGTTCACCAGGTCGTGCAGCGTATCCGCGCCGAAATGCCGCTTGGCCACCCAGCCCACCATGTGGATATCACGCAACCCGCCGGGGCTTTCCTTGAGATTGGGCTCCAGGTTGTGGGCGGTGTCGTGGTACTTCAGGTGCCGTGCCACCTGTTCCTGCAGTTTGGCCTCGAAAAAACGGCGGCTGGGCCAGAGTACGGCGGGTCCGGTGCTGTCGCACATGCGCTGATAGAGCGCGTCGGGGCCGGTGAGCAGTCTTGATTCCATCAGGTTGGTGGCGATGGTGATATCCTGCCGGGCCTCGTTCACGCAGTCATCCACCGTGCGTACGCTGTGCCCCACCTCGAGACCGATGTCCCACAGGAACGCCAGGAAACGCTCCACTCTCTCTGCACGTTCTCCGTCGCACGCGTTCTCGGTGAGGATCATGAGATCGATGTCGGAGCCGGGATGCAGTTCGCCACGCCCGTATCCGCCAACGGCGACCAGGGCGAGGCCCGGGTCATCGCCGATGACCCGGGTCCAGACTCTGACCAGCAGCTCATCGATGAGCCAGGCACGCAATGGCACGAGTTCCCGTGCCGGGGCCCCGTCGCGGAAGCGTCCCGTGAGCATGGCGTCGCCGTGTTCGCGCGCCTCGCGGAAGACCTGGAGTGGGTTCTCGCCAGCGGAAAGCCGACTGTCGAGTTCATCCGGGTCGAAGAGCAGCGTGTCGGTCTGATCGCTCGCTGCCGGGGTCGCGGGCATGGGCATCACTCCGGGGGGACGCCGGGGGTTTCGTCACGGCGCAAGGTCAGCACCTCGAAGCCTTCCGCGGTGACCAGGATAGTATGCTCCCACTGCGCGGACAGACTGTGGTCGCGTGTTACGACTGTCCAGTCGTCCGGAAGCAGCCGCGTTTCCTTCTTGCCGGCATTGATCATGGGTTCGATGGTGAATGTCAGGCCTTCCTGCAGTTCCAGGCCGGTACCCGGCTTGCCGTAGTGCAGAATCTGGGGATCCTCGTGAAATTCCCGCCCGATGCCGTGCCCGCAGTATTCCCGGACCACCGAGTAGCCATGACGCTCGGCCAAGGTCTGGATGGCGTGGCCGATGTCGCCGAGGCGAGCGCCGGGCCGGACCACATTGATGCCTTCCCACATGCAGGCGTGGGCAACATCGGCAAGTCGCTTGCCCTTTATGGTGGGGCCGCCCACGTGAAACATGCGACTGGTGTCACCGTGGTAGCCATCCTTGATCACCGTTATGTCGATGTTCAGCAGGTCTCCCTTGCGCAGCTTCTTCGGTCCGGGAATACCGTGGCAGATCACGTGGTTGACGGACGTGCAGATGGACTTCGGAAAGCCGCGGTAGTTCAGCGGCGCCGGTATGGCCTGCTGTTCGCCGGTGATGTAGTCGTGGCAGATCCGATCCAGTTCCTCCGTGGTAATGCCGGGCTCCACGTAGTTCTCGATCATCTGAAGCACGTCGGATGCGAGCCTGCCGGCCACCCGCATTTTCTCGATTTCCTCGGGCGTCTTTATGGTTACCGCCATGGACTACTCAGACCTCGTGGTCGCTGTTGCTGAACGGGTGGCTCCGAAACGGAGATCCGGAGGGGGGCTGCAGACACGGCTGACAGTGCGCCGCAAAATTGTCGCAGCAAGGCGAGTATGGTATAAATCGCGCGCCTTTCAGGCAAATGCCGGAGCGTTGTTCGCCGACGCCCGGCTCACATGCGCGTCCCCGAGGCCGCGTAAATCCGCACATGCACCGACACATGCATTGGGTTGCCCGTGGAACGGGTTTTTGCATGCGGGTGCATGGAGGCCCAAACCCGTTTGGAGATGACATAGAAATGGCTAACGTATCCATGCGTGAAATGCTGGAGGCCGGTGTGCATTTCGGCCACCAGACCCGTTACTGGAACCCGAAGATGGCTCCCTATATCTTCGGCGAGCGTAACAAGATCCACATCATCAACCTCGAAAAAACCCTGCCGCTGTACCAGGACGCCCTGAACTTCATGGGCAAGCTGGTCGCCAACGGTGGCCGTGTGCTCTTCGTGGGCACCAAGCGCGCCGCCCGTGACGCCGTCCGTGAAGAAGCGGTCCGCTGCGGCATGCCCTATGTTGACCACCGCTGGCTGGGTGGGATGCTGACCAATTTCCGCACGGTCAAGCAATCCATCCGCCGTCTCAAGGACCTCGAAGCCCAGGAGCAGGACGGCACCACGCGCAAACTGGTGAAGAAAGAGGCGCTGATGGTGCACCGTGAGCTTGAGAAGCTGAACCGCTCGCTGGGCGGGATCAAGGACATGGAGCGTCTGCCCGATGCCCTGTTCGTGATTGACGTGGGCTACGAGAAGATCGCGGTTCAGGAGGCGCGCAAGCTCGGCATACCGGTTGCTGGCGTGGTGGACACCAATAACCATGTGCGTGGCGTCGATTACGTGATCCCCGGCAACGACGACGCCATTCGCGCCATTCGTCTCTACCTTCGCGGTGCCGCCGATGCAATTCTCGACGCGCGCGCATCGTCCGTGCAGCCCGGCGCCAGCGAAAAGGACGAGTTTGTCGAGGTGCGCGAGAACGCCGAGTCGGGCAAGCCGGAAGACTCCGAGGCGCAGGCCTCGAGCTGAGGTCCGCCCCCGCGTTTCCGATCCTGCGGCGTCCCGGGTTCCCGCCTGTGCCCGGGGCGCCGATTCAGACAGCGAGGAATTCAGAGGACTGTACCCATGGCAATCACTGCTGCACTGGTCAAGGAGCTGCGCGAGCGTACCGGCTCCGGAATGATGGAATGCAAGAAGGCACTGGTGGAGGTCGACGGCGACATCGAGGCCGCCGTCGAACTCATGCGCAAGAAAGGGCTTGCCAAGGCCGACAAGAAGGCCGATCGCGTCGCCGCCGAGGGTCGCATCGTCGCTGCCGTATCCGATGACAAACGGCAGGGCGTGCTGGCGGAAGTGAACTGCGAAACGGATTTCGTCTCCGGTGGCGACGCCTTCCGGGAGTTCGCGGACGCCGTCGCCAGGCTCATACTGCGGGAGCAGCCGGCTGACGTGAACGCGCTGCTCGAGCTGCCGCTGGAAGGCGAGAAGAACGTCAACACGGTCCGTCAGGAACTGGTTGCCCGCATCGGCGAGAATATCCAGGTTCGGCGTTTCGTGAGCTTCAGCACCGAGGGTAGCCTGCATTATTATCTGCATGGCGCCCGCATCGGCGTAATGGTCGACCTGCAGGGCGGAGACGAACAACTGGGGCGTGATCTGGCCATGCATGTGGCCGCCACCAGCCCGGTAAGCGTCGACGAGCGCGGGATGCCGGCCGAAGTGCTGGAGAAGGAGCGCGAGATTCTGCGCGCCCAGGCCCTGGAGAGCGGCAAGCCGGCCGATATCGTCGACAGGATGATCGAGGGTCGGATGAAGAAATTTCTGAAGGAGATCACCCTCGTTGGCCAGCCGTTCGTGAAGGATCCCGATCAGACAGTCGGGGATCTGCTGAAGGCAGCCGGAGCCCGGGTCAATGGTTTTGCCCGTCTCGAGGTGGGCGAAGGCATCGAGAAGGAACAGGGCAATTTTGCCGAGGAAGTGATGGCTCAGGTGCGTGGCTCCTGAACAACGACCGGGATCCCTGCTTATGAGCAGCGCTGTCTATCGACGTATACTCCTCAAGCTCAGCGGCGAAGGGCTGCTGGGCGAGGGCGAGTATGGAATCGACCCGGCCGTGATTCGCCGGCTGGCGAGAGAAATACGCGAAGTGCGCAGCCTGGGTGTCGAAGTGGCACTGGTGGTCGGGGGCGGTAACATTTTCCGCGGGGCCGGCCTGGCCGCAGCGGGGATGGATCGGGTCTCGGCTGATCACATGGGTATGCTGGCGACCGTCATGAACGCCCTCGCGCTCCAGGATGCGCTGGAGCGCGAGGGCGTCTTCACCCGGGTGATGTCGGCGATCAAGATCAACCAGGTGTGCGAAGACTACATTCGCCGCAGGGCCATGCGCCATCTTGAAAAGGGGCGCGTGGTCGTTTTCGCGGCGGGTACCGGCAATCCCTTCTTCACCACGGATACCGCTGCCAGTCTTCGCGCCGTGGAGATCAATGCCGACGTGGTTATCAAGGCGACCAAGGTGGATGGTGTATATTCTGCCGATCCGGCAGAGAATCCTGATGCCCGGCGTTATCGCCGCCTTACCTTCGACGAGGTGCTGGAACGTCGGCTCGGCGTCATGGATGCCACCGCGATCGTCATGTGTCGTGACAACAACCTGCCCATTCGGGTGTTCGACATGACTCGCCCCGGCGCCCTGCTGGAAGTGGTATGCGGCGGTGATCTTGGAACCCTGGTAGAGAGAGGTTGAGAACGTGATCGACGATATCTGCAAAGACGCGGAGCAACGGATGAAGAAATCCGTGGCTGCGCTTGCCGGGGAACTGATGAAGGTTCGCACCGGGCGCGCCCATCCCAGCCTGCTGGATCACGTTACCGTCGAGTACTATGGTTCGCAGGTTCCCATCTCGCAGGTTGCCAGCGTGGTTGCGGCCGATGCCCGCATGCTGACCGTGACCCCCTATGAAAAACAGATGGTAGGCCCGGTGGAAAAGGCGATCATGACATCGGATCTGGGCCTCAATCCGGCCTCTGCCGGCACCGTCATCCGCGTGCCCATGCCCGCACTGACCGAGGAGCGGCGTCGCGATCTGGTGCGTGTCGTGCGCAATGAGGCGGAGCATGCCCGTGTGGCCATCCGGAATGTGCGTCGGGACGCCAATGGAGACGTGAAGTCGCTGCTCAAGGAAAAGGAGATATCCGAGGATGAAATGCGGCGAGCGGAGGAACGTGTGCAGAAGCTCACGGACAAGTACATCGCCGAAGTGGATGCTGCACTGGAAGCCAAGGAAAAGGACCTGATGGCGCTGTGACCGCTGGCCTCCGACAGGCCCGGCCAGGATATGTCCGCGGCGTGCCAAGGGTGCAGCGGGCGATGTGTAGCGGGACGCCCAAGGCGTCCCTTGTCGTATCAATCAAGGGGCTTTCTCCCGCGCCATGAAAAACGCGATCGGCAACAAGATGAGCATGACCGGGCTGGAACCCTTGCCCCGTCATCTGGCCGTGGTCATGGACGGCAACGGCCGCTGGGCCAGCGCCCGGATGATGCCGCGTCCCGCCGGGCACAGGGCAGGCGTGGAGTCGGTTCGCACGCTTGTCGAACAGGCGGGGCGGCTCGGCATCGAAGTGCTTACCCTGTTCGCGTTCAGCAGCGAGAACTGGCGCAGGCCGCGGGAAGAGGTGTCGGTGCTCCTGGACCTGTTCCTGCGAACGCTGGACCGGGAGGCCCAGCGACTGCATGAGAACCGGGTCCGGATACGCATCATCGGGGATCGCACGCGTTTCGAGCCGAAACTGCGCAGGCAACTGGCGCGGGTAGAAAATCTCACGGCGTCTAACAGCGGGCTCACGCTGGTGATCGCGGCGAGTTATGGTGGCCGATGGGACATCGCGCAGGCTGCCCGTCACATCGCCGAAGCCGTCCTCGAGGGCCGCCTGCTCCCCGAGCAGATCGATTCCGAACTGGTATCATCCCACCTCAGCCTGTCCGATCTGCCTCCGCCCGACCTGCTGATCCGTACCGGTGGCGAGCGTCGGATCAGCAACTTCCTGATATGGCAACTGGCCTACGCCGAACTCTACTTCACCGACGTCTTGTGGCCCGATTTCCGCGCGGACGACCTGCGACAGGCCCTGGAATGGTACGCGGGCCGGGAGCGACGCTTCGGGCGCACCAGCGAGCAGTTAAGCAAAGTAAACCGTGCTTAGATCGCGGGTTGCTACCGCGCTGCTGCTTGTGCCGGTGGTGCTGGTCTGCGTATTCGCGTTGCCCACCGGCTGGTTCGCGGTGGTGCTTGGCGCCGTTACCCTGATGGCCGGCTGGGAGTGGACAGCATTGGCGGGCATGCGGCGCGACTCGGCGCGCTGGGCCTACCTGGCCCTGTTGACCCTGCTCCTGGCCTGGATCGGAGGTGGCATTGGTGCCGGCGTGACACTGCTGGTCCTGGTCGCCGGTCTGGCATGGTGGCTGTCGGCGGTGCCGCAGTTGATACGCTTCGGTAGCGGGCACGGACCCGCTGAGCCGATGAAGCCGGCGGTGGGTATCTGGGTCGGCCTGTTTGTGCTGGTACCCGCCTGGACCGGCCTGGTGTGGCTGCATACGCTGCCCGGCGGGCAGTGGCTGGTCGTGCTGGTTCTGGTGCTGATCTGGGCCGCGGACATCGGTGCCTATTTCAGCGGTCGTTCGTTGGGTCGTCACAGGCTTGCTCCGCGCATCAGCCCGGGCAAGACACTGGAAGGGGTGGCCGGCGGGCTGCTGCTGACGCTGGCGGCGGCATTTCTCATGCGCGAGTTGGCACCGCTTCCGGTTATATCCGGAACCGCTTTTTCCGCACTGGTCGTGCTGACGGTTATGGCTTCGATTTGCGGCGATCTCTACGAGAGCATGGTCAAACGACGTGCCGGCATGAAGGACAGTGGTACCCTGCTGCCCGGTCACGGCGGTATCCTTGACCGTATTGACAGCGTTACGGCGGCGGCCACGGTGTTTGCCGCGGGAATCTACTGGCTATGATCCGGAGTGTGCGTTCTCTAACTCTGCTTGGCGCCACGGGGTCGATTGGCAAGAGCACACTGGATGTCGTAGCCCGGCACCCTGATCGCTTCAGGATTCATGCCCTTACGGCGCATCGCAACAGTGAGCGGCTGATCAGCCTGTGTCTACGCATTGCGCCCCGCTTTGCCGTGGTCGAGGGCGGGGATGCGGCCCGCGAGGTGCAACGGGTGTTCCGGGCGGAGGGATGTCGCACCGAGGTGCTGGAGGGTCTGCAGGGGCTGTTGCAGGTGGCAACCGATCCGGAATCCGACACCGTTGTGGCAGGTATCGTCGGCGGTGCCGGTCTGTTGCCTACCTTGGCGGCAGTTCAGGCCGGCAAGCGCGTCTTGCTTGCCAACAAGGAGCCCTTGGTCATGGCAGGGTCCCTGTTCATGGATGCGGTACGCGAGAATGGTGCCGAGTTGCTGCCGCTGGACAGTGAACACAATGCGGTTTTCCAGTGCCTCCCGGGGAACTTTTCCCGGGACGGACTGACCGAACTCGGAGTACGCCGAATTTTGCTGACGGCGTCCGGCGGGCCCTTTCGTGACTTGCCTGTGGAGACACTGTCCGCGGTGACGCCTGATCAGGCCTGCGCTCATCCGAACTGGAGCATGGGTCGCAAGATATCGGTGGACTCCGCCACCATGATGAACAAGGGACTGGAACTGATCGAGGCCTGCCGGCTATTCGGTCTGCCGGGAAGCCGTGTGGAGGTAGTGGTGCATCCCCAGAGCGTCATTCATTCCATGGTCGAGTACGTGGACGGGTCGGTATTGGCGCAGCTGGGCAATCCGGACATGCGTACGCCCATTGCCCATGCGCTTGATTATCCGGCCCGCATCGAGTCCGGGGTCGAGCCGCTGGATCTGTTCCGCGTTGGGCGTCTGGACTTTCAGGCCGCCGATCAGGACCGCTTTCCTTGCCTGCGTCTGGCCTATGAAGCGCTTGCCGAAGGTGGCGGCGCCTGTATCGCCCTCAATGCCGCCAACGAAGTGGCGGTGGACGCCTTTCTCCAGGGGCGGCTCGGTTTCACGGACATTGCCGGACTGATTGCGGACACGGTGGAGGGCTTCGGTGCTTGCCCCGTGTCATCGGTCGACGACGTTCTCCTGGCTGACCGCGAAGCCCGGCGTCTTGCCGGAAGCTTGCTCGATGCGCTTGTGGGTGGTCACGCATGAGCGGAATCGGTACCAGCATCATCGCCTTCGTCGTGGCCATCGGCGTACTGGTGGCATTCCACGAGTACGGCCATTACTGGGTGGCGCGACGGCTGGGCGTGAAAGTCCTCCGTTACTCCATTGGTTTCGGCAAGCCCCTGGTCACGTGGGTGCGCGGTGCGGACCGTACTGAGTACTGCATTTCCGCAATCCCTCTGGGTGGTTACGTCAAAATGCTCGACGAGCGTGAAGGTGACGTGCCGGAGCAGGACCTGGACAGGGCCTTCAACCGGCAGGCGCTCTGGAAACGCACCGCCATCGTTGTCGCCGGCCCCGCGTTCAACTTCATTTTCGCCATTGTGGTCTACTGGCTGCTTTTCGTCGCGGGTACCACGGAATTGCGGCCCGTCATCGGTGAGGTGATTCCCGAATCGCCGGCGGCCGAGGCGGGGTTCGAATCGGGTGACGAGTTTCTTGCGGTGGGGGGGCGCCGGACGCCAACCTGGGACCGGGTCCTGATTTCCATGCTCGAAACCGGCATGCGGCGTGATGCCGTGGACGTGGATGTCCGTACCGAGACCGGAAGGGAGGTAACCCGGGGTCTGGATCTCTCGGCGGTGCCGACACTCGGCGATGATCCGGATCTGCTGCGTCTGGCGGGGTTCCGTCCCTGGCAGCCGCATATAAGCGCGGCGGTCGGTGAAACCGTACCGGGCGGCGCCGCGGAGGCGGCCGGGTTGCAGCCGGGCGATGTCGTGCTGGCCGTCGATGGGGAATCCGTGGAGAACTGGCAGGAGCTGGTGGAGGCCGTATCCGCCAGGGCCGGCCGGACCGTCGATCTCGATGTACGCGCAAATTCGCACACTCGCACCGTGTCCGTGGATCTGGCGGAGATGGGAAGCGATCGCGGAGTGCTCGGCGTTCGTCCCGATGTTCCCGAGGGACTATACGAGCACATGCGTCAGACCGTACGCTATGGGCCCATCGAGTCCATGGCGGAAGCGGTGAAGGGGACCTGGCAGGCGAGTGTGCTGACGTTGCGGGTGCTCTGGCGCATGGTGATCGGGGAAGCTTCGCTGAAGAATCTGAGTGGACCCATCAACATAGCGCAGTATGCGGGGGACACGGCTTCCACGGGGATCGTGCCGTTTCTCAAGTTTCTGGCCATTGTGAGTATCAGCCTGGGGGTGCTCAACCTGCTCCCTATCCCGATTCTGGACGGGGGGCATCTGATGTATTTCCTGGTGGAAGCAGTGAAGGGGAGTCCGCCGTCGGAAAAGGCCCAGCTGATTGGGCAGCAGGTGGGAATACTGATGTTGCTGCTGCTCATGACACTCGCCTTCTACAACGATATCGCCCGACTTCTGGGCTGACCAAGAATCGACAACTGTATGCGGAAACTGCTTCTCACGGTGCTGCTATGCCTGGTCTGGATGGCGCCTTTCCCCGTTCTCGCCTTCGAACCGTTCGTGGTCTCGGACATCCGCGTTGAGGGATTGAGACGCATCGCACCCGGAACGGTATTCAACTACCTGCCTGTTGAAGTCGACGACCGCATTGATGTCGAACGCTCGGCGGAGGCCATTCGCGCGCTTTACGCCACCGGTTTCTTCCACGATGTATCCCTGGAGCGGGACGGCAACGTTCTGGTGGTGAATGTGGTGGAGCGACCCGCGATTGCCCGGGTGGAGATCTTCGGCAACGACGCCATCCCCACGGACCCCCTGCAGGACGCGCTGCGCGAGATCGGGTTCACCGAGGGGGAAACCTTCAACCGCTCGCTGCTCGAGAACGTGGAACGGGAACTGGAGCGGCAGTATTTCGCCCGCGGCAATTACGACGTCAAGATATCCAGCACCGTGTCGCCCCTGCCGCGTAACCGTGTCGGCATCCGTATTGACGTCGATGAAGGTGCCGTCGCCCGTCTCCAGGAGATCAATTTCGTCGGCAACGAGGCGTTCAGCGACAAGGAACTCAATGCGCTCTTCGAACTCGGACCCAAGCCCTGGTATCTGCCGTTCTCCCGCCGTGACCGTTACTCCCGGGAGCGCCTCAGCGGCGATCTGGAAACTCTCCGGACGCACTATCTGAACCGCGGCTTTGCCGATTTCGCGGTGACCTCCACCCAGGTATCGCTGACACCGGACCGTCGTGGAATCTACATTACCGTCAACGTTTCCGAGGGCGAGCGCTACCGTATCGGAGACGTGAGACTGGCGGGCGACCTGGTCGTAGGCGAGGAGGAACTGCGAGAACTGCTGGTGGTGGAAGAGGGCGATACCTACTCCGATGCCAGGGTCACCGAGACGAGCGGAAACATCCGCGATCGGCTGGGCGTCGAGGGTTACGCCTTCGCCACCGTGAACGCGGTACCGGAGATGGATCGCGACGAGCGTATCGTCAATCTGGTGTTCTACGTCGACCCGGGTCAACGCGCCTACGTGCGACGGATCAATATCTATGGCAACTACCGCACGGACGATGAAGTCATCCGTCGCGAGATCCGCCAGATGGAGGGAGGTTGGTTCAGCAGCGAGAAGGTGGCGCTTTCGCGGACGCGCCTGAATCGTCTCGGCTTCTTCGAATCCGTGGAAGTGGACACGCCCCAGGTGCCGGGTCAGCCCGATCAACTGGACGTCAATTTCCGCGTCCGCGAAGGGTTGTCCGGCAGCCTGCAGGCCGGTATCGGTTACGGTAGCGGCCAGGGTCTCCTGCTGAACTTCTCGGTCTCGCAGGACAATGTGCTCGGCACCGGCGATCGCGCGGTGCTTGCCGCGAACAACAGCCGTTTCAGTCGGCTCTATCAGTTCACGTACACCCAGCGGTATTACACGGTGGACGGCGTATCGCGCTCCTTCTCGGCATTGCTGCGGGAGACGGATGCGGCAAGGCAACGGTTGTCCGACTACAGTCTGCGCACGGGCGCGCTGGATATCGGTTTCGGTATTCCGCTGAACGAGGAGGACCGGGTCCGAATTGATGTGGGACTCGAGGACCTGCGGTTGACCCTGCGGGACGATACTCCCCAGGAACTGCAGGACTTCGTTGACGAATTCGGCGATGATTACCTGAACTACAAGCTGGGTCTGAGCTGGAGCCGGATAACCACCGATCGACGCATTTTTCCGACCCGCGGGGGCAGCCAGTCCCTGGGCGCCGAGGTGGCGGTTCCCGGCAGCGACCTGCGTTACTACAAGCTCAGTTACAGCAACCGCCGCTATCTTCCGGTCACCGAAAACACATCTCTATCCGTGCTGGGACGGGTTGGTTACGGCGCCGGCTACGGCGATACCAGCGAATTGCCGTTCTTCCAGAACTTTTTCCTCGGTGGCGTCAACTCCGTGCGCGGTTACCGTGCCAGTTCGCTCGGCCCCCGCTTCGAGGAGGACGACCGCCCCAGAGGAGGCAACTTCCGGATGAATGCCAGCGTGGAGTATTTCTTCCCGGTGCCGTTCGTGGGCGGGGACTCGGTTCGCCTGTCAACGTTCGTCGATGCCGGCCAGGTGTACAACACCCGGGAAGAGAGCAGCATCGATCTCAACGAGTTGCGTTATTCGGCGGGCGTCGGCTTCACCTGGATGTCGCCAATTGGCGCATTGACAATGAGTTGGGCAAACCCGTTAAATGACGAGCGCGGAGACGAGCTGGATCGCTTCCAGTTCACGCTTGGCTCCTTCTTCTGAGTACGCGCGCACAGGCCCGGACCGCTACCGATCGTGGACAGCATGCTGAGACACCTTTCCCGTGCAGTAGTGTTGCCGGCTATTGTTGCCCTCATGCTTGTCGGTAGCCACGGGCTCGTGTTCGCCGACAGCAAGATCGGATTCGTGAACGCCGCCCGGGTTTCTTCCGAGGCACCCCAGGCTGAAGAGGCACGGGCGAAGCTGGAACGCGAATTCTCGCCCCGTGACCGGGAGATCGCGGAGCAGCAGTCGGAGATCCGGCGGATGGAGGAGCGACTGTCCCGCGAAGGGGCGGTGATGAGCGACGACGAGCAGCGCGAGCTGCAGCGCATGGTGGTGACGCGCAAGCGTGAGTTGCGCCGCGTGCAGGAAGAGTTTCGCGAGGATTTCAACCTGCGTCGCAACGAAGAGCTCGGTAGACTGCAACGCCGGATCGTGGACACCATCAATCAATTGGCCTCGGAAATGGAGTTTGATCTCATTCTGAGCGAGGGTGTCATTTACGCGAGCGAGAAGGTCGACCTGACAGATCGGGTGATCGACCGTCTGCGGGAGGACCACGAGGCGGGTCGCCGCTGACACGGAACGGTCGGCTGCCGGCTTAGTCCGGGGCAGTCTGTCCCGCGCTGGCTGCAGTGACGGCGGGATGCCATACAGCATGGAGGTATACGTGTCGCAGATCACACTGGCAGAGTTGGCCAGGGAGCTGGGCCTGCCCTATCGCGGTGACGGCGCCAGCGTCCTGGACCATATCGCCTCCCTGAAGGATGCGCGGCACGGCGCCCTGAGTTTTCTATCCCACCACAAGCATCGCCAGCACCTTGCCGAGACTCGTGCCGGTGCGGTGGTGCTGCACCCCGATCTGGCCGATTCCAGTCCGGTTCCCGTGCTTCTCTCGGAAAACCCCCACCTGTCCTTTGCCCTGGCGGCGCAGCGCCTGTGCAAGGCACGCGGAGAGCCCCCCGGGGTGCATCCCACGGCATGGATCCATCCCGATGCCAGCCTGGGCCGGGATGTGGCCATTGGAGCGCATGTGTACATTGGTCCCGGCACCCGCATCGGAGACGGGGTCAGCATCGGGCCGGGCTGCATCGTGGCCGAAAATGCAAGAATTGGCAGTTACACCCGCCTCGTTGCGCGCGTCACGATTTGGGATGGTTGTATTATCGGTTCCCGCTGCCAGATCCATCCAGGCGCCGTCATCGGAGCCGATGGTTTCGGCTACGCCAATGACCAGGGGCGCTGGGAGAAGGTGCCGCAGGTGGGGCGGGTGGTGCTCGGCGACGATGTCGATGTGGGGTGCAACACGGCCATCGACCGCGGCGCCATGGGGGATACCCTGATCGGGGATGGCGTCAAGCTCGATAACCTGGTGCAGATCGGCCACAACGTCGAGATCGGCGAGCACACGATCATTGTTGCCTGTTCAGGCATAGCCGGCAGCACACGAATTGGAAAGCACTGCGCCATTGGGGGTGCGGTGGGCATGGCCGGGCACATCAGTATCGCCGACGGCGTCCAGATCACCGGCATGACACAGGTGACCAAGAGCCTTACCCAGCCCGGTATCTATTCTTCGGGAACGGGTGTGGAGCCGAACCGGCAGTGGCGCCGAAATGCGGCGCGTTTCCACCAACTGGATGACATGGCTCGCAGGCTGCGGCAGCTGGAGCAGCGGCTCAACGAAGACGGCGATGACGTCGACGTCTGATCAAGAAAAGAAGACGAAATATGGATATTCACTGGATACTCAAGCACCTGCCCCACCGATACCCGTTTCTGCTGGTGGACCGCGTGGTGGAAGCGGTTCCCGGCGAATACCTTGTTGCCGTGAAGAACGTTACCATCAACGAGCCTTTTTTCGAGGGTCACTTCCCGCAACGGCCGGTCATGCCCGGCGTGCTGATACTCGAGGCCATGGCACAGTCCTGCGGGCTGCTCGCGTTCGCCACCGATGGCGAGGCGCCCGGCAGCACCATCTTCTACCTCGTGGGCGTGGATAACGCGCGTTTCAAGCGGCCGGTGGAACCCGGCGACCAGGTCACCCTGGAATCGCGACTCGCCCGGCGAAAGCGCGGCATCTGGATGTTTGACGCGCGGGCAACAGTGGATCGCAAACTCGTAGCCGAAGCTGAGATCATGTGCACAATGCGGGATATGTCGTCTTGATTCACCCCACGGCCCTAGTCGATCCGGCGGCCCGGCTGGGTGCGAATGTGCGTGTAGGTCCGTATACCCTGATCGGGCCTGACGTGGACATCGGCGATGATTGCGTCATAGGTCCTCACGTCACGCTGCGGGGGCCGGCGCGACTGGGCAGGGAAAACCGGATCTATCAGTACGCGTCCGTAGGCGAGGAGCCCCAGGACAAGAAGTACGGTGGAGAGGCGACATGCCTTGAAATCGGCGATCGCAACACCATTCGCGAGTTCGTGACCATCCATCGCGGGACCGCGCAGGATCGCGGCGTTACCACCATTGGTGACGACAACTGGATCATGGCCTATGTCCATATTGCGCATGACTGCGTGATCGGTGACCGGACCGTGTTCGCCAATGGTGCTTCCCTGGCCGGGCATGTGCTGGTGGATCATGACGCGATCCTGGGCGGATTCACCCTCGTGCATCAATTCTGTCGCGTCGGTGCCCACGCGTTCACCTCCATGGGCAGCTGCGTCAAGCAGGACGTGCCTCCCTTCGTGACGGTTGCCGGCAATCCTGCCCAGCCACACGGAATCAATGCCGAAGGGCTCAAGCGCCGAAATTTTGGGCGAACCGAGATCCAGGCGATCCGCCGCGCCTACCGCAGCGTGTACAAGTCGGGACTGCGCCTGGAGCAGGCCATTGAGAACGTGGCGCACATCGCCGAAGCAACCCCTGCCGTGGAACCGTTGCTCCAGTTTCTGCGCGCGTCCGAACGCGGCATCGTTCGCTGAGGGCGGCCGGCATGCGCGTTGGCATCGTCGCCGGTGAGCTGTCGGGAGATCTGCTGGGCGCAGGCCTGATGCGTGAACTCAGGGCCCTGCATCCCGAGGTGGCGTTTGAAGGCATAGGCGGCGAGCGGATGCTGGCCGAGGGCGTGCAATCGTATTATCCGATGGAACGCCTGTCAGTGATGGGGCTGGTGGAGGTCCTGCGCCATCTGCCCGAATTATTGCGAATTCGCCGGGATCTCGTTCGTCGCATGCTGCGTGACCCGCCGGACGTGTTCATCGGCATCGACGCACCGGATTTCAATCTCGGTCTGGAACAACGGCTCCGGCAAGCGGGTATTCCAACGGTGCATTATGTCAGCCCCACGGTCTGGGCCTGGCGGCAGGGGCGGGTGAAGAAAATCCGGCGGGCCGTCGATCTGATGCTGAGCATCTTTCCCTTCGAGCGTGATTTCTTTGCCCGTCACGGCGTGCCGGTTACGTTCGTGGGTCACCCGCTGGCGGACGAGATACCGCTTGACCCTGATCGTGAGGCGGGGCGGCGGGCGTTGGATCTCCCACCGCCTCCGGCCCTGGTCGTCGCCATACTCCCGGGCAGCCGCATGAGCGAGGCGCAGGCACTCGGCCCGGTGTTCCTCGACACCGCCGCCTGGCTCCGGCAGCAGCGGCCCTCGGTGCGGTTCATCCTGCCCTGCGCAACGGAGCGCATCCGGGCCTATCTGGAATCCATTCTGGCCGCTCAACACGCCGACTTGCCGGTGCAACTGGTATCGGGCCGGGCGCGGGAATGCATGACGGCGGCCAACGCCGTGTTGCTCGCATCCGGTACCGCAACCCTGGAGACCATGCTGCATCAGCGGCCGATGGTGGTTGCCTACAGGGTATCGGCCCTGACGGGGTGGCTCGCCAGGCGTCTGATCAAGGTGCCGTATTTCGCCATGCCCAACCTGATAGCAGGTCGCAAGCTGGTGGACGAGTTCGCCCAGGACGACGCGAAGGTGGACACGCTCGGACCCGCAATGCTTCGATTGCTCGATGATGTTGAAGAGCGAAAGGCCCTGATGGAGGCGTTCCGTGCAATGCACGAACAGCTCAGGTGCAATGCCGACCACGAGGCCGCAGCCGCTGTAGTCCGCTTGCTGGAGCAACGTCACTGATGCGCGTGGAATGGGGCGGTCGTTATCTCGACGCGCGCATCTCCGGTGCATCAATCGCCGGTGTGGACGAGGCCGGCAGGGGACCGCTGGCTGGTCCCGTGGTTGCCGCGGCCGTGATTCTCGACCCCGCGTGCGGTGTTTCCGGCATCGGTGATTCCAAGCGATTGACGGCGCGACGGCGGGAATCCCTGGCGAGGACCCTGAGAGAGCGGTCGCTGGCGTGGGCGGTGGCGTGGGCTACAGCCGCGGAAATCGACGCCATGAATATCCTGCAGGCGTCCATGCTTGCCATGCGTCGGGCGCTGGAAGCCCTGCCAGTGCCCGCGACCAGTGCGCTGATCGACGGCAATTGCTGCCCGCAGGGGTTGCCGTGCTCGGCGGAAGCCGTGGTCGGTGGAGATGGTTCCGTGGAGGTCATCGGCGCCGCGTCGATCCTCGCCAAAGTGGCACGGGATGCCGACATGCTCGTGCTCCATGATCGCTATCCGGACTATGGCTTCGACCGTCACAAGGGCTATCCGACGCCGCAGCATGTGGCGGCGCTGAGACGTTACGGGCCAACCCCGGAGCATCGGCTGAGCTTTGCCCCGGTCAGGGAGGCGGCATCACGGGCGACGTGATGCCTTCCCCATCGGTCCGCACCGAGTTCTTGCCGCGCCGATCGAGGCTGAACGCACTCCCCCTATTCAGCCGCCTTGCGTATCACCTCGACGATCCTGGCGATCTGGTCATCGCCCAGTTCCGGGAACATCGGCAGTGACAGGCAGCGTCGCGACACGTCCTCGGTCACGGGAAGCGACAAATGGCCGTGCCGTTTCCTGAATACTTCCTGCTGGTGAAGCGGTATGGGGTAGTAGACGGCGCAGCCGATCTGCTCCGCCTGCAGGGCCTTGACGATGGCGTCGCGGCAGTCCGACAGCAGCGTGTACTGGTGGTAGACATGCTGACCCGCCGGATCCTCCCAGGGTGTGGTGATTCCGGGTACATCCTTCAGCGCGTCGTTGTAGGCCCGGGCTGCCCGGCGCCTGCCGTCGTTGTAACGGTCTATGCGACGAAGCTTTGCGCGCAGTATCACGGCCTGCATCTCGTCCAGGCGGCTGTTGTAACCGATCACGTGATGGTGATAGCGCTCGCGGCTGCCGTGGTTGCGCAGTACCTTCAGTTCCTCCGCAATCGTGGGAGAGCCGGTGGCGACCAGGCCGCCGTCGCCGTAGCAGCCCAGGTTCTTGCTCGGAAAGAAACTGTAGCATCCCGCCGCTCCGAAACTTCCCGTTTGCCCGCCATCGCGGGTCGCGCCCCAGGACTGGGCGCAGTCCTCGATGAGCAACAGGCCATGGTTGTCTGCAAGCTTCCGCAGCGCGGGCATGTCCACCGCCTGACCGAACAGGTGCACCGGCATGACCGCGCGCGTGCGCTCGGTTATAGCCGCGGCCACTCGCTCCAGGTCGAGGTTGAAGCTGCGCGGGTCGATATCGACGAATACCGGGGTGGCGCCGACATAGCAGATGGCCTCGGCGGTGGCAATGAACGTGAACGGGGTGGTGATCACCTCGTCACCCGGGCCGATGCCGGTGGCCGCCAGTGCCAGGTGAAGCGCGTCGGTCCCCGAGGCACAGGCCACTGCGTGATCCACGCCGAGGTACCTGGCGGCTTCCTGTTCGAACGCCTTCACGTTGGGACCCAGGATGAACTGGGCGCTATCGAGGACTTCGGCGAGTGCCTGATCGATTTCCGGACGCAGATCCGCGTACTGGGCCTTCAGGTCGACCATCGGAATCATTTTTCAAACCCCTCCTTGCAAACTACGCATCCGGTGCCGCCTGTCCGGGCAGCGGATTTTCCCGTAACTGGCGGCCGATTTCGATTGCCGTGGCCAGTGCCCGCATCCCGTCCTCACCGCTGACGATGGGCCGCTCTCCGCGACGGATGCTGCCCAGGAAGGCCTTGATCTCGCTCATCAGCGCATCGCCGGAATCGCATGCCACCTGTTCGCTGTGTATGTCGGGGATGCCGGGATGCGTCTCGCCCTCGCCCTTTCGGCGCACGTCCAGGCTGCGGTTCTGGAAATCAAGCGCGATATAGGCGTTGGATTGAAACAGGCGCATCTTGCGTTCGCTCTTGAGGCTGACGCGGCTGGCGGTGACGTTGGCGACGCAGCCGTTGTCGAACTGGATGCGGGCGTTGGCGATGTCGATGTCGTTCGAAATCACCGGAACCCCGTTGGCGTCGATGCGTGTCACCGGACGCCCCACCAGGTTGAGGATGATGTCGATATCGTGAATCATCAGGTCCAGCACCACGCTTACGTCGGCGCCGCGGGGATTGAACGGAGCAAGCCTATGGGATTCGATGAACATCGGTTCCGTCACCATCTCCGACAGTGCAAGCACCGCGGGGTTGAAACGTTCCAGGTGGCCCACCTGCAGCCGCAGATCGCGGGCGCTGGCAAGATCAACGAGTTCGGCGGCCTCTGCGGTGGTGACCGTGATGGGTTTCTCCACCAGCACGTGGATGCCGGCTGTGAGCATGTCCATGGCCACAGCATGGTGCAGCCGTGTCGGTACCACGATGCTGACGGCATCAACGCGCCCCGCCAGGTCGGCATGACTACTCAGCGCCTGGCAGCCGAGCCGCTTCGCCGTTTCGTTGGCCCGGCCCATATCCGCATCGACCACGGCTACCAGTTCCGTGTCGGGGAGGGCGGCGTACTTTTCGGCGTGAAACTGGCCCAGATAACCGGTTCCGATAACGGCGGCGCGCAGTGGTTTCATCGAGTCAGGCCTCGCTTGCTTCCACGGATGAAAGTCACCAGGTCGGCAATCCTTTGGCAGGTCAGCTCGGGAGCGGCCTCTATGGCCTGCAACGCCTGCTCCAGACGGAGCCCGGAATCGAACAGCAGGCGGTATGCATGGCGGATCTGGCTGATTTCCTCGGCGCTGAAACCGTTGCGTTTCAGGCCGCGGCGGTTAAGACCGTACAGTCTGGCGTGATTGCCCGAGGCCATGGCATAGGGAGGAATGTCCATGGGCGCCATGGTGCCGCCCCCGAGCATGGCGTGGCTACCGATCCGGGCGAACTGGTGAATGGCGCAAAGCCCGGCGATATTGACATGATCGCCAACCGTGACATGACCTGCCAGCGTGGCCCCGTTGGCCATGGTGACATGGTTGCCGACGATGCAGTCGTGACCGATATGGGCATAGGCCATGATGTAGTTGTCGTCGCCAACCCGTGTCACCCAGGTATCCTTGGTGGTGGCACGGTGGATGGTGACGAACTCGCGCAGCACATTGCGCTCACCGATTTCGAGCCTGGTCGGTTCGCCGGCGTAGCCGCGATCCTGGGGTGGGCCACCAAGCACCGCATGGGCGGCAACGCTGTTGCCGCGGCCCATGGTCATGGGGCCCTGGAGCACTGCATGGGGTCCGATCTCGCAGTCGTCACCGATCCGCACACCGGCGCCGATTACGGCATGGGCATCCACGCGAACGCGCTCGCCGAGGTACGCATCGGGGTCTACGGTGGCCGTGTCATGAATCATGGATCGCGGGTCCGGTCCCCGCCGCGGTTACCGGAGCAATTGGCCGGTTCCTGTGACGGAGCGGGTTGTTCATAATACCTGCCACCAACGCGCGGTTGCTTCCCCGGCTCCGGCGGCGCTGCAACCGGCAAGGATGAAGCAAGGCCACTACGAAGTCGAGCATGCCCACAGCATTCGTACATCTGAATCTGCATACCGAGTTCTCGCTTGTGGACGGCATTGTCCGCATCAGGCCGCTGATGCGCACGTTGGCGGAACAGGGAATGCCGGCAGTCGCCATCACCGACCAGGCCAATCTGTACGGGATGGTGAAGTTTTATCGCGCGGCGCTCGCGGCAGGGATCAAGCCCATCGTGGGCGCGGATCTGTGGGTGGATGATCCGGAGTTGCCCCTGGGCCGCTCACGGATAACGGCCCTGGTCCGCAATACCTCCGGTTACACGACACTCACCCGGCTCATCTCGCGCAGTTACCTGGAGGGTCAGCAGGGCGATCGCCCGACGGTATCCCGGGACTGGTTGCGCGAGGACCACGAGGGCCTGATCGTCCTCTCCGGGGCCCGGGAGGGCGACGTGGGCCAGACGCTGCTTGCCGGCGACACGGAAGCGGCGGCAAGACGGCTCGATTTCTGGCTCCGGTTATTGCCGGATGATTACTACCTGGAATTGCAGCGAACCGGGCGGGCCGGGGACGAGGATCACCTCCATGCGGCGGTTGCACTGGCTGCCGAGCGGCAGGCGCCGGTGGTCGCGACCAACGCCGTGCGCTTCCTCCGACCCGAGGATTTCGACGCCCACGAGGCCCGTGTCTGCATTCATGAGGGACGTACCCTTGCCGACCCTCGTCGGCCAAGAAACTACAGCGATCAACAGTACCTGCGCAGCGCTACCGAGATGGCGGAGCTGTTTTCCGATATCCCGGAAGCGATCGAGAACACGCTGGAAATCGCCCGTCGCTGCAACCTGGATATCCGTCTGGGCGAGAACTTCCTCCCCGAGTTTCCCGTACCTGACGGCCTGACCATCGACGAGTACCTGCGCCGCGAGGCCCATGCCGGGCTTGAACGTCGCCTGCGAAAACCGGCCGCCACCCAGGCAGACAACGTCACGGAAACGCATGAGCAGTACGTGGAGCGGCTCAACCAAGAGCTGGACGTGATAATCCAGATGGGCTTCCCCGGCTACTTCCTGATCGTGGCCGACTTCATCCGTTGGGCCAAGGAGAACGGTATACCGGTGGGTCCGGGACGTGGTTCGGGTGCCGGCTCCCTGGTCGCCTACGCACTGGACATCACCGACCTGGACCCTCTGCGCTACGACCTCCTGTTCGAGCGCTTTCTCAATCCGGAACGCGTGTCCATGCCGGATTTCGATATCGATTTCTGCATGGAAGGGCGTGATCGCGTCATCGATTACGTGGCCGCCAAGTACGGCCGCGAAAAGGTGTCCCAGATCTGTACTCACGGCACCATGGCTGCGCGTGCCGTGGTGCGCGACGTGGGCCGCGTGCTCGGCCACCCCTATGGCTTTGTCGACCGCATTGCCAAGCTGATTCCCTTCGAAATCGGCATGACACTGGACAAGGCGCTGGAACAGGAGCCCGATCTCCGCGAGCTGTATGAAAACGACGAGGACATCGCCACGCTGCTGGACCTGGCCATGAAGCTGGAGGGGCTTGCGCGCAATGTCGGCAAGCACGCCGGCGGGGTGGTGATTGCGCCATCGGCGCTAACCGATTTCTCGCCGCTCTACTGCGAACCGTCCGGAGCCTCGCTGGCCACCCAGTACGACAAGGATGACGTCGAGGCCGTGGGGCTGGTGAAGTTCGATTTTCTCGGGCTGCGCACGCTCACGATCATCGACTGGACCGTGAAGGCGGTGAACGCGATACGCGAGGAGCGGGGCGAACCCGCCCTGGACATTGCCGATGTTCCGCTGGATGACCGACAGACTTTCGCTCTGCTCAAACGCTGTGCGACAACGGCCGTCTTTCAGCTCGAATCCCGGGGCATGAAGGATCTGATCCGGCGGCTGCAGCCGGACTCCTTCGAGGACATCATCGCGCTGGTGGCGCTGTTCCGGCCGGGTCCGTTGCAATCTGGCATGGTGGACGATTTCATCGATCGCAAGCAGGGACGGGCGGCGGTCGCCTATCCGAACCGCGAACTCCACCATCAGGACCTGGAACCCGTCCTGCGCCCGACCTACGGCGTCATTCTCTACCAGGAGCAGGTTCAGCGCATTGCACAGGTACTGGCTGGTTACTCCCTGGGGGGTGCCGATCTCCTGCGCCGCGCCATGGGCAAGAAGAAACCGGAGGAGATGGCCAAGCAGCGGGAAATTTTCCTCAAGGGAGCAACCGGACGGGGGCTCAGCGAGGCCCATGCCGCCGGTATTTTCGACCTCATGGAGAAGTTTGCCGGTTACGGCTTCAACAAGTCGCACTCGGCAGCCTATGCACTGCTTTCCTACCAGACCGCCTGGCTCAAGACCCACTATCCCGCGCCGTTCATGGCCGCCGTACTGTCCTCGGACATGGATCACACGGACAAGGTGGTAACGCTGATAGAGGAATGCCGGGACATGGGGCTCACCGTGCTGCCGCCGGACATCAACCGCTCCGGGTTCCGTTTCCGCGCCGCGGACGAGACCACGGTGGTCTACGGAATGGGGGCGGTGAAGGGTGTGGGACAGGCCGCCATCGAAGCCGTGGTCTCCGAGCGTGAGACAAATGGTGAATTCACGGGCATCTTCGATCTCTGCCGCCGGATTGATGTCCGCCGGCTGAACCGCCGCGTGATGGAGGCACTGGTTCGTGCCGGATGCCTGGACAGCATCGGTACCAATCGCGCCACCCTGATGTCCCAGGTCGGTCCCGCCCTCAAGGCCGCGGAGCAGCGCGTCCGTGATGCCGAGATCGGGCAGAACGACATGTTCGGGCTGGAAGCCGCCACGCCCGCCGAGGACGCGGCCGGGAGCTGCCAGCCCGCCTTGCCGGAATGGGACGACGACGAACGACTGCAGGCGGAAAAGGAAACGCTGGGACTGTATCTCACCGGCCACCCCATCAGCCGCTACGAGAAAGAGCTGGAGCGCGTGGTTACGGGGCGCATCAACACGCTCATTTCCGGAGGCGGAGCCGGCGACGAATCCGGAGCCGGGCGTGCCGGTGCGGAAAAACGGGTGATCGCCGCCGGGCTTGTGATGTCCATACGCGTACGTAACACCCAGTCCGGCAACCGCATTGCGATGCTGCTGCTGGACGACCGCACCGGGCGGATCGAGGTGACCCTGTTCACCGAGGCGTTCCGCAAGTTCGGGCATCTCGTCAACAAGGATCAATTGCTGGTGGTGGAGGGCAACCTGGGGTTCGACGATTTCTCTGACGGCTGGCGCATCAACGCCGATCGGGTGCTGGACATAGGCGAAGTACGTGAGGCCTACGCCAAGCGCCTGGTGATGCGGATGGATCGGCAACAGCTTGCCAATGGTCACCTGGATTCGCTACGGCAGACCCTGGCACCGTTCCGCGACGGTCGTTGCCCCGTCTGGCTTGAGTACACGGCAGAGGGCGCCAGTGCCGTGCTGCGTTTTGGCGACGCCTGGCGGGTGCGGCCTACCGACGAACTTATCCAGCGGCTCGACGATCTGTCCGGCGAGGGAGCGGTGCGGGTGGAATACTAGCCCGCAT
>SLSJ01000218.1 GCA_007130525.1 Ectothiorhodospiraceae bacterium | reverse complement strand
CACGGACCGGAAGACGGCGAAGGCGTAGCTGACACTACGTCGAGCCGGCTGCAGGGAGTACGCCCCGACACAGCGAGCAGATCGGCGCGCGTAGTAGAAGGGCGGTGAGATATGCGGGCTAGGACATGCCAGACCCTCCGCCCCGAATTCGGAGGGCGGAGGGTCTGCCGGCCATTGTCGCCCTGCAGACTCGACAGGCGGCCTGTTGTCACTCTTCCCGCTTCCAGCGTCTGGATCCGCCCAAGCCGGGCTCGCTCTCCAGTGTGACCACAGGGGTGGTAGGACCCGGGGATCTGAATGTCTCCAGTGGCGCTGGACGACTGATGGCAAAGCCTTGCAGGAAATCGACCCCGATATCCACAAGGCTTTGCGCGATCCCGGGAGATTCGACGAACTCCGCTATCGTGCGCTTGCCCATGACATGGCCGATGTCATTGATGGAACGCACCACCGCGAGATTGATGGGGTCGTCAACGATGTCCTTGACGAACACGCCATCGATTTTCAGGTAGTCCACCGGCAGATTCTTCAGGTATGCAAATGAAGACAGGCCGCTGCCGAAATCATCCAGCGCGAACCGGCAACCCTCTTCCCTGAGAATACGGATAAACCGTGTGGCCGTGGACAGGTTGCGGATAGCCGCGGTTTCCGTGATCTCGAAACACAGTCGCTCGGCCGGAACCGCCACGTTCCTCAGTTCCGAAAGCATGAATCCGAGGAAATCCGCATCCCCCATGGAATGGCCGGAGACGTTGATGAAGCAGGTTTCCGGCATCACGCCATCTCTCAGGCGTCGCTCGAGCCACTCCACCGCAGCGAGCACCACCCAGCGGTCCACGCCCGGCGCGAGATCGTAACGCTCGGCCGCGGGCAGGAACGCTCTTGGCATCACCAGCTTGCCCTCGCTGTCGCGTAGCCGGATCAGCAACTCGACATGGGTGTCAATCTGCCGGGTGGCGACGGCCGGCGTGATCGACTGGTAATGCAGTTCAAAGCGTTTTTCGTCCAGGGCATGCCGTATACGATTGACCCATTGCATTTCTCCATGGCGGCGCGCGAGTTCAGCGTCGTTCTCGCGATAGACGTGAATCCTGTTCCTGCCCTGATCCTTCGCGGCATAACAGGCGGTATCCGCCAAGCTGAGCACATCGTTGATGCTGCCGCTGCCCGCGGTTATCGGCACCACTCCGATGCTGACGCCCAGCCCGAAACCCTGCTCCGCCCAGATGAACCTGAAGTCGGCGATCGCAACCCGCACCGCTTCCGCGACGCGACGGGCATTCTCCGGTGTGCAATGCTCCAGCAGCACACCAAATTCATCGCCACCAAGCCTGGCCAGCGTGTCGCGCCGGCTCACCCGGGATCGCAGCACCTCGGCGATCTGACGCAACAACTCGTCACCCGCGATATGGCCGCAGGTGTCATTGATCACCTTGAACTGGTCGAGGTCCATGTACAGCAGCGCATGCTCAACCTCGCTGTCCGTGGCTACGCGCAGGGCCCGATTAAGCCGGTGTTCGAACTCGCGGCGGTTGTACAAACCGGTGAGAGCGTCATGACTGGCCTGGTAACTCAGTTCCTCGGAAAGCTTGCGCGCCTCGGTGATGTCTTCGCATACGGCAAGGATCACCGGGCTGCCTTCGATATCATGGATTGATCGCGCAGTGACACGCACCCAGAGCGTGTCACCGTCAGCTCGGGACAGTCGCGCATCCCAGCGGCGGGGGTCTCCGTCCGCTTCGAGGCATTGCCGCAGGTGGTGTTCGATGTGCGCACGATCCTCGCCGACATGCAGGGTGCCGAACGGCTTCCCCACCAGCTCGTCGAGATCATGACCAAGCATCTCTGCGGCGAATCTGTTGGCTGAGCGCACATAGCCCCGGGTGTCGACCGTGAAGAACATGGACGGGTTGAGGTCGTACAGCACACGATAGCGCCATTCACTTTCCCGTAGAGCGGCGGCGGACTGCCGGCGTTCCAGGTTGATCATCGCCTGTGCCACCTGATCGGCCATGGCACCGACAAAGCTGACTTCATCGACCGCCCACTGACGGCGTATACCCACCTGCTCCACCGAGAGCACACCGACGACGCGCCCCGACATGCGGATCGGCGTGTTCAGCAGTGCCCGTATGTCCAGCGGACGCAAGTAGATATCCAGCAGTTCCTGTGTACGCGGATCGGCCGATACATCCACGGCATCGATGCATATGCTCTCCTGAAGCGCGCGAACGTATCTTGAGCACTGTCCCATGTCGAGCGCCTCGCCCGACTGGTGAACGCCATCATCCCTGCTGTAGAGTTCGACGCAACGCAGCTCGCGATTGTCATCGCTGAATAACCAGATACCCGCCCGCGTGGCCTGCAGCCCTTCCGCCAGGCGCATGCTGACATCGCCGTGGACGGTTTCCAGTTCACCCTCCGCAACCGCCGCGCTGGTGGCAACGCGGCTTATCGTCTGATGCTGCGTTCGTGTCCGCTGGAGAAAGGCGATGCGCTCCTGCTCATTGGCATGGCGCTCGCTGACGTCCATGCCGGTTCCCACCAGGTAGCTGTCACCATCGGCGTCGGTGCGCATGCCCGTAAGCAGGAAGGGAACCACGCTGCCATCGGCTACGATCAGCCCCGCCTCCAGGCTGCTCTCGCCGGTGTCGAGCACCTTCTGCAAATCCCGCCACACCTGGGGCCGGTCCGATGCCACGAAGAGATCCTGGAGGCGGGTACCGCTCAGCGCTTCGCCGCTGAAACCGGTGAGGTTCTCCAGTCGTCGGTTCCAGCGCTTCAGACGCCCCTGCCGATCGCAGAGATAGAAAATCCCCGGCAGGCTGTTGATGGCGGAATCGGTGAAAAAGCGTTCATTCAACAGGTGCTTTTCCGCACGCTTGTGCTCGGTCAGGTCAAGCATGCTGGCACGCACCTTGCCTCGATCCGCTCCCGGAAGCTGCACCAGGCGCAGTTCGGTCGGCACCGACGTACCCATGGATGAGCGCCACGTCCATTCCACCACCGGACGTTCGCCACGCAGGGTCCGGTCGATCAGTTCCCGCAGTGCGCTCATGGATGAGCGCCCGTCAGGCTGATGATCGGGCAGGAAGCCTTCCAGCGGCGTCTCCGCAAGCGTGACCCGGTCCACCTTGAGCAGCGCCAGCGCATTGGCGTTGGCTTCCGTGAAGCGCCGCTCCTCGACGTCGTAGGCGAGGATGCCTTCGGCCGCGTTCTCCACCAGTACCTGGTACCGATGCTCGCTTTCACGCAGGGCTTCGTCAGCGCGACGCCTCTGCAGGACATTGATGAGCAACTGGCCCGCCAGCCTGACCATGAGTTCGGTGTCTTCGGACCACTCCCTGCTCTCGTCCACCGTCTCCAGCCCCATTGCCCCGATCACCCGTTCGCCAACCATAAGCGGACAGATCAGCAACGACTGGACCGGCTTTTCCTCCAGCCGCTGGCGATCGGACGCTGCCTCTGCCGGCACCGCATCCAGTGTGGACAGGCGTATGGTTTCCCCGCGTCTGACACTGGCCAGCAGCCATGCATAGTCTTCCGCCGGCAGCGGCTGCAGGGATTGGATGGCCGGGTCGACACCCTGCGCGCACCACTCGTGCGTGCAATGGAAGTTGCGTGCCGACTGGTCGAACTGAAGCAGGTAGGCGCGATCAACGTTCTCAAGCCCGCCAACACGACTCAGCGCGTTATGGATCTCCGGGTCCACCCGTTCCGCTGGAGCGCAGACAAGTTGCGCGGACAATTCCACGATGAGTTCCAGGAAGCGGCTCCGGTAGACCAGGGCCTCCTCGATCCGTCGCCGTTCCGTGACATCCACCATCTGGCACAGGAGATGATTCGCGGCGCCCTCTTCCGATTGCACCATGGTGACATCGGTTTCCAGGCGAACCGCATCGCCATCGTATCCCCGGTAACACTGCTCGAAATGGACGCTATCCGCGTCCCCACGCAGTAGCGGGGCAAGAACATCGGCGTCATCGGCCGCACTGTCGGGACCGCACACCAGGTAGGTGTAATGACGGCCCACCAGATCCTCCGCCGCGACGCCGAGCCGCTGCGTAAAGCCCGGAGACACACTCAGCCAGTGGCCATCCAGTGACAGCTGATTGGTCATCACCCGGCTCCGGCCCTGGGCCTTGTCCAGCCCGCTGCCGGTCGTGCCCGTATCAGAGCCGTCGACAGTGACGGATTCCTGCGGACGGGCAATGATGGAAATGCGTGCCAGCTCCCCCCGGTCGTCACGGTGGGCCATGGCCTCCTGGGAGAAACTCAGGGTACGGCCCTTGCCATCGCGAAGCCGGACCTTGCCGTGCCAGAGATCTTCCCTGCGCAGGAAAGGCAGGATCTTCTTCAGGAACAGCGTCCGGTAGTCGCCCTGCAGCATCGTGAGCAGGTTGAAGCCGAGGCCCTTTTCGCTGTGGGGCAGATCAAGCAGTCTGGCGGCCGCGGCATTGAGGTATTCCACCGTGCCTTCCGGATCGGTGATGATCACCACGTCGGTAGTGGCATCGAGCAGATCGTGAAAGCGTGCCTGTCCTCGTCGCTCCAGATCCAGGTCGATGGCGGCGGACAGCGTCTGTGCCATGACTTCCAGAAACTGGCGGTCATCGTCCGGAAACGACGCCGCGCGCTTGCCGCCGGCGACGCAGAACAAGCCCTGGATCGAACCGTCGGAGAGTAGCGGAATCGCAAATACCGAAAGGCCTTCGCGCCGGCGGGTACCCGCGAGAAGCTCACTCTCCTCGGGGGTGAGATCATGGGCTTTAAGATTCTGCGATTCCGGGCGCGAGAGGCTGCGAAACAGGGCACTTCTCGGGGGCCAGGCCGGTCTCGCCAAGGATGCGCCGGCTGGCAGGGTTCCGCCAAGGCGCCGCAGACCTCCGTCGCGGGTGCGTTCGAGCAGGACGCAGTGATCCACCGCCAAGAGGTCGCGAACACGCCGCGAAACCAACTGCATCAGGCGCAAGAGGCCAAGTCCGCCGAGCGCCTGGCGGCTGATCTCGGCAACAGCCGCCTGTTGGCGCAGGCGACGGATCAGCTGATGATCCATTTCGCGCCGTGCGATCTTGGTGTCCATTGTTGTCGGAAGTGATCCCCTGCTGGGTCGATATTCGTTATTGGTGTTGTTGTTGGAGTGTGCCCAAAACGGGCTCGCCTGTCACAGGAATCCCGTCCGGGATTCACCCGAACGGGGTAGTCCGGACCCCGAAAACCGGCCGGGGCAGCGACAGCGTGTACGACTGATGCCGCGCGGACATCCGCATGCGCTTATCCCGGAAGCGTTTCCAGGTATTCGATCACCAGCTGAAGTCGCTCCCTGCCCTGCCAGCGGTTGACGTCCAGACGATAGGCGGCTCGGACGCGGCGCCCGGGCTCGCCCCAGCCCAGATCAAGGGCCCGGAACGCAATGCCTTCGACACTGCGTGGGTCGCCCGGCAGGCGCAGATCCAAGCGCAGGTGACGACCACCCACGATGCGCTTGTCCACCACCTCGAACACGTTGTCGAACAACGGCTCCGGGAATCCCTGACCCCACGGACCGCCCCGCCGGATGGCAGAGGCGAGGTTCAGCGCGAGGTCGGAGCTATCCAGAGGACCGTCCGAGAGCAGCACCTGCTCGAGCATGGCCGGCTCGACCTCATCGGCGGCAGTCTGTTCGAACGCCCGCCTGAACGCATCGAAACTCTCCAGGTCGAGGCTCAGCCCCGCGGCAGCGGCGTGGCCACCGAATCGGGCCACAAGCCCCGGATTGGCGGTGGCGATGCGCTCCAGCAGATCGCGGATATGCACCCCGGGTATGGAGCGTGCCGAGCCCTTGAGGGTGTCGCCGGCTGGAGCAAACACCACCACAGGGCGGTGAAACCGCTCACGGATCCTGGACGCGAGGATTCCGGTTACGCCTTGATGCCAGTCCGAGTCCATAAGGCACAGGCCCGCGGGAGGCGTCTTGTGCCAGCGTTTCTCCACGGACTCGAGACTTGCCAGGGCGTCCGATTCCATCTGCTGCTCGATCTCACGCCGTTGACGGTTGAGACCATCAAGCTCCGCGGCCAGGCGGCGCGCGACACCCGCGTCATCCGTCAACAGACACTCGATGCCCGGGGACATATCCTCCAGGCGTCCGGCCGCATTGAGCCTCGGACCCACCGCGTAACCCAGATCGCTCGCCACCGCCTGCCGTGGATCACGCCCGGCCACCTCCAACAGCGCCGTCAGCCCGGGCCGACAGTGACCCGCACGGATCCGGCGCAGGCCCTGCTCCACGAGAACCCTGTTATTGCGATCCAGGGAAACCACGTCGGCCACCGTGCCCAGAGCAACCAGATCCAGGAACTCGGCGAGATTCGGCTCCGGGCGCCGGTCATCGAACCAGCCCAGTTTGCGCAGATGCGAGCGAAGCGCCAGGAGCACGTAGAAGGTAACGCCCACACCGGCCAGATTCTTGCTCTCGAAGCCATCGCCCGCCAGATTGGGGTTGATGATGGCATCGGCCGCCGGAAGTCGCGGGCCAGGCAGATGATGATCGGTAATCACCACTTGCAGGCCCCTGGCATGCGCGGCCTCCACACCCTCGACACTGGATATGCCGTTGTCCACCGTCACCAGCAGATCGGGGGCCTGCCTCATTGCGAGTTCGACGATTGGCGGCGTCAACCCGTAACCGTATGCGAACCGGTTGGGCACAAGATAGAACGTGTTCTCGAGACCCATTGCGCGCAGTGCCAGTATTCCCAGCGCGCAACTGGTAGCGCCATCGGCATCGAAATCACCTATCAGGCCGACCCGCCCCCCGCGGCACACCTGTTCGGCAAGCAACTCGACGCCACGCTGCACCCCGGAGAGCCCGTCGGGAGGCAACATCCGACCCAGGCCGAGTTCCAGTTCCGAGCTGCATCGAATCTGTCTGGCCGAATAGATCCTGGCCATGACCGGATGTTCGACGCCGTCGATCAGCCCGATCGGCGAGGGCCGCTGTCGCAGTACGCGCTTCATCGTGTCATGAGCCAGTCACGGAGGCGCCGCCGGCGGCGGGGGTACGGGATGAGCGCGCGCTTTCGCTCTATACGCCATCCACTCGCATGGATTACCAGTCGGCGCAGGTGGCCTCGGGAAACGGCGCTGGATAACGGTTCCGCCCAGTCCTGCCCGAAGGCGCCAAGCGCACGTTGCCAGTCAGCAAACGTCTCGGCGTCTCGGACGGCTGGAAAATCGGGCAGATCGAGCAGGATCGGTCCGCTGCCAGCCTCCGTCATGATCTCCTCCGCATCCGGCAGCGAGCCATATCGCACTCGTGCAAGCAAGCAAAGCCCCCGCGTCAGCGGAGTTTCCGTAAACACCCGTTTCCAGCGCGTTGCCCGGGGCGCCTCCGGCAAACGACCGCCACCCCACGGCCACAGGCCGTTCAGGACGGGTCTGCCCTGTACCAGTCTGTCGCGATTGACTTGCGTGTCGTGCAACAGCATCTGCACAGTGTTGAGAACGCGCATCCACGTTGCCGTGTCCTCGCCCCACGGCAGACACTCCGACATGGAGCGACCCAGCACCCGGTCGAGAGGCAAGGAGCGCACCGACTGCCGTGTACTGCTGCGCAGATACCATTGTCCCGAGGATCCCGACAGCAGTTCCAGGTTGTCGTCCGCCAGGTACACGTTGAGTTCGTTCATGAGCGCCTTCAGGGTACCAGGCGGGATTCCTTCTGAACCGGAAACCCCGACCAGCAGACGGTCACGGTCGGGAATCAACTGGATCGGGTCGGCGAGAAAGAACTGGTCCGAGCCCGGATCAATCCCGTCACCGAGGGCACTCAGTGACGCCACACCCCTCCCTTCATCGTCATCGGCAAGGCCGAAAAGCCGCATCCTGGACCGGTACCCCGCCCACGGTTGGCCGACTGTGGCACCCGCGCCGCGTAACAGTTCCTCCACCGCCCCCACAGCCCCCGTGGTATCTATCAGCGCGGCGGCATCGGCCGGCAGCGGTCCGAGCATGCCGGGTGCGTGAACATGCAGTTCCACGACGCTCATGAGCCGTCCCGTTCCGCGGCCGGAAGCTCGGCCTCCTTCATGCTGCGGCCTCTCAAAGCCGATCGAGGATCGCCGACTTCACCGCATCAAGGGTGGCTGGAATGGTGCGAATCGCATCGCCCGCCTGGCGAATCGCCACGTCCGGATCCTTCAGCCCGTGACCGGTAAGCGTGCATACAACCGTACTGCCTTCGGGGATGCGGCCGCCGGCGATATCCCGCATTGCACCAGCGAGCGAGGTGGCCGACGCCGGCTCGCAGAAGATCCCCTCCCGCTCGGCGAGCAATCGTTGCGTGGCCAGTATCTCCTCATCCGCGCATTCATCGAACCAGCCTCCGGACTCGCTCACGGTCGCCAGTGCCTGGTTGTACGACTGGGGATGTCCGATTCGAATGGCCGTCGCCACGGTCTCGGGATCGTCCACCATGTGTCCACGCAGGAACGGCGCGGCGCCACTGGCCTGGTAACCGACCATTCGTGGACGCTCACCGACAACGGTGCTGACAAATCGGCAATGCCCATGGCAGAACTGGCAGGCCTCGGTCAATACGTCGCCGCGATGACCTGAGGACTCGCAGTAACCGATCCAGTGCGCCGTGATGTTGCCCGCATTGCCGACGGGCAGGCAGTGAAAATCCGGAGCCCGCTCCAACTCTTCGATAACTTCGAACGCCGCCGTTTTCTGACCCTGAAGGCGATATGGGTTGATCGAGTTGACGATGGTCACGGGGGCATGCTCCGCAATGTCCTTGACGATGCGCATCCCGATATCGAAATTTTCCGCGATCTGCAGTACTTCCGCGCCATGCATGATCGCCTGCGCGAGCTTGCCCATGGCGATCTTCCCGTCCGGAATGAGCACGAAGGCGCGGATACCCGCCCGCGCCGCATAGGCGGCGGCGGAGGCCGACGTGTTGCCGGTCGAGGCGCAGATTATGGCCTGCCTGCCTTCATTGACGGCTTGCGTGACTGCCATCGTCATACCGCGGTCCTTGAAAGACCCGGTGGGGTTGAGACCCTCGAACTTGACATAGAGGTCGACAGCCTTGCCCAGCTCTTCGGGAATGTTGTTAAGGCGGATGAGAGGCGTATTGCCCTCACCCAGGCTGATGATCCTGGCGTCGTCCCGAACCGGAAGACGATCCCGGTACTTGTCGATCACCCCGGTGTAACGGCTTCTGAATGGCATGATGTGATTCCGTTCCTGCGGGCGCCGGCGAGAGGCTCCCGGTGGATTACCGCAATTGCTCCTGGCGAATCCGGATGATGCGACCCTGGACGGCGTCCAGCGCCTCCATCTGCTCCTGAGCCCGGTTCATGTTGCGCTCGAATACGCGATGTGTAAGCAGGATCACCGGAACATGCTCCGCACCGGGTGCCGGCTCCTTCTGCAGGATGGCCTCGATGCTTATGCCGTTCTCACTGAGTATCCGCGTGATATCCGCGAGCACCCCCGGCTGGTCAAGCACTTCAAGCCGCAGGTAGTAGGCGGTCTCAACGGACTCCATCGGAAGCACCGGAACATCCGACAAGGCGGTCGCCTGGAAAGCCAGGTATGGCACGCGGCTTTCAGGCTCCAGATTGAACTCGCGCACCACGTCGACCAGATCCGCCACCACGGCCGACGCCGTTGGCTCGGCACCGGCGCCGGCACCGTAATACAGGGTGGGGCCCACGGCATCCCCCATGACCATGACCGCGTTCATCACGCCATCGACGTTCGCCAGCAACTGGCGCTCGGGCAACAGCGTGGGATGCACGCGCAATTCGATCCCCTCTTCCGTCTGACGGCAAAGACCCAGATGCTTGATCCTGTAGCCCAGTTGTTGCGCATACTCCACGTCCTCGCGAGTAACGTGCGTGATGCCTTCCACGTAGACCTTGCCGAATTGCAGGGGAATACCGAATGCGATGGATGCGAGGATGGTCAGCTTGTGCGCGGCATCGATGCCTTCCACGTCGAAGCTCGGATCGGCCTCGGCATAGCCGAGGCGCTGGGCCTCCGCCAGCACGTCGGCGAATTCGCGACCCTCGTAGTACATCTCGGTGAGTATGAAATTCGATGTGCCGTTGATGATGCCGGCAAGCCACTCTATCCGATTTCCCGTCAGACCTTCGCGAATCGCCTTGATTATGGGAATGCCCCCCGCGACCGCGGCTTCGAAAGCGACGGTGACGCCGCACTCCTTCGCATGGGCAAAGATCTCGTTTCCGTGTATGGCCACCAGCGCCTTGTTCGCCGTCACAACGTGCTTGCCGTTGGACATGGCCCGGAGCACCAGTTCCCGCGCCGGCTCATCGCCACCGAGCAGTTCGACGATGATCTCCGTTTCCGGATCATCCACAACTTCGTAAGGATCGGTGGTCAGGCGGATACCCTCGGTGGGACACGCCCTGGGGCGATCCAGATGCCTGGCGGCAGCGCAGATCACCTTGATGCCACGGCCTGCCCGGCGGGCAATCTCATCGTTGTTCCGTTGCAGCAGGTTGACCGTTCCCGCACCGACGGTACCCAGCCCCAGAAGTCCAACCTTAACCGAACTCACGCAGTACCCTCCCCTGTACGGACCTTGCCGCGTAACATCTGCTTGATCCCTCGCAAAGCCTGTCGGGTTCGATGTTCATTCTCGATAAGACCGAAACGCACATGATCATCACCGTATTCGCCGAAGCCGATGCCCGGAGAGACTGCGACCTTGGCTTCACGGAGCAATAATTTGGAAAATTCCAGCGATCCCATGGCCCTGTAGGCCTCGGGAATTCTCGCCCACACAAACATGGTCGCCCGGGGTTTCTCCACCGCCCAACCCAATGCGTTGAGTCCGTCGCAAAGCACATCACGACGACTCCGGTATGTCTCGCATATCTCGTCAACGCACTCTTGCGGGCCTTCCAGTGCCGCAATGGCGGCCACCTGGATGGGCGTGAACATACCGTAATCCAGGTAGGACTTCATCCGCGCGAGGGCGGCGATCAATTGACGGTTGCCGCACATGAAACCCACACGCCAGCCGGGCATGTTGTAACTCTTGGACAGGGAGAAGCTCTCCACCGCCACTTCCCGCGCACCCACCACCTGCAGTATTGAAGGGGCGCGATACCCGTCGAAGACTATGTCCGCGTAGGCAAGGTCATGAACCACCCAGATGCCGTACTCACGGCAGATCGCCACGACCTGCTCGAAGAACTCGAGGTCGACGCACTGGGCGGTCGGGTTGGCCGGGAAATTCAGGATAAGCATTTTCGGGCGTGGCCAGGTATTGCGAATGGCATTCTCCAGTTCGGCAAAGAAATCCACGCCCGGAATCAACGGCACATGCCGTATCTCCGCCCCCGCGATTACCACTCCATAGGGATGGATGGGGTAGGCCGGATTGGGCACCAGAACGGAATCACCCGGCCCCAGCGTCGCCAACGCCAGATGCGCCAACCCCTCCTTCGAGCCGATGGTTACGATCGCCTCGCTGTCCTTGTCCAGAGGCACGTCATAGCGTTCCGCGTACCAGCGGCAGATGGCACGGCGGAGACGCGGGATGCCGCGCGACATGGAATACCGGTGGGTATCGTTGCGCTGCGCCACTTCCGTCAACTTGTCCACGATATGACGAGGCGTCGGACGATCCGGATTGCCCATGCCGAAATCGACAATGTCCTCACCCCGTGCACGGGCCTGTGCTTTCAACTCATTGACGATATTGAAAACATACGGTGGCAATCGCCGAATTCTCGGGAACTCATCGCTCAACATTGCGCTTTTTTCCCGCGTAAGCCGGAGCGGATAATCACGGCGCCTGCCGTTTCCGCTCTTGCATGAAAAACCGGATACGTACTCGATACGCAAAGGGGCCGGACCGCATTCGGTCCCGCCCCGGATTGGAGTATTGTACGGGATCAGCCACGAAAAAGTCAGACCGCACGGGTGCCGTCGCCGGTTTCTGGACGGCGGGCGCATACTGTTATCATGGATGCGAGCGGTGGACAGACGGTCCACCCGGGGCATGCCACCCTTCCCTCACGCCCCGGTATATTGTGGCTGGCGGGGGGCCGGCAACGCCGAGCGGATCAGGCCCTGGAGTTCACGCCATGCAGCTGACCATGGAAAACACCGGCGGAGCCAACCGCATTCGTGCCTACGACGTGGGCAGCGTCACCGTTAACGAGCATGCGCTGGTGCGCACCACGGTGGTCATGCGCGACGACCTGATTACCGACTGGGAGCCGGAAGACATCAGGGGCCTCACCGAGCATCACCTGGAGCGGCTGTTGCAGCTCGACCCCGAACTGATCGTGATCGGCACAGGTCGCTGGCAGCGTTTTCCCGACCGACGTGTGCTGAGCCGCCTTATTCGGGCCGGTATCGGGGTGGAGGTCATGACCACACCCGCAGCCTGCCGTACGTACAACGTGCTTGTCGCCGAAAACCGGCGGGCAATAGCCGCGCTGTTCATGATCGAGCCCGATCCCCGGCACGACCCGACCTGACCGTCGCGGGCCCGATCCGTAGGCCCGGGAACCCCCCGGACCTGAGTCCGATACGCTTCGTCTCTGGGACCGGGCCCGTCGATACGGTCTTTCCCGCCTGGCTCGCGACGCTCGCCCGCATGTCTCACCGCCCTTCTACTACGCACGCCGATCTGCTCGCCGTGTCGGGACGTACTCCCTGCAGCCGGCTCGACGTAGAGTCAGCTACGCCTTCGCCGTCTTCCGGTCCGTGCCCCCGGCACAGCGGCATCTCGACGCCCTCGCGACGAACGGCGGTGAGGTATGCGGGCTAGCCGAAGACGGCATCCTGGGAGAAGCCTTCCTGCTCCATGATATGCCGCAGTTTACGCAGCGCATCGATCTGAATTTGCCTTACACGTTCGCGTGTTACACCAATTTCGTTACCCACTTCCTCAAGTGTCGCGCGTTCGTGTCCGTGCAGGCCGAAGCGTCGCTCCACCACTGCCCGCTGCTTGTCAGAGAGTTCCCGTAACCACTGCTCCAGATGCGCCATTACGTCCCCTTCCTGGAGAAGATCGGACGGATCGGAGTTGTTTTCATCCGGAATCGCATCCAGCAGCACCCGATCCGCATCCCTGCCGATGGGCGTATCCACGGAGGTGGTTCCCTCGTTCAGCCCCATCATGCGTTGGACGTCGGCAAGCGGGCGGTCGAGCATCCGCGCTATTTCCTCGGCAGTGGGTTCGTGATCCAGTATCTGGGTGAGTCGACGGGCCGCCCGCAGACACTGGTTGATCTCCTTGATCACGTGAATCGGCAGACGGATGGTCCTGGTCTGGTTCATGATCGCCCGCTCGATGGTCTGGCGAATCCACCAGGTGGCGTAGGTCGAGAAACGGAACCCCCGTTCGGGGTCGAACTTTTCAACCGCGCGAATCAGACCGAGATTGCCTTCCTCGATCAAATCCAGAAACGCCAGGCCACGGTTCATGTACCTGCGCGCGATCTTCACTACCAGCCGCAGGTTGCTCTCGATCATTCGTTGTCTGGATTTTTCACAGCCACGCTGTGCCCGGCGGGCGAAATAGACCTCTTCCTCCGCCGTGAGCAGCGGCGAAAAGCCGATCTCGTTCAGATATATCTGGGTAGCATCCAGACTGGGGCCGGTATGCTCTCCCGGAGAAAACCGGGTTGACTGGGATTCACTGGTGTCGGTAACGACTGCTTCGGTATCTTCTTCATCCGCGTCCTGCGTTTGTAGCAACTCCTGAACCTCATCCTCCTCATCAACAGGTTCGATCATACCAACGTTTGCGTTGCCATCTTGTTTGCCTGCCATGGCGCCCTCCCGATGTATTCTACGGTCCCCGGACGCAAAGGATTCGCTCCCGGGCAGAACCGCCGCATGTGCGATGCCACCAGAGAGACATCGTAAAAATCACTATATGCCTGCCAAAAATGCCATGCAACCGTTCGCCATTTGGCGACATACCATACCGCGACGGACCTTATACAATAACTATATACCCGGTATGATGGAAGCGTCGGTTACCGGCGCTGCGGGAGGAACCGCAGGGGATCCACGGGATTGCCCCGGCGGCGGAGCTCGAAGTGAAGCATAGCCCGGTTACCGTTGCGCCCCATGCGCGCGATGGTATCGCCCCTTCCGACCTGATCGCCCTCCTCCACGAGCAGTTCGCGGTTGTACCCGTAGGCCGTGAGGTAATCACCCGGATGCATGAGAATGATCAGGTTGCCGTAACCAACCAGGCCGCTGCCGCTGTAGACTACGCGCCCGGGCGCCGCCGCCTTGATCGCGTCACCTTCGGTGCCGCCGATGTTGATGCCCTGCTTGCCGTCCGCATCGGCGGAAAACCCCTTCAGTACCTCGCCGTCCACGGGCCAGACCCAGCTCACGTTGGTCTCCGCCGGTCTGCGCTCATCCCGGCCGGCATCCGCCTGCCTGGGGGGCGGGGTGGCGGCCCGGCGTGGTGGCGTGTCGGCACGACCGCCGGCGGTCGCGGGAGAGGTGGAACGGGCGCTGGCGCGTCCGGCCGGGGGCGACAGCCTCAGGGTCTGGCCCGGGTAGATACGGTCCGGCGAGGAAAGCGCATTCCAGCGGGCCAGATCCGCCGGGGAGACTCCGTGTCGCCACGCAATGGCGTAAAGCGTGTCCCCGCGGGCGACTTCGTAAGTCCGTGCGGACGAGCTTGCCCCACGGTCACTGACGGGCGCATAAGTGTCGCCGGCACAGCCGGTCAGCACCAGGCACGCAAGCAACAGAGCTGTGCGCACGACGCGTGGCATTGTTGTATCCACCTGGATCCGTTCCAACCTAGCCCGCATATCTCACCGCCCTTCTACTGCGCACGCCGATCTGCTCGCTGTATCGGGCGTACTCCCTGCAGCCGGCTCGACGTGGTGTCAGCTTCGCCTTCGCCGGCTTCCGGGTCCGTGCTCCCCCGCCACAGCGGCATCTCGACGCCCTCGCGACGAACGGCGGTGAGATATGCGGGCTAGGCGTGGCGGCCTACACATCCCGCTCAGTGTACGAAGATCACATACAGCACAACCAGTGCGGCAACGCTGGCCCAGCCAATACGGTCGACATAACGCCGTATCCAGGGTTCAATCCGGGGTCCGCCCCAGGCCACCAGTCCCGCGACCAGGAAGAAGCGACTGCCGCGGCCGACAAGCGACGCCACGATGAACGGTAACAAGGGGAGTGCAAGACTGCCGGCGGCCACCGTGAAGACTTTGTAGGGTATCGGCGAGAAGCCCGCCAGCAGCACTACCCAGAACCCCCACGTCATGAACCACTCCCTCGCCTGCTGCAGTGCATCGCCGTAGCCGGCGCCAATGACCAGGGGCTCGACCATTTCCATCGCGAAAAAGCCGATGGCATAACCAAGGACGCCTCCAAGCACCGACGCGATGGTGGTAATGAGCGCGAATCGCATCGCCCTCGAGGGTTGCGCCAGCGCCATTGGCATGAGCATCACATCCGGCGGTATCGGGAAGAACGAGGACTCGGCAAAGCTGAGAACGGCCAGGTAGCGGGGTGCATGACGGTGAGCGGCCCAGCGCAGGGTGATGGTGTAGAGGTGTGAGAACAGCCCGGTCATTGGACGCCGCCGAGCATTGGAACAAAAACCACGAAATCCAGCACTTCCCGCGTCAGCGTATCGCCCTGTCGACGGTAACGGACCAGTTCCTGGGCATCCCGCCCACCGACCGGTGCCACCAGGCGTCCACCGTCGTCCAGTTGCTCAAGCAGTGCCTCGGGCACATCGCCGGGCGCAGCGGTCAGCACGATGCCCTGAAAGGGCCCGTGCGCGCGCCAGCCATCGAAGCCGTCGCCATGCCTGACGCGGGCATTGTGCAGACCTAGCGCGCGCAGCCGCGACCTGGCCTGGGTGGCCAGTGGCCTGATGCGCTCAACGGAATAGACCTCGGGCACCAGCCTGGCCAGGACCGCGGCCTGGTACCCCGAGCCGGTGCCGATCTCCAGCACACGCTCCGGGATGCCGTCCTCCAGCAGCGCTTCGGTCATGCGCGCCACCACCCATGGCTGGGAAATGGTCTGACCGTGCCCGATGGGCAGTGCGGTGTCATCATAGGCTCGACTGGCCAGCGCCTCCTCGACGAAAAGATGGCGCGGCAGGTCACGGATGATTTCCAGTACCCGTTCATCACGAATGCCCTTCTCGCGCAGACGTTGCACCAGACGTTCACGCGTTCTTTGCGAAGTCATGCCGATACCGCGTTGACGCGATTCATCAATCATGAAAGTCCATGCACCCAGCCTGCGATCTTGTCCAGGGCCTCGTAGCGGGTCAGGTCAACCTGGATCGGGGTGATCGACACGTAGCCATTCCGGACAGCGTGAAAATCGGTGCCCTCGCCGGCATCCTGCTCACTGCCCGGAGGTCCGATCCAGTAAATCGGCCGCTCCCGTGGATCGAGACTGCGAATTGCGTTCTCCGCCCGATGGCGCTGACCGAGGCGGGTCGCCTCGAATCCGCGCAGACGCGCCCACGGCAGATCCGGCACATTCACATTCAGGATCGTATCTGCCGGCAATGGATCACGCAGCAGTTTTTTCACGAGCAGCGAAGCGACCACGGCGGCCGTCTCATAGTGCTTCGGCGCCTGCTCGCAAAGCGATATGGCAATGGCGGGAAGACCCAGAAAACGCCCCTCCGTCGCCGCCGCCACGGTTCCACTGTAGAGAATGTCGTCACCCATGTTGGATCCTGCGTTGATTCCGGAGACGACCATGTCCGGCTCCTTGTCAAGCAGCCCGGTCACCGCCAGATGCACGCAATCCGTGGGCGTACCCTCGACACGGTAGATCCCGGTTTCAACCTCCAGCGCGCGAATCGGAAGATCCAGGGTCAGCGAGTTACTGGCGCCACTTCGATCGCGATCGGGTGCGACCACCGTTATCTCGGCAATCCGGGCCAGCTCGTCGGCGAGCCTGCGGATACCGGGTGCCTGGTATCCATCATCGTTGCTTACAAGTATCCGCATCATGTCCCGCGTAGTTGCTATTCCGCCGCATGCCGGAGCCCCGATCGACCATCGGAATCCAACCGTGCACGGCAATCACGGTCCAGAGGTTATCCACCGTCGGTACCGACTCAGGGCCAATCGGGAGATAAAACGGTTGGCTAGCCCGCATATCTCACCGCCCTTCTACTACGCACGCCGATCTGCTCGCCGTGTCGGGGCGTACTCCCTGCAGCCGGCTCGACGTAGTGTCAGCTACGCCTTCGCCGCCTTCCGGTCCGT
>SLSJ01000272.1 GCA_007130525.1 Ectothiorhodospiraceae bacterium | reverse complement strand
TGGCGGATGGCGCGCACGCCGCCGGCGCTGGCGTTACGGGATGAGTAGGAGTCTATACCGTGCAAGGCCCCGGTTTCCCGGGTGATTTGGGTCCGCGCCCAGCGATCCCCCTGTGGCGGCCACGCGGCAGGTACATCCGCGCGCGCGGCGGCGCCCATGCCGCCCACGACCCGGCACCGGGGCAAGTTTCGGCCCCGGCTTCGCATGCAAGTATGCTGGCATGCCCTGGAACGCACTCGGTCAGGCGTCCAGAGGGCATTGGAGGGAGTTCGATGCGTGGTTTGGCCCTGGTTCTCCTGTCGTTGGTGGCTCTGCTTCCGGGGTGCGGCTTCGAGACGGCGCGTGACGAGGCTGACGACGGAAACTCAACCTCGGTAACGGGCGTGCTCAGCGGTGAGGACGTGGCGGAGGGGTTCCCGCGGGTGACCGGGCCGCGGGAGTTCGAGTTTCCGGCCGATCACGGCGCCCATCCGGAGTATCGCCATGAGTGGTGGTACGTGACGGGTAACCTGGAAGGCGACGATGGCCGGCGCTTCGGTTACCAGCTTACGTTCTTCCGCTTCCGCCTGGTGCCTGACGAGGTGGAGCGTCGTTCAGGGCTGGCCACCGACCAGGTTTGGATGGCCCACCTTGCCGTTACCGATCCTGCCGGGGGGCGCTTCGAGCACGCGGAGCGCCTGGCCCGGGGGGCGGCCGGCCTTGCCGGTGCGCAGCCGGAGCCGTTCCGGGTCTGGCTGGAGGACTGGGAGCTTGCCGGTCACGATGGCGAGGACGTCATGCCGATGACCATTTCCGCCGAGGAAGATGGGCTTTCCGTGCAACTTCGAATGCAGGCGCGCAAGCCACTGGTGCTGCAGGGAGACCGGGGATACAGCCGGAAAGGACCTGACCCGGGCAACGCGTCCCACTATTACTCCTGGACGCGGCTTGACACTGAGGGCGAGCTCACCGTCGACGGCGAGCGGATCGCCGTGTCCGGTGAGAGCTGGATGGACCGCGAGTGGGGCACCAGCACGCTCACCGAGGAGCAGACGGGCTGGGACTGGTTGTCACTTCAGCTTTCCGACGACCGCGAGATCATGTTCTATCACCTGCGGCGCGAGGACGGCGGCGTCGATCCCCATTCCAAGGGATTGCTGGTGGAGACGGACGGTGCCCACCGGGTGCTTGACCTGGACGAGGTGCGACTGCGGGCCACCCGATACTGGGACAGCGACGACGGCCGCGCGCGCTACCCGGTCGCCTGGACTCTGGAGATCCCGGGCGAAGATCTGCAACTCGTAATCGAGGCCATCCTCGATGAACAGGAACTGCGCAACGGCTTCAGGTACTGGGAAGGGGCGGTTGATGTCAGCGGCAGCCGTGCCGGTCAGGAGGTCACCGGTCACGGTTATGCAGAGTTGACGGGGTATGCGGAATGAGAGGACGGCGCCGGGTCCCGACCGCGTCGCGGCGGGGGAGGAGGCGTCCACGGGCCCGTTCACGCCTGTCGCAGCCGGGTGCCTTCGACGATGAACGTCTCAAGCCCGCAGGGGCAGGTGGTCGTCTTTCTGTTGCTGTTCTTCGCGCGGAAAGGCCACCAGGTGCTGGGCGTCGATGCGAATGCCCACATCGTCCCCGACCTCGTAATCGTGGTGGCTGGGGAACAGCGACAGGATCTGGGTGCCGTTTCGCAGCCGCAGCGTATAGACAGTCTCCGCCCCGGTGAAGGCCTTTTTCTCCACGGTCGCCCGCAGCTCGCTTTCCGGGTCGGGAAGCACGTCGTCCGGCCTCAGCAGCACATCGACACCGGTTCCGGGCGACCAGCCGTATGAGCGATTGCCGCGTATCACACCCACTTCAGTATCGAGCGTCTCGTGGTCCAGCAGGGTGGCACGGACGAAGCGTCCCTGGCCGATGAAATCCGCCACGAAACGGTCCACCGGTTCGTGATAGAGGTTGTAGGGCGTGTCCCACTGCACGATCTGTCCGTGGCGCATGATGCCCACCTGGTCTGCAATGGCAAAGGCTTCACGCTGGTCGTGGGTAACCAGTATGCCGGTCATGCCTTCCGCCTTGAAAATTTCGTGCACCTCGGCGCTGAGCCGCTCGCGCAAATCCACGTCCAGGCTCGAGAAGGGCTCATCGAGCAGAATCATGGTCGGCCGCGGCGCCATGGCGCGGGCAAGCGCCACGCGCTGCTGTTGTCCGCCGGAGAGTTCATGGGGAAAGCGCTCGCCCATCCCGCCGAGATTGATCATCTCCAGGAGTTCGTCCGAGCGTTGGCGCCGCTGCACCGACGACATGCGATGCAGGCCGAATCCGATGTTGTCGTAGACGGTCAGGTGCGGGAACAGGGCGTGGTCCTGGAACACCATGCCCAGTGCCCGCTTTTCCGGCGGCAGCGTCATGCCCGGCCGCGACACCACCCGCCCGGAGAGCTCGATTTCACCCGCCGAAACGGGGTGGAAGCCGGCGATGGCCCTGAGGGTGGTGGTCTTGCCGCAGCCGCTGGGTCCCAGCAAGGAGACCAGGTTACCGCGCCGCACCCGGAAACTCAGCCCGCGCGAGACCTCCGTCCCATCCACATCCAGATCGACGCGCCGCAGTTCCAGCAGAATGTCGTCAGCCTTCGGCTGGTTGTCCGCAGTAGTGCTCATGATGCCGTTTGCTCCGTGCCGATCAATATCGGACAGGTCGCGGCTGATACCGGTTCAGTCGGCTGCCGCCGCGGTGTCCCCAAGTAACAGGAACTCCAGCAGCGCCTTTTGTGCGTGCAGACGGTTTTCCGCTTCGTCCCAGACCACGCTGTGTGGCCCGTCAATGACGTCGGCATCGACTTCCTCGCCACGATGGGCCGGCAGACAGTGCATGAAAAGGGCGTCGCCCGCCGCCTCCGCCATCATCGCCGCTGTCACCCGGTAGGGCGCGAACACCCGCTCACGCTCTGACTGCTCGTCCTCCTGGCCCATGCTTGCCCAGACGTCGGTGACCACCAGATCGGCACCGCGCACCGCGTCCATGGGGTCACGGCAGATGTCGACCCGGCCTTCCCCGATGTCGCGGATCAGTGCGTGGTCGGGTTCGAAGCCCTCCGGGGAGCCCACCCGCAGTTGAAAATGATACCGTCCGGCCGCCTCGATGTAGGAATTGCACATGTTATTGCCGTCACCGATCCAGGCAACCATGCGGCCGCCGATCTCGCCCCTGTGCTCGACATAGGTCTGGATGTCGGCCAGCAGTTGGCAGGGGTGGTGGCTGTCGGACAGTCCGTTGATCACCGGAACCCGCGAGTGCTCCGCGAATCTCTCCAGCTTATCGTGGCCGAATGTGCGGATCATCACCACGTCGAGCATACGTGACAGCACGCGGGCGGTATCCTCGATGGGCTCACCGCGGCCGAGCTGGCTGTCGCGTGGAGACAGGAAAACGGCACTGCCGCCAAGCTGCGCCATGCCGGCCTCGAACGAAACCCGTGTTCGCGTGGATGACTTCTCGAAGACCATGCCCAGCACCTTGCCGCGCAGGCTTTCATGCGCCGTACCGTGATCGCGCAGCCGTTTCAGTTCGCGGCCGCGGCGGATCAGGAAGCGAAGCTCCTCCGTGGTCAGGTCGGACAGCGTCAGGAAGTGACGGGGGCGCATGGGTACGGCCTCATAAGTCAGGAGTCGGTTGCCGGAAAGTCGCGTATCAGTCGCGCGACCCGGCGAACGATATCGTCCGCCTCGGAATCGTCGAGGATCAGGGGCGGCAGCAGGCGGACCACGCGCTCGGCCGTGACATTGATGAGCAGACCGTCGGCAAGCGCCTGCCGGACCAGTTCGGCGCATGGGCGATCAAGCTCGATTCCGATCATCAGGCCGAGCCCGCGGATGTCGCGTACGTGGGAGAGGCCGTCGAGTTCACGGTGGAAACCGGTGATCATGCGTTGCCCCAACTCCGCCGCGCGCTCGTCAAGCCTTTCCCGGGAAATGGTTTCAACCACCGCGAGGGCGGCGCTGGCGGCCAGCGGGTTGCCGCCGAACGTGGAGCCGTGGCTGCCGGGCTGCATCAGCTCGGCGGCGTCGCCGCGGGCCAGGCAGGCGCCGATCGGTACGCCATTGCCCAGGCCCTTGGCCAGCGCCAGCACGTCGGGAACGATGTCCTCGTGCTGAAACGCGAACCAGCGTCCGCTGCGCGCCATGCCCGTCTGGACCTCGTCCGCCATCAGCAGCCAGTCGTTGCGGTCGCAGCGCTCCCGCAGTCCGCGCAGGTAGCCCGCAGGGGGAACGCGTACACCGCCTTCGCCCTGCACCGGCTCCACCAGTACGGCGACGATATCGGTGTGCCCGGCGGCGGCCGCGTCCACCGCATCCAGATCGGCGAACGGGATCCGCACGAACCCCTCCAGCAGTGGTTCGAACCCCTTCTGGGCCTTGCTGTTTCCCGTTGCGCTCAGTGTCGCCATGGTGCGGCCGTGGAAGGCGTCCTCCATCACCAGGATCCGTGGTCGCCGGATACCGAGGCGGCTGGCGCGGAGGCGGGCCAGCTTGATTGCCGCTTCGTTGGCTTCGGCGCCGGAGTTGCAGAAAAAGCACCGTTGCATGCCGCTGTGTTTGCACAGCGCCGCCGCCAGGCTTTCCTGCAAGGGAATGCGGTAGAGATTGGACGTGTGCAGCAGTCGTCCGGCCTGTTCCCGCAGCGCCCGGGTAACGGCCGGATGCGCGTGGCCGAGGCCGCAGACCGCGATGCCGGAGAGCGCGTCCAGGTAACGGTTGCCCCGATCGTCCCAGAGCCACGCGCCTTCGCCGCGTTCGAAGCGGACCGGGAGGCGGCCGTATGTCTGCATCAGCGCCTGCTGCATGCGCGGATTCTCCTGAAAACAAAACGGCAGCACCGCTTGGGGGCTGCCGGAACGAATAATTATACGGGCCTTTGCGATGCCCGCAAGTCGCGGGCTGTGCGACCAATTTCAGGGT
>SLSJ01000091.1 GCA_007130525.1 Ectothiorhodospiraceae bacterium | reverse complement strand
CTCACCGCCCTTCTACTACGCACGCCGATCTGCTCGCCGTGACGGGGCGTACTCCCTCCAGCCGGCTCGACGTAGTGTCAGCTACGCCTTCGCCGTCTTCCGGTCCGTGCCCCCCGTCACACCGGATCTCGACGCCCTCGCGACGAACGGCGGCGAGATATGCGGGCTATGCTCCTACCGGCCGCACGCCGGGTGCTTGAGCCGGCTATTTGAAATCCAGCCCCAATGATACTTCCTGGCCGGGCTGCAGATTGCGGCCATAGAAGATTTCCGCCATTTCCCGACGCAGCTGACGCCGAATCTGGGCCTTGTCGTCGTCGGAGAAATTCTCCGCCGTCTCGCCGAAGAGGTAATTGGAGAGCTTGGGTTCCTTGAGCAGCATCTTGGTGTGAAACAGGTGCTCCTGGTACACGTTCACATCGATCATGTGGTACTGCTCCTTGGTGTCTTCCGACAGGTAATTCTGAATGGAATTGATCTGGTGATCGATGAAATGCTTGCGGCCTTCCACATCACGGGTGAAACCACGAACACGGTAGTCCATGGTGACAATGTCGGAGTCAAAGGAGTGAATCAGGAAATTCAGCGCCTTCAGTGGCGAGATCACGCCGCAGGTGGATACGTCGATGTCCGCACGAAAGGTGCTGATGCCATGGTCCGGGTGGGTTTCCGGATAGGTGTGCACGGTGATGTGGCTCTTGTCCAGGTGCGCCAGCACGATATCCGGCAACGGACCGGGCGCGGCTTCCGATACCGCCTCCGCCGGCACCAGTTCCTCCTCCGAGATGAGGATGGTCACGCTGGCGCCCTGTGGCTCGTAATCCTGGCGCGCTATGTTCAGGATACTGGCCCCCATGATATTCGCGACCTGGGTCAGGATTTGCGTCAGGCGCTCGGCGTTGTACACCTCATCGATGTAATCGATATAGGCGTGCCGCTGCTCCGCGTTGCGGGCGTAGCAGATGTCGTAAATGTTGAAGCTCAGGGATTTCGTCAGATTGTTGAATCCGTGGAGCCTCAGCTTGTCCGACTGCACCAAATGGACATCCTCCTGATACGTCTCGCGGGTATTGCCGAAAGTGGAGATTCGAGCCGGTTTCCAATGTCGTGTCTCACGCATCTTTGCACTCTGCAGACGGTGCGGCTCCGGCCCGGCGTTGCGCCTCGTCGCCGTATCGCAGCGGATCCGTTTCCTCGACGCGTCTTGCTCCGGTGCCGCGGACAGCCTCAGAGCGTAAAGATGCGTGAGACACGACACTAGCCCACATATCTAACCGCCCTTCTACTGCGCACGCCGATCTGCTCGCTGTGTCGGGGGCGTACCCCCTCCAGCCGGCTCAACGTAGTGTCAGCTACGCCTTCGCCGTCTTCCGCTCCGTGCCCCCCGTCACAGCGGCATCTGGACGCCCTCGCCACGAACGGCGGTGAGATATGCGGGCTAACTGCTCGTGACTTCGTAATCATGGGTGAGTTCCGCCACCTTGCCGAGCATGATGGAGGCGGAACAGTATTTTTCCGCGGACAGCTTGACAGCCCGGGCCACCGCCGACTCCTTCAGGCCCTCACCACTGACCCGGTAATGGAGGTGAATCCTGGTAAACACTTTCGGTGCCGTGTCTGCACGCTCGGCTTCCACCTCGACCACGCAGTCAGTCACCGGGTGTCGACCGCGCTTGAGAATGTAGACCACGTCAAAGGCGGTGCAACCGCCGAGGCCAAGCAGAAGCATCTCCATGGGGCGACATCCCAGATCACGTCCGCCCGCACTCGGAGGGCCGTCCATCGCCACGGTATGCCCGCTGCCCGCTGTGCCCTCGAAAGTCGCCTCGCCGACCCATCTGATTGTTGCCCGCATCGGCCTCTCCGGTTCCAGGGTCGGCCGCCTGCACACGGCTGACCCGGCTCTAACAAAAAGGGACCTCTGATCGCAGAGATCCCCGAGGAAGTGCCGTCCGGGAAACCATGATCCGTTCACGCCGCCGCGCCAACGGACCAGGCAAGCATCAATGTATTTCACCAGAACGGGCTGGCATTATAATCACTGGGAAATCATGAGCAAGCAGCAACTCGCCTGTTGCCGGGAATCCGACATGTGAATAATCGGAAGTTTGTTTTAGTATGAGGGCGTAGCTGATTTCCCGGTTGCACCCGGCCAGGGACGCATCGGGGGAATCAACGGCCATGGGCACCACGGGATAGAAGAATGATGCACGCCAGACCGTTGCAACAGAATACCGCGGCCAGAGGCTCCATCGATAACCTCCTCAAGCACTGTCACCGACGACGCTACCCCGCCAAGACCGGCATCATCTACGCCGGCGACCAACCCGATGCGCTCTACTACATAACCGAGGGCTCGGTCAGCGTGGTCATCGAGGACGAAAACGGGCACGAGATCGTGCTGGCCTACCTCAACGCCGGCGACTTTTTTGGTGAACTGGGGCTGTTCGGCGACGACGGCACCCGCAGCGCCTGGGTACGCACACGTACCCCGTGCGAGATCGCCGAGATCAGCTATGCCCGCTTCAACCAGGTTTCCAGCGAGGATCCGGACATCCTGTTCTTCCTCGCCGGACAGATGGCGGAACGGCTCCGGCGCACCAGCCGCAAGGTCGGGGACCTTGCTTTCCTCGATGTCACCGGACGCGTCGCCCGCACCCTGCTCGACCTTTGTCGCGAACCGGACGCCATGACCCATCCGGACGGTATGCAGATACGCATCACCCGCCAGGAACTGGGCCGGATCGTCGGCTGCTCCCGGGAAATGGTGGGACGGGTCCTGAAGGATCTCGAGGAACGCGAACTGATTTCCGTCGCCGGCAAGACCATGGTGATTTTCAACACCCGCTGACGGGCGCGACCCGCCCGTCAGCGGGTGTGTCTTAGGGTTTTCGGTTTTCGGTTTTCGGTTGGTTCGTGCGCTACGCGCGATTGTTTGACAGCGGACCGCCTTCTTCCTACTGAAAACGGAAAACCGAAAACCCTAAAACTTGACCGTAGAAGCCATTCGGCTACTGACCGAACAGCTCCCTCAGCTTTTCCCCCGGTTCTTCCGCGCGCATGAAGCTCTCGCCGATGAGAAAGCTGTGGACGCCGGCCTCCCGCATGCGCTCGATTTCCTCGCGGGTGGCAAAGCCGCTTTCCGTCACCACGAACGTCGCCTCGGGTATCCGCGGCAGTAGCCGAAGCGTGGTGTCGATGTCGGTCTCGAAAGTGTGAAGGTCACGATTATTGATGCCCAGCAGGTCCGGCTCCAGCGCCAGCGCCCGCTCCAGTTCCGGTTCGCTGTGCACCTCCAGCAGCACGTCCATTCCCAGGTCCCTGGCCAGGCCGTCCAGCTCGGCCAGGTGGTCATCACTGAGCGCCGCGACGATCAGCAGAACGCAGTCGGCGCCGATCAGCCGGGATTCCCAGATCTGGTGGGCATCGATCATGAAATCCTTGCGCAGGACGGGCAGAGCGCACGCGTCCCTGGCCTGCTGCAGATGCATGTCATGCCCCTGGAAGAAGTCACGGTCGGTGAGCACGGACACACAGGTGGCACCGCCCGCCTCATAGCTGCGGGCGATCTCGTCCGGGTGGAAATCAGCACGCAGCAGGCCCTTGGACGGCGACGCCTTCTTCACCTCCGCGATCACCGCCGGCATGCCGGCCTCCACCCTGGCGCGAAGCGCACGCAGGAAACCGCGGGGTGGCGGCGCGGAACGGGCCTCATGACGCAGTGCCTTGAAGTCGAATGCCTCGCTGACCTCCGCAACCTCCTCGGCCTTGCGGGCGAGGATTTTCTTCAGCACATCCGGGGTGTCGGGTCGGGCGGTCATGAGAACTCCACCGTACTCTGATGATTGCCCCGGTGTCACCAGGGCGACGGGGCAACTGATTCGCGGCCGGGTGGCCGCTCCCACCAGGAAGCGGCACGGTCCGGCCCCCGTAGGAGCGGCGACCCCGCCGCGAATATCCCGGAGCGCCGGGGAACGCCCTTCGCGGCCAGGTGGCCGCTCCTACCAGGAAGCGGCACGGCCCCGCCCCGTGGGAGCGGCGACCCCGCCGCGAATATCCCAGGGCGCCGGGAAAAGCCCTTCGCGGCCAGGTGGCCGCTCCTACCAGGAAGCGGCACCGCCCCGTGGGAGCGGCGACCCCGCCGCGAATATCCCGGAGCGCCGGGGAACGCCCTTCGCGGCCAGGTGGCCGCTCCTACGGGCGGCCAGCCGGCGAGACCCGCTGCGTGTGGGCGACGAAATCGTCCAGGCGGCGGGCGGCGGCCCCGGAGCTCAGGGTCTCGCGCGCCCGCTTTACACCGGCCGCCAGGCTGCCCTCCAGGTCAGCGGCGTAGATCGCCGCGCCGGCATTCAGCGCAAGCATGTCGGCCGCCGGTCCGCTCTCTCCGCTGAAGGCGCGCCGGATCAGGTTCAGGCTTTCCTCCGCCGAATTCACGCGAACCGCGTCCAGGCTCTCCCGCTGCAGACCGAAGTCCTCCGGCTGAATCGTGTATTCGCGGATGCTGCCCTCATGCAGTTCGGCAACCCGGGTCGGCGCCGCAATGCTGATTTCGTCGAGGCCGTCCTCGGCGTGGACCACCAGCACATGCCGGCTGCCGAGGCTCTGCAGCACCTCCGCCAATGGCCGCAGCCACTGCGGCGCGAACACGCCCAGCAACTGCCTTGGCGCGCCTGCGGGGTTTGTCAGCGGCCCCAGCACGTTGAAGACGGTGCGAACGCCCATCTCCCTGCGCGGGCCGATGGCGTGCTTCATGGCGGCATGGTAGAGCGGCGCGAACAGGAACCCGACCCCGATCGTCTCCACGCACTCCGCCACCTGCTCCGGTGAAAGGTCCAGACGCGCGCCGGCCGCCTCCAGCATATCGGCGCTGCCGGAGGCGCTGGAAACCGATCGGTTGCCATGCTTGGCCACCCGGCCGCCGGCGGCGGCCACCACGAAGGCGGTGGCGGTGGAGACGTTGAACGT
>SLSJ01000203.1 GCA_007130525.1 Ectothiorhodospiraceae bacterium | reverse complement strand
GCTTGCGCTCGGAAATGTCCAGGAGCACGTTGACGGCGCCGATGAGACGGCCGGAACGGTCGACAATGGGATTGGCATAGGCAAGTGCGGTCAGGCGGCGACCGTCGGAGCGTTCGATGACGACTTCCATATCGTTGTAGGAGCGGCGATCCCGCAGTGCCAGCGCCATCCAGCATTGGTCATGCCCCATGCGTTCACCATTCGGCCAGTAGAGCCTGAACGAACCGCAGTAGCGATCGTGGGCATCGTTGATCCGGGGCTTCCTGCCCCAGAGTTCCACCGCCCGCTCGTTGCAATAGGTGATCAAACCCTCGGGATCGCACACGTAGGAGGCGAGCGGCAGTTTGTCCAGTATGTAAACCAGCGACAACGAATACGCAGGCGATTCGCTACCGGGTAGAGTGTCAGGCGTGTCGGAAGCGGCTGCGATGAAGTCTCCCACGATACAATCCTCGCTTGGCTGAATTCTCGTTATCAACGTGACGGAATCCGTTAACCCGGGGCATCCTCTGGGATGAAAACCGGAGTCGGTAAGGCAGGATCAACCCTGCGGTTTCCCGGTCGGCATGGCCCCGGGGAGCCCGCCTTCGGCACACGAACGGCACTACCCCCCGTCCTCGTCCAGATCCGCAATGCGTACAAGATCAAAGATCGATCTGGCACGCAGTTTCCGGACGATCTTGCGCCGGTGTGTTTCGACGGTGGAAACGCTGAGCCCGAGTTTGTCGGCGATCACCTTGTTGTAGTGCCCCGCCGAAACGTACTGCAGGATCTGGCGCTCGCGTTCACTGAGCAGGGCAAGCCTGCGCCTGCACATCTCTTCTTCCTGTCGCTTTCGCCGCCCACGCGCATCCACAGCGAGCGCGCGATCTATCGACGAAAGCAGGGAATCCGTCGAAAAAGGCTTTTCCAGGAAATCGAACGCCCCGTTCTTGAGAGCGCGAACAGCCATGGGCACTTCGCCGTGACCGGTGATCATGATGACCGGCAGCGAGTAGCCAAGCTCGCAAAGTTCCCGCTGCAGCGCCAGACCGCTGCGCCCCGGCATGCGCACGTCGAGAACGAGGCATCCGGCGGCGTCCCGTGGACAGCTATCGAGAAAGCTTTGCGCGTCCGGAAAGCTCCGGCAGCGCAACCCCGTGGATTCCAGCAGGCCGACAATCGAGTCACGGACAACAACGTTATCGTCGACAACGTAGACAATGCTTTCGGTGCTGTTGCTGTCCATCACTCCCCCTGCATTCTCATGCGTCTGGTGTGATGACATCCCGGGACGGTTCAACGGGAACGCCACAGCAGGGAGCACAATACGGTCATTATACCGGATGCAGCCAACAGCCTTCCTCCTTCACGGGGCTCGCCGCCCGATACCCCCCGCGGAAGTCCGGCGGGATTTTTCCACTGTTCGTTGCAGCGCGAGGAAAGCGCGAACAAAAGACCTGTCGCGCTGTGCGCTGGACCAGTCCAGCCGACGTGCGAATCGTAACCATGCACTGAAGTAATCGCGTGGCTCCATGGGCTCTCTCCTCTCGATCATGCAGACGCTGATTCATCAGCGCATTCGTGTTGGTATCGCATCTCTTTACCCAGGCAAGGCGCGCTGCGACGCGCCGCACCTGCTCCGCGGTCAGGCAGCGCACACTGCGAATACGGTGTTGAGTCAACGGCCCTCGGCGGGCCGCCGCAATCGAGGCCAGCGCGATCCCCGGAATGAATCGGCGTCTCCTTTTCCGGATGGGCCACCTCCCGGCGCCTGACCGGGCGGCCCGAAAAAGACGGTTCGGGAGAGTAAAACCTAGACGCTTGCGGTGAACGGGGTAAGTCGGGAAAACCATTACCGCCCGCGGGTTTTACCCGTTGCCGAGGGCAATGTGCAGCGTAAGGAATAGGTGCGGCTGCTATAATTAAGCAGCAGAGATGCCAAACAGTGTCCCCCTCGGGAGTGCCAGTCGGCCCCAACCAGTGCCGCGGCCATCAGTGAGGCACGCCACTTGCGTCAATGGGTCGTGAATGGCCCACGGACCGGCAACGTATAAACCATCATGGCCCACCAGGACAAAGCGACGGTCTTTGTCATCAAACCGTGTGTCACCGACCTGGTGGCCTTCGAAGAGCACTTCTTTTCCGTCCACATCAATGCAGAGTACTTCTTCTCGGCGGATGAGGCCCTGGAGCATATCAACCATCGGCAAAGGGGTTGCATCATCCTGGATGCCGGTCTGTCGGGGGCCAACGGCGTCGGGTTCCTTGAGCGGCTGCGTGAGAAACGCATCAAACTGCCGGTCATCCTGCTTGGCCGTCGTGGCGACGTCGCCGGGGCCGTGCATGCGCTCAAGAACGGCGCCGCAGATTTCCTGGAAAAACCCGTCCGTGGTCAGGCATTACTCGATGCCGTGCAGGATGCCATCGAAACCGATCGCCTGAATGAACAACGCAGGCGAACGGACCAGCGACTTCGAATGCGTTTGAATTCGCTCACCCCTCGGGAATGGGAAGTCCTGTTCCCGATGGTCAGGGGTTGTTCGAACATGGAGATTGCGAAGGCACTCGAACTCAGTCCGCGAACCGTTGAGGTATACCGCGCCCGCATCATGCAGAAAACGGGGGTCACCACCCTGGCCGAACTGATCCGGCTTGTCATACGGCTCGGCCTGCTGGATCAGGATGATTCCGCCGCTCCTCAGCCGGACGCGGAAAAGCCGGCCTCGAGGGGCGAATATCCATGATTGTTTGCCTTGTTCCCACCCATGTCGTTTCGATTCGTTACAACGATGACCGCCCCTCTCCTTAGCGTGTTAACGAACGGCGCCACCCAATTGAGACACTGAATTATCCACAGCTAGGGACAACCGCAACCCGTTTGGGGTAAACCCGCATTTCCCCGGGCATCCCAGCCCCCTATTGTCGACTTTCCGGGGAGCGATCCTGCGTCCGCCACCGGGAACAAGAATCAAGGGGTCACCACTGGGAACGCACGGGCACAACCCAGCCGTTCATCAATACACGTTGGAGGTACTGCCAGATGAGTGCAACGCAACCAGCACGGGAAACTCGCCCGTCACAACAGCTCGCCGATTTCACGGAATTGAACCGCATATTTTCAACCGGGTGGTCCGACGCCCAGCAGCGCATGGAACGCTTCCAGCACGTGGCCGAGGAAATCAACGAGACCGTCTATCGCACCTCGCTGGACCAGGTCCAGGACATGTTCGCGGTGTTCAACCGCATGTCGGAGACGCTCGCGACCGTCCATGATCCCAAGGAGTTCGTCTCCGTCCAGCCTGAAATTTATGGCGCCTTCGTGGACGTGTTCAAGACGAGCAATCAAAGACTGCTGGAGCTCTCCGAGAAGCTGCGGCGCCAGGGAATGGAAATGCTTTCGCCGGAAGGGAGCGAGATCGGGGCGGAAGAGAAACGGACCGCACCTGCAGCAAAGAGCGAATCCGAGTCAAAGAAATCGGCCTAGATTAAGTCGAACAACGGGGAAATCCCGATTGCCGCATTCGGGGCAACGAATGCGCATACCCATGAGGAAGGGACCGCAGGCACAGCGCCTGCGGTCTTTTTGCGTCCGGCTTGGTCAGGCTCCGACTCCATCGCCGGCTCGTCTCCTCGGGCAGCAAGGGGGAGTTGACAATATTCGCCTTCCGCGGGCGGAGTTCCGGGCGCAAACCCGAACCATCCGCCGGGTTTGCGGCGACCCTGTTGTTACTGCGCCGACGAATGCTCCGATTGCACGTCAGCGTCTTCTCCCCGACTCTCCGACTCGATAACCGGCTCCAGGGTCACACTGGTATCCGGAGTTTCGGCAAGGCGTTCGGTATCGATCCAGGGCTCGTGGGGCGGCTCGGTGCGTTGACCTCGACGGGCGGCGAAGCGTTCGCCATGCAAGGCGCGCAGCAGGCCGGAAACCATCACGATCACGACAAGCGAAAACGGTAGCGCCGCGGTAATGACCGCGCTCTGCAGGGTTTCCAGACCACCCGCGACAAGCAGCGTGGCCGTCAGCAAGGCCAGCACCACGCCCCAGACGATGCGGTGCGCCGTCGGCGGCTCCGGGTCGCCGCCGGCCAGTATGGTGTTGATAACCAGGGTGCCCGCGTTGGCCGACGTGATCAGGTAGGTGGCGATCAGCACGACCAGCCCACCGCTGGCAATGGTCGCGAGCATCCCGATGTCCAGCGCCTGCACGGTAACGAACAGCGCTACCGCGACATCCTCTTCCACCGCCTGGACGATGCCACCGGCACCGAACAACTCGTGGTGCAGGGCGGTGCCGCCAAGCAAACCGATCCAGACCATGGTGATCACCGTCGGCACCAGCAGCACGCCCATGACAAACTCGCGAAACGTGCGCCCGCGCGAGATTCGGGCGATGAACATGCCCACGAAAGGCGACCACGCCAGCCACCAGCCCCAGAAGAACACCGTCCACTCCGCCTGCCACTCGCTGCCCCGGGTGACATTGGTATGAAAGGTCAGAGCCAGGAGGTTCTGGATATAGTCTCCGGCCGCCTCGATGGTCAGCCCGATCAGATACTGGGTGGGGCCGAACAGCAGCAGGAATACCACCACCGCCACGCTCAGCCAGAAGTTGAACTCGGACAGCAGCCGCACACCCTTGCGCACACCGGACACCACCGAAACAGTGGCAATAGTCATGATCACGGCCGTGACGATGAGCTGAAGGGCAAGGGAACTGGGCAAGCCGAATACCTGCCCGAGGCCGGCGTTCATCTGCTGTACGCCCAGCCCCAGGGTGGTGGCGATTCCGAAGACCGTGCCGAAGACTGCGAGCACATCCACCAGATCGCCCCAGGGGCCGCGAAATCGCTCCCCCAGGAACGGAAACAGCGCGGAACGGATGGTAAGCGGCAGCTCATGCCGGAAGGCGAAGTAGCCCAGCACCAACGCCACGAAAGAAAAGATGGCCCAGCCGTTCAGTCCCCAGTGAAAAAAGCTCAGGCGCATGGCAACCGT
>SLSJ01000136.1 GCA_007130525.1 Ectothiorhodospiraceae bacterium | reverse complement strand
GCGCACAGGGAAGCCGCGTGTTTCTGTAGGAGCGGCGCCCTCGCCGCGAAGGACGTTGCCCCGGCGCCCTGGCCGCATCTCTCACCGCCGTTCGTGGCGAGGGCGTCGGGATACCGCTGTGTCGGGGGGCACGGACCGGAAGACGGCGAAGGCGTAGCTGACACTACGTCGAGCCGGCTGCAGGGAGTACGCCCCTTTATGGCGAGCAGATCGGCGTGCGTAGTAGAAGGGCGGTGAGAGATGCGGGCTAGGATAGCGATGTCGACACTGCACGAGCGGCTCACGTTGCTGCGGGTTCCGGGAATCGGACCGCGGCTCTATCACATGCTTGCGGATCGGTTCGGGAGCGCCGGGGCAGTCCTGTCGGCAAGCCGGCAATCGCTCCGGGCCGCCGGCCTCGGCAGTCAGGTGATCGATGCATTGCGGCAGCCGGACCAGGCGGCCGTGGAAGCCGACCTTGCATGGGCCGACGCCCCGGGCAACCACGTACTCGATCTCGAAGACCCCCGTTACCCGCAACTCCTCCGGACCATGGTTGATCCACCGCCGATGCTTTTCGTGAGCGGCGACCCGGATGCCCTGTCGGCGCCGCAGCTTGCCATCGTCGGCAGCCGCAGCCCGAGCAGTGGCGGCCGACAGAACGCCCATGATTTCGCCCGTCACCTGGCGCGTTCGGGCCTCACGATCACCAGCGGGCTTGCACTGGGAATTGACACCGCCGCCCATGAGGGTGCACTCGCCGGGGACGGTCCGACCGTCGCAGTCACCGCCACCGGTCCGGACAGGGTCTATCCCGCTGCAAACCGAAGGCTGGCGCATGCGATCGCGGCGCAAGGCGCCGTGGTCACCGAGTTCCCAACGGGCACCCCGGTGCGGGCCGGCCAGTTTCCACGCCGTAACCGGGTCATCAGCGGACTGTGCGCCGGCACTCTGGTGGTGGAAGCCGGCTTGCGCAGCGGTTCACTCATTACCGCGCGATACGCCCTGGAGCAGGGACGCGAGGTTTTCGCCATTCCCGGATCCATCCACAACCCCCTGGCACGGGGCTGTCACGCGCTGATACGCGACGGCTCGGCAAAACTGGTGGAAACCGCTCGCGACATCATGGAAGAATTGCCGGCGCTGCTCGGTGTCAACATGGATATCGACGAGGCCGGTGACCTGAAGCCGGAACAGCAGGCATCCGGCACCGACAACGACAGCGACAGCGACCACGAGGCGGTGCTGGAGGCGCTTGGCCACGACCCCGTGGCCATGGATTTTCTGCTGCAGCGCACCGGATTGACGCCTGCTGCGCTTTCCTCCATCCTGCTGATACTTGAATTGCAAGGCCGTGTAACGGCCATGCCGGGCGGGCGTTACGCACGGACCGGCCTGAGGATCTGAAATGAAAGAAAACGTGTTCGACGTCCTGATGTACCTGTTCGAGAACTACCTGTACGACGACGAACCGCAGCCGGACCGTGAATCACTGGAATCGGAGCTGTTTGACGCCGGCTTCCAGCAGGTGGAGATCCGCAAGGCGTTCGACTGGCTGGATGGTCTGGTCGGTTCCCGGGAACTGCCCGATGGTACCGGCGGCGGCGTGCGCTCGCTACGGGTATACACCGACGAGGAGATGGCCCGGCTGGACGCGGAAGGTCGGGGCTTCCTGCTGTTTCTGGAGCAGATTGGCGTACTCACCCCGGCAAGCCGGGAAATGATCATCGACCGGTTGATGGCCCTGGAGGATGACGAGTCCGACATCGATCTGGTCAAGTGGGTCACCCTGATGGTGCTTTACAATCAGCCGGGCCAGGAAGAAGCCTTCGCCTGGATGGAAAATCTGTTGTTCGAGAATCCCGTGCACCTGGTGCACTGACGTCCCCCCCGAGTCGTCGGCACTACAATTCGCCGTCTAACTATTGGATACGTCCTCCCACGCGGGGACACGTGTGCCCATGAGCAAGAACCTGGTCATCGTCGAATCTCCCGCCAAGGCGAAGACGATCAACAAGTACCTGGGAAAGGATTTCCAGGTAATGGCCTCATATGGCCATGTGCGCGATCTGGTGCCGAAGGAGGGTGCCGTGGATCCGGAGCACGGCTTCGCGATGAAGTATTCGGTCATCGAGCGCAACAAGAAATACGTGGACGCCATTGCGAAGGCGCTCAAGCAGGCCGATGGCCTGTATCTGGCCACTGACCCCGACCGGGAAGGCGAGGCCATCTCCTGGCACCTGTACGAACTCCTGAACGAGAAAGGGCTGCTCAAGGGCAAGACCGTTAAGCGGGTGGTGTTTTACGAGATAACCAGGAGCGCGATCAACGAGGCCATCGCCAACGCCCGGGATCTGTCCATGGATCTGGTGAACGCGCAGCAGGCGCGCCGGGCATTGGACTACCTGGTGGGCTTCAATCTCTCGCCACTGCTCTGGCGCAAGATACACAGCGGCCTGTCGGCCGGACGCGTGCAATCGCCGGCGCTGCGCATGATCTGCGAACGCGAGGAAGAGATCGAGGCCTTCGTACCGCGGGAATACTGGACCATCGAATCGGACCTGAAAAAGGGCGATCAGGAGTTCCAGGCCAAGCTCACTCGGTTTGCCGGCGAGAAGATCGAGCAATTCAGCATCGACAACGAAGCCAGGGCCACCGAGGTGGAACAGGTCCTGAGTGCGGCCGGTGGCGACGGCCTGACGGTCGCAAAGGTCGAACGCAAGCAGCGCCGCCGAAATCCCGCTGCGCCGTTCACGACCTCGACGCTGCAGCAGGAGGCGTCCCGCAAACTGGGCTTCGGCGCACAGCGCACCATGCGCGTCGCGCAGCAGCTTTACGAGGGCATTGACGTGGGCGGTGGCACGGTCGGGCTGATCACTTACATGCGCACGGATTCCGTGAACCTGGCCGGCGAGGCGGTGGCGGAATTGCGCAGCGTGATTGCCGACCGCTTTGGCAGGGAGAAAGTACCCGACGCCCCGCAGACCTACCGGACCAAGGCCAAGAATGCCCAGGAAGCCCATGAAGCCATCCGGCCGACATCCGCCGCCCGCCATCCGGCCGAGATTCGCGGGCATCTAAGTGAAGACCAGCGGCGCCTGTACGAGCTGATCTGGAAGCGCGCGGTGGCGAGCCAGATGATCCATGCCACCATCAACACCGTCGGCGTCGACCTGGCCTGCGGTGAGGGCAACATGTTCCGCGCGACCGGTTCCACCATCGCCGAGCCCGGTTTCATGGCCGTCTACCAGGAAGGCGTGGACGACGCCAAGAACGACGGCGGTGAACGCATCCTGCCCGATATGCGGGAGGGCGACATCATCAGCCTGCTCAGGATCCGCCCCGAGCAGCACTTCACCGAGCCGCCGCCACGCTACAGCGAGGCCAGCCTGGTGCGGGCACTGGAAGAGTACGGCATCGGCCGGCCCTCCACCTATGCCAATATCATTTCCACGCTGCTCAACCGCGAGTATGTGGAGCTGGATGCGCGGCGCTTCATTCCCACCTCCGTGGGCCGGGTGGTCAACAAGTTCCTGACCGAGCACTTCACCCGGTACGTGGACTACGACTTCACCGCACGCCTGGAGGACGATCTGGACCAGATATCGCTGGGCGAGAAAGACTGGATTCCTTTGCTCAGGGAATTCTGGGAACCGTTCAAGGCCCAGGTGGAAGCGAAGAAGGACATCTCCCGTGAGGAGGTGGTCCAGGCCAGGGAACTGGGCACGGATCCCGAGAGCGGCAAACCCGTACAGGTTCGTGTCGGCCGCTACGGTCCCTTTGTGCAGATCGGTACCAAGGACGATGAGGACAAGCCGCGTTTTGCCGGCCTGCGGCCGGGCCAGTCCATGCACAGCATCACCCTGGAGGAGGCACTGGCGCTTTTCCGACTTCCCCGGGAACTGGGTGAAACCGAAGAGGGCGAACCCATCCAGGCGAATATCGGCCGTTTCGGCCCTTATTTGCGCTATGGCAACAAGTTTGTCTCGCTCAAGGAAGATGATCCCTACACCATCAGCGCGGAACGTGCCCGCGAGGTTATCGCCGGGAAGAAGAAAGCGGATGCGGAACGCGTCATCCAGCACTTTCCGGGCACGGCCATCCAGGTACTGAAGGGCCGCTACGGTCCCTACATCACCGACGGCAAGAAGAACGCCAAGATCCCCAAGGACGAGGCGCCCGAGGCGCTGGACCTGCATACCTGCAAGGAATTACTGGCCAAGGCGCCGGAACGCAAGCCTCGCGGACGCAAGGCGCCGGCCAGGAAGCGCACAGCCGGAAGCTGAAACAATGAGCAGCATAATCGGCGCCTGCCGCCTGGCCAGTGCCCGCCGGCACATCACCGCCGGGAAACTGGTCGCCTACCCCACCGAGGCGGTCTACGGGCTCGGCTGCGACCCCTTCAACTCCGATGCCGTATTCCGGCTGCTGGCCGCGAAACGCCGACCCGTGCACAAGGGCCTGATCCTGATTGCCGCCGATCCCGAGCAACTGAACCCGTTGTTGCGCCCGCTGGATCCGGACCTGCGTCGTCGCGTTCACGCAAGCTGGCCCGGGCCGGTCACCTGGGTCCTGTCGGCGCACCCATTGACACCCTGGTGGCTGACCGGTGGGCGCCGCACCCTGGCCGTGCGGGTAACGGATCATCCGCTGGCCGCCGAACTGTGTCGTGCCTGTGGTCCGCTGGTGTCGACCAGCGCCAACATCAGCGGCAGTCGGCCGGCCAGGACGGCACTGGAGGCCCGGCTGCGTCTTGGCCCGGCGGTGGATCTGGTGCTGCCCGGCGCCGTTGGCGGGCTGGAGCGGCCAACGGAGATGCGGGACGGAAGCAGCGGCCGTATACTGCGACCCGGTTAGGGAAACACCGAAGCGTACACGAACCCGCGTTGGTATCGCTTTTTGCGCCAAGCAAGGCACGCCGGGCAGTGCCGCAGTCACTCCGCGTTCAAGCGGCGCGGCGTAGCGGCAAATGCGGTGCCAACCTATTGTGGGCTCTAGCCCGCATATCTCACCGCCGTTCGTC
>SLSJ01000127.1 GCA_007130525.1 Ectothiorhodospiraceae bacterium | reverse complement strand
ACGGACCGGAAGGCGGCGAAGGCGTAGCTGACACTACGTCGAGCCGGCTGCAGGGAGTACGCCCCGACACGGCGAGCAGATCGGCGTGCGTAGTAGAAGGGCGGTGAGATATGCGGGCTAGGCACACACCGACGCATCCGGTGTTTGTCGAGGATGACCGCCGGCCTGGCGGGGCATGGCCGGCGGCCAATAGACCTTCCGGTCTCCGTGCCGGCGGAGTGTTCAGGCGAGTCAGAGCATGTTGCAGCTATCCGGCGCCACCGCGCTGTCCCAGTTTCGCCTTGAGCGCCTGCTTCGGCGAGTGCGGGAGCGGTTTCCCGCCATCACGGCAATCAAGGCCCGGTTCAGGTACTTCGTGCTCACGGCGCGCGATCTGGATGCCCGGGAGCAGTCCGTTCTGCAGGCACTGCTTCAGGGCGATGCGGAGGCGGCGCGGGATTCGGAAGCCTGGCGGGGCAGCCGGCTGCTGGTGACGCCTCGTCCCGGGACCATTTCCCCCTGGTCCAGCAAGGCCGCGGATATCGCGCACAATTGCGGCCTGCTGGCAGTACGGCGCATCGAGCGCGGCGTACGGTTCGCGCTGACCCACGGCGGCGAACCCGGCGTCGATGCCCTCGCCGGCATCCTTCCCCTGATTCACGATCGAATGACCGAAGTGGTCATGGACGCGGCAGCCGCACCCGAGCAGCTGTTTGCCGACCGCGATCCCGCGCCTTTCACCAGTGTCGACGTGTTGTCGGGAGGGCGGGACGCATTGATTCGCGCCGACGCCGAGATGGGTTTTGCCCTGGCCGCCGACGAAATCGACTACCTGGTGGACCGCTATCGGGAGCTGGGCCGTAATCCCACCGATGTCGAACTGATGATGTTCGCGCAGGCGAACTCCGAGCACTGTCGCCACAAGATTTTCCGTGCCGACTGGATCATAGACGGCGAAGCCCAGCCCCATGCCCTTTTCGACATGATCCGCAACACCTGGGAGCAGCGCCCCGAGGGCGTGCTCTCCGCGTACAGCGACAACGCCGCCGTGGCCGAGGGCCACGTTGTCCGGCGCTTCTTTGCCAACCCGGACACGCATGTATACGGCGCCCGCGACGAACTCTCGCACCTGGTGATGAAGGTCGAAACCCACAATCATCCCACCGCCATCTCGCCGTTCCCCGGCGCGGCCACCGGCGCCGGCGGCGAAATACGTGATGAGGGGGCCACCGGACGAGGCGCGCGGCCGCGCGCCGGCTTGACCGGTTTCACCACCTCCAACCTGCGGATTCCGGATTTCCTGCAGCCCTGGGAGACGGAGGATTACGGGCGGCCGGGACGCATGGCCTCGGCGCTGGAGATCATGCTCGACGGACCCATCGGCGCGGCCTCGTATAACAACGAGTTCGGTCGTCCCGCGCTCGGCGGTTATTTTCGTACCTTCGAACAGCGGGTCGCCGGTGTCGGCGGTGACGAAGTGCGCGGCTTTCACAAGCCCGTGATGCTTGCCGGCGGCATGGGCGCCATTCGCGACATGCATGTCGACAAGGGCGAGGTGCCTGCCAGGGCGAAGGTGATCGTGCTTGGCGGCCCGGCCATGCTGATCGGGCTGGGAGGTGGCGCTGCCTCCTCGGTTGCCGGCGGCAGCGGCGACGAAGAGCTGGATTTCGCTTCGGTGCAGCGGAGTAATCCGGAAATCCAGCGTCGCGCGCAGGAGGTGATTGATGCCTGCTGGGCGCTGGGCGAGCACAATCCGATCCGATCCATTCACGATGTGGGCGCCGGTGGCCTGTCCAATGCCGTGCCGGAGATTCTCGAGGACAATGCGCTTGGCGGCGAACTGCGGCTTCGCGACGTGCCCAGTGACGACCCCGGAATGTCGCCCATGCAAATCTGGAGCAACGAGGCCCAGGAGCGTTACGTCCTGGCCGTGTTGCCAGGCGATCTGGGCCGCTTCCATACTCTCTGCGAACGCGAGCGCTGTCCATATGCGGTTATCGGCGAGTCCACCGAGGAGCGCCGACTGCTGCTCGCCGACAGCCATTTCGGCAATGAGCCGGTGCATATCCCCATGGATCTGCTGTTCGGCAAACCGCCGAAAATGACCCGGGACGTGCAGCGCGTCGCGACCCGGCACCAGCCGCTGGCGCTGGATGATCTGGACGTGAATACGGCCGTGGACAAGGTGCTGCGGCTGCCGGCCGTGGCCGCCAAACATTTTCTCGTCACCATCGGCGACCGTTCCGTTACCGGCCTGGTGGCCAGGGACCAGATGGTGGGGCCGTGGCAGGTACCGGTGGCGGACGTGGCAATGACGCTGAATGACTATGACGGCCATACCGGTCAGGCCATGGCCGTTGGCGAACGTCCACAGGTGGCCCTGCTCAGCGGGCCCGCCTCGGGGCGGCTGGCGGTGGGGGAGGCGCTGACCAACCTTGCCGCCGCGCCTGTCGGTCGACTGGAGCGCGTCAACCTGTCCGCCAACTGGATGGCGCCGGCGGGGCATCCGGGAGAGGATGCCGTGCTCTACGACACCGTCCGCGCGGTGGGCATGGAGCTGTGTCCGCGCCTCGGTATCGCGATCCCGGTGGGGAAGGACTCCATGTCCATGAAGACCGTCTGGCGGGGGCCGGACGGATTGCGCAGCGTCACCGCACCGGTAACGCTGGTTGTCACGGCGTATTCGGTGGTAGATGACGTGCGCCGCGGGGTGACGCCCGAACTTGCCCGCGACAGCGGCTATACGCGCCTGCTGCTGGCGGACCTGGGCGCTGGCAGGAACCGCCTGGGCGGTTCGGCGCTGGCCCAGGTGCATGGCGCCATGGGCGACGTGCCGCCCGACCTGGATGATCCGGACGTGTTCAGGGGCTATTTCCGGGTGGTTCAGGAACTGCTGTCCGAGCGCCTGCTCCTGGCCTACCACGACCGCTCCGACGGCGGCCTGCTGGCAACGCTCTGTGAGATGGCTTTCGCCGGCCGCTGCGGCCTCGACGTGAGCCTGCCCATGGCCGGAAACGGAGCTTCGGGGGCGCTGTTCAGTGAGGAGCTCGGCGCCGTACTGCAGGTGCGCGAGGACGATGCCGAAGCTGTGATCTCCCGCTTCGAGGCGGCGGGCCTCGCGGGTGCCGTCCATGATCTCGGCTCCCCGGCCGACGACCACGTCATCAGGATCCGTCATGGTGACGAACTGCTACTGGAGCGCGGACGTGCGGAACTGCAGGGCATCTGGCAGGAGACCACGATGCGGATGCAGTCGTTGCGCGATGATCCGGATTGCGCCCGGGAAGAACATGAGGCCGTGGCCGACGATGGCGACGGCGGTTTGCACGCGTCGCTGTCGTTCAGTCCGGATGACGACGTGGCGGCCCCGTTCATCGCAGCCGGAGCGCGGCCGCGGGTGGCCGTGCTGCGGGAACAGGGCGTCAACGGCCAGCTCGAAATGGCGGCGGCATTCGATCGCGCAGGATTCGAGGCCGTGGACGTACACATGACCGACCTGCTGCAGGGGCGCGCCGATCTGGCCAGCTTCCGCGGCCTTGCCGCCTGTGGCGGCTTTTCCTATGGCGATGTTCTGGGCGCCGGCGGCGGTTGGGCCAAGACGGTGCTGTACAACTCTTCGCTGCGGGATGCGTTTGCGGCTTTTTTCGAGCGCACGGACAGTTTCGCGCTGGGCGTATGCAATGGTTGCCAGATGCTTGCCCACCTGCACAGTCTGATCCCCGGTGCCGAACTCTGGCCGCGGTTCGCGCGCAATCGCTCGGAACAGTTCGAGGCCCGGCTGGCGCAGGTCGAGGTACTGCGATCTCCGTCGTTGTTCCTGTCGGGCATGGAAGGTTCGCGCATGCCCGTTGCCGTGGCCCACGGCGAAGGCCGCGCGCATTTCACTGCCGACAGCGGGCCGCGGCGGCTGCTGAGTGCCGGCCTGGTTGCACTTCGCTACGTGGATGGGCAGGGCCAGCCGGCCAAACGCTATCCGGCCAACCCCAATGGATCGGTCGACGCCATCACCGGGCTGTGTAACCGCGATGGCCGCGTCACCATCATGATGCCGCACCCCGAGCGCGTCTTCCGCAGCGTCCAGCACTCCTGGCACCCGGCCAGCTGGGGCGACGACGGCCCGTGGTTGCGCATGTTCAGGAATGCGAGGGTCTGGCTGGGCTGATTTGCGTTAGCCCGCATATCTCACCGCCGTTCGTCGCGAGGGTGTCGAGATGCCGCTGTGACGGGGGGCACGGACCGGAAGACGGCGAAGGCGAGGCTGACACTACGTCGAGCCGGCTTGAGGGAGTACGCCTCGACACAGCGAGGCAGATCGGCGTGCGTAGTAGAAGGGCGGTGAGATATGCGGGTTACGCCCGCTCACACGCGTCTTGCGCCCGGCGCCGAAGCAACCACGCTACCGGCGTTTTTCCGACAATCCGACCCGTCCCGCCCAGTCCCTTGCGAACTGCCAGGCTACACGGCCGCTGCGGGAACCCCGGCTGAGCGCGTAGCGCAGCGCCTCCTCGCGCAGTTGCTCCGGATGCGTGTCCTCGACTCCGAATGCCTGCAGCCAGTTATGCACGATGTCCAGGTATGCCTCCTGGCTGAACGGATGAAACGACAGCCATAGACCGAAGCGCTCCGACAACGAGATCTTTTCCTCCACGGCCTCGCCATGGTGCAGTTCGCCATCCACCAGGCGCGAGTCCGCGTTGTCCGTCAGGTATTCCGGCAGCAGGTGGCGGCGGTTGGAGGTGGCGTAGATCAGGAGGTTGTCGGGCGCGACGCTCAGGGATCCGTCCAGAACCGCCTTCAGCGCCTTGTAGCTGGGGTCGTCGGCCTCGAATGAGAGGTCGTCGCAATAGAGAATGAAGCGCTCGCTCCGATCCCACACCAGTTCGATGATTTCCGGCAGATCCACCAGATCGGCCGGCGCAACTTCGATAAGACGCAGACCCTCGGCGGCATAGGCGCTGAGCATCGCCTTCACCAGCGAGGACTTTCCGGTGCCCCTGGAGCCCCAGAGCAGGGCGTTGTTGGCGGGCAGCCCGGCCAGGAACTGGCGGGTATTGCGTTGCAGGAGCTGTTTCTGCCGTT
>SLSJ01000156.1 GCA_007130525.1 Ectothiorhodospiraceae bacterium | reverse complement strand
GGCGCTCGGCGCTGTCACATCGCCGAGAGGGCTCGGCTCCTACAGGGGCAGGCTCACCCCTAACCCTGCATATCTCACCGCCGTTCCCCGTCTACGCCCCGTGGCGACAGCCAGCGAAGCATGTCCACCGCGGGAACCGCCGGAGAATACAGAAAGCCCTGCGCGGCGTCACAGCCAAGTTGCTTCAGCATCGCCTGCTGGGCTTCCGTTTCCACGCCCTCGGCAATGACCTGCAGCCCCAGCGCCTTGCTCATCCCGATCAGGGACTGCGTGATGGCGCGCTGGCGATCGTCATCGCCGAGGGCCGAAACGAAGTTGCGATCGATCTTGAGGACATTGAAGGGGAGCCGAGCGAGGTAGCTGAGCGACGAGAATCCCGTGCCGAAGTCGTCGATCGAGAATCTGACTCCGGAGGCGGTCAGCGAACGCATGGTTCGTTCGGCGGCGTCGACGTCTTCCATCAGGCTGCTTTCGGTGAGTTCGATGATCAGGATTTCCGGGTCGATTTCTCCCTGCACGGTCTCTCGCAGGTAGAGCGCCTTGAATTCGCTGCTGCGCAATTGCTGCGAGGCGCAGTTGACGCACACGGGCGGGACATGCAGTCCCGCCGCCCGCCACTCCCGGACTCGCGACGCAACCTCGCTCAGCATTCGCATTCCCAGCGGCACCATCAACCCGGTCTCCTCCGCCAGCGCGATGAACCGGTTCGGCGAAACGAACTTGCCGTCGGCGGTTTCCCAGCGAGCGAGCGCCTCCATGCCGACCAGTTCACCGTTCTCCAGGGAGAACTGCGGCTGAAAGTAGGGTTTGATCTGCCCCGCCTCGATCGCATCGGAGAGCTTGCGCTCCCCGTCCATGAGGTCATTGAGTGCGCGTCCCAGGTCTTCGCCGTAGAACCTGAACGCGGAACCATGCTGACGACTGATGCGGTCGATGGCGATACCGGAGGCGTGGAGCAGTTCCTCCGGCGTTTGCCCGTCTGCGGGATAGGTGGCGAAGCCGATCTTTACCGTCACCTCGACGGTGGTGGATTGGTCAAGCGTGAACGGCCCGTCGAATACACGCTGCAGTCGCCGCACCGCTTTGCGCAACTGGGCGTGATCGCCGGCGTCCGTCAGCAGGGCCATGAATCCGTCACCGTGCGTGCGGGCGACCACGTCCTGGGGCGGCAGACGTTTCACCAGTCGCCGGCCGATCTGCTTGAGCAGATCGTCGCCGATGGCGAAACCGTGCGTCCTGTTGATTTCATCCATCCCGTCAACGTGCAGGTGGGCGATGGCAAAGCGGATGTCGCGGCGTTCCGCCCTGGTTATTGCCTGCCCCAGGTATTCGAGAAACTGGTAGCGGTTGGGCAGCCCGGTCAGCCGATCGTGTGTCGCCAGGTAATGAAGCTGCTCCTCGGCGACCCTCTCTCGGGTTATGTCCAGGGCGAGGCCGTCCCAGGCCACGGACCCGTCGTCGAGCTTTCGCGGCTGGGAAATCGCGCGCAGCCAGACCACGTGACCGGCGGGCGCGTGAAAGCGCAACTGCATGTCGATGGGGCTGAGAGATGCCGCGGAACGCGCAAGCTCGATTTCGAGCTGTTCCCGGTCCATGGGATCCAGGTGCTCGAGGAAGGCAGCCGGATCGAAGCGGATGCTGGCGGGATCGATCCCGTACTGCTCAAACAGGGCGCCGGCGAGGAACGTGTACCTGTCCGAGCCGTCCGCTGTCCGGACCTGCTGATAGACGATGCCGGGCAGGTTCCACGCCAGCCCCTGGAAGCCGCCACCTGCCGTTTCGGGCGTGACGTCGGCGCGCAGCGGAATGCCGGACTCGGAGACGTCCCTGATAACGCTGATGACTACGGCGGCCGCTTGACTGTCGCCGTTGATCGCGTAGATCAGGTGTTCGGAGGGAAACCGGGTGCCGTCTCGCCGGCGCATCCAGTAATGCCCGTGATAGCAGCTGCGTTCCCCGGCCAGTACCCGGCAGGTGTTGAGTCCGAAGCATTCAAAGTACGCATCGTCGACGTGCAGATCCCGGGTGTCGCGGCCTGTCAGTTCCTCTGGCTTGTAGCCGAACACGCGTTCCGTGGCGGAATTGCAGGCGAGAACCCGCCGGGACTCCGCGTCCACCAGTAGTACGACATTGTCGTCGGAGACGAAGGCAGCCTGCAGCAAGGCGTTGGCGGAGAAACGCCGATCACCTGCCGCCTTCGGCCTTCCGGTGCGTTCTTCGATGGATTCCATCGCTGTGCCTGCATGCTCCATCGCGGCCCAGAGTGCTTCCTGGAGGTTGTCGGACCGGGGCTGAATGTTGAGCGGGGGCTGGGGGAGCGCCGCGCTTGCTTCATCCTTCTCCCGAAAGAGAATCGCTTTCGTGTCAAGAGATCGACGAGATGATCGCCCTCCCGTGCCCTTGCCTCTTCCTCCGGGGTCCGACGGGCTCCCAGCTACGACAGTGTAGCAGCGTGAATCCAGGAATGGGTGTGTGCCTGCCGTGTCTATCGCGGACACGACGACATCTCCTGCCGCCCAGGGGACTGGACCGGGCCGCGCGCGGTCAGGACATCAGGTTCGTGACAGCGAACGAATGACGGAACGGATCGGTGCCGTCCTACATGTATCTTGTCCTGCCGCTATACGCATCTCCCGGATAGCCGGACACCGCGGCAAGGCGTTCCCGAAGCGCCTGGTTCATGTCCATGAGCTTCATCATGAAGGTCAACGCTTCGGTATTGAGGTCGTACCGACGGCTCAGGTAAGTCGCCATCTCCGCCCGGCGCTGTTGCGGCGGTGTGAAGCGCCAGCGGATCGGGCGTTGTCCCTGGGGTTCGAGCACACCGGCCCGAACCAGGTCCATCACGAAAACCGGTTCGCAGCGGCAGCTTCGGCAGACGCGCAAGAGGGTGATGCCGGATTGTGTTGAAGGCAGCATGGGATAGCGCATGACTCGATCCTCGCCCGCTCGGTCAATGACCGGGACCGGTGATGTCCCGTTCCGGTCTCCCGGCCTTACTCACAGGATAGATCAGCACGACACGGGAGAGTTCCTGACCGTACGCGCACCCTGGATTGGGGGCGATGACGCCGGTCAATTCTTCCTCATCCGGTCTAGCCCGCATGCCTCACCGCCGTAGAAGGCCGGTGAGATATGCAGGGTTAGGGGTGAGCCTGCCCCTGTAGGAGCCGAGCCCTCTCGGCGATAACCCACGCCCGGGGCATACCCCATCGGCCAGGGGGCTGGCCTCCTACATCGGGGTTAGTCCGCATCTCTCACCGCTCTCACCGCCGTTCGTCGCGAGGGCGTCGGGATGCCGCTGTGACGGGGGGGCACGGACCGGAAGACGGCGAAGGGGTGGCTGACACTACGTCGAGACGGCTGCAGGGAGTACGCCCCGACACAGCGAGCAGATCGGCGTGCGTAGAAGGGCGGTGAGATATGCGGGCTAGAAGAGGCGAAGTGTTGCCGTGGACGTTGACAACCGTCAACGGGTCCTGACAGGGGGTGTGTTACACATTCCCCGAAGTCAACAAGTCATCATGTTCCATCCTGAATCCGGCCCGGACTGACGAGGCGCTGCGGATCGCGGAACCGCGTGGATCCGGTGCCGGCAAGGACCTTCGGAGGTCGGGAGAGGCCCGCGTTCCGGGCAGCTGGGAGGAGGCGGCATAAATGATCACATCCACGGAGTTCGGTTCCGGCATGACGGATGCGGTACCGAAGGCGCATTCCCGTAGTCGCGCCATTCACGGTCTTGTGTCCACGCCCTCGGCGCTTACACCCTCGGCGGCGCGGCGGTTGATCATCGGGGGAGCGGTGCGCAGCGCGCAGATCCGGTCGAGCAGGGACGGCCTCGGTGGCTACCTGGTCTGGGTACCGGTTGGTCGGAACGGCGATTGCGAGTGGCGCTTTCTCGGCCACGAGGACGGTTCGCCGTTGCGTTTTCCGGATTCCCTGAAAGCGCATGAAAACGCGTTGGCCTGTCGACTCACGGCCGAGTCCGTGTCCGTACGCTGGCCGCCGCTGAGATGAGTGTTGCGAGTGCCAACCTGAGGGTCTGCAGGTTGGATCCGAGGATACCAACTGTCATCCGAGAGGTATGAGCAATGGCGACAAAAGAGCAGTCCGACGTTGACGTGAAGGCGCCGGTCGAGCGGCGCGGCGGGGCCCGCGGGCTGAGCCCGTTCGAGGAATATGAGCGGTTCCTGGAAGAGTTTCTGCCTTCGCACTGGATGCGGCCGATGCGGCTGGAACACCCCTTGTGGGATCGGTTGGCACAGTGGCAGCCGCGTCTGCCCCGCGTCGACGTGATCGACCAGGACAAACAGATCGTGGTGCGGGCGGAAGTGCCCGGAGTGGATCGGAAGGATCTGGATGTCTCGGTGACCGATAACACGGTGACGATCAAGGGACACAGCGAGTATGAGTCGAAGGAAGAAGAGGGCGCGTACTATCGTCGCGAGATCAGCCGGGGTGCGTTCGAGCGCACCGTGGCGCTTCCCTGCGAGGTGAATGCCGACAAGGCGAAGGCGCGGTTCGACGAGGGTGTCCTGGAACTGACCCTGCCCAAGGTGCAGGAGGCGAACCGGCGACGCATCAAGGTCGAGTGAGCGCGCCGGGTCCGCACGCCATGGATGGTTCCTTGCGTGGTGACGGGGCTCCCGTCACCACGTGTCTTGATATCTGCAAGCGCCGCAATTGCGCAAGTCCCGCAGTGGTGGTCATGCGCCGGCCCGGACGTGCAAGCCTGGTCGCGAATCCTCCGCGCCGCGGCCCATTCCGGCTGGCGCCAACGGGCGCATAGCCCGCATATCTCACCGCCGTTCGTCGCGAGGGCGTCGAGATGCCGCTGTGACGGGGGGGACGGACCGGAAGACGGCGAAGGCGTAGCCGACACTACGTCGAGCCGGCTGGAGGGAGTACGCCCCGTCACGGCGAGCAGATCGGCGTGTGTAGTAGAAGGGCGGTGAGACATGCCGGATAGTGTGGACACACCGGGTATTTCCTTCGGAGAATAGCCGTATGAGCCAGCAGGGAACCGCTTCCACTCCGATCGCGCCGCTGGTATTCATC
>SLSJ01000146.1 GCA_007130525.1 Ectothiorhodospiraceae bacterium | reverse complement strand
TTCCCCATGGACGGCACCACCGTGTGGCCGCGCACCAGCCCCGGTGGCGCGCCCGCGGTCTACGGCACCCGCGACGGCGGCGGGAGCTGGCAGCGTCTCGATGGCGGACTGCCCGGGGATCAGGCCTGGTGGACGGTGAAGCGCCAGGCGATGACCGCTGACGCCCGGCAACCGGTCGGGCTCTACTTCGGCACAACCAGCGGCGAGTTGTGGATGAGCCGTGACGAAGGTCACGACTGGTCGTGCGTGGCGCGTCACCTGCCGGAAATCTTCGCAGTGCACGTGGCCGAGGTGAACCGGAGTGACACGGCGCCATGAATGTGCTGATACCGACACCGCTGCAGCCATACACCGGGAAGGCACAGGTCGACGCCCGCGGCATCACGCTGGGCGGGCTCCTCGAAGATCTTGACCGCCAGTTCCCCGGAATCCGCTTTCGCGTGATCGACGAGCAGAGCCGGATGCGCCCCCACATGCGGTTTTTTGTCAACGGCAGCGCGGTTTTCGACCTGTCACTACCGCTGCAGGACACCGACCGGGTGGCCATCGTTCAGGCCCTGAGCGGCGGATGAGGTGAGCGTGGGAAAATAAATCTGTCCCGGTTTTTCGAAGGTAGCCGTCCAATCCAGGCAGCAGGAGCGCTTCAACGCCCTCATGGCGGAAGTGGATGGCAAGCGGTAGCCCGCATTTCTCACCGCCGTTCGTCGCGAGGGCGTCGAGATGACGCTGTGGAGGGGGGCACGGACCGGAAGTCGCCGAAGGCGTAGCTGTGAGACACTACTCGAGCCGGCTGGAGGGAGTACGCCCCCACACAGCGAGCAGGTCGGCGTGCGCAGTAGAAGGACAGTGAGAAATGCGGGCCAAGCGCTGATGAGGCCGCTGTTGCTGGAAAATGGATCTGACCGGGTTCATGCTTTCCGTCCCTGTGGCACCGAATCCGCGGGAAACGGACCTTTCCCGTGCTTCGATCACGGGAGACCACATGATTACCTTTTATTTATGCAATCAAGCAGCAAAATTTATTTTCAATTATGTATTTGGAAGCCTAGCATTAACCGCGTCAACAATCCCTGGGCCGCCCGGCAGGAACGGCTTCCTTCCAAGGTCGAAGGACTCCGGGCCGACGGGCCGCAGGGACACTGACTGGAGTCGGGTTCGCGTTGGCATCACGCTCTCCCGCCATGTGCCGTCAGGGGGGCGTTCGATCCAGGCCTTTGGATCCTGGCTCGGCCCTGATCTCCACGTGCCGGGTAGGACGTTGAAGGCCGCCATCAGGTCGCCCGACGTACGGTGCACAGGCTTCCGCATGCGGGTATCACCGGATAGTCGCGGGTAGTCGTCCGGGACGGCGAATGAACCGGAAACTCTCGACAATCCGTTGGGTTTTTCCGGCATGCAAATCAACGGAGGAGAACCACATGGCCAAGAGCGAAACCATCACCGACGCCAAGAAGCGTTACCAATCCGGCGTCATACCATACAAGCAGATGGGGTACTGGGAACCTGACTACGAGCCCAAGGAGACCGACCTCATCTCGCTGTTCCGTATAACCCCGCAACCGGGCGTCGACCCGGAAGAAGCCGCCGCGGCCGTGGCCGGCGAGTCTTCCACCGCGACCTGGACGGTGGTGTGGACCGATCGGCTGACCGCCTGCGAACTTTATCGGGCCAAGGCCTACCGGGTTGATCCCGTGCCAGGCACCGGTCCGGGCACCGACAAGGAAGCGCAGTACTTCGCCTACATCGCCTATGATCTCGACCTGTTCGAACCGGGCTCGATCGCCAACCTGACAGCCTCGATCATCGGCAACGTGTTCGGCTTCAAGGCCGTGAAGGCGTTGCGGCTCGAGGACATGCGGATTCCGGTCGCCTACCTTAAGACTTTCGACGGACCACCCACCGGCATCGTCGTGGAGCGCGAACGACTCGACAAGTTCGGCCGTCCGCTGCTTGGCGCCACCACCAAGCCGAAGCTTGGCCTGTCCGGGCGCAACTACGGGCGCGTGGTATACGAGGCTCTCAGGGGTGGTCTGGACTTCGTCAAGGACGACGAGAACATCAACTCGCAGCCCTTCATGCACTGGCGTGACCGCTTCCTGTACTGCATGGAGGCCGTGAACCGCGCTTCCGCCACCACCGGCGAGGTGAAGGGTCACTACCTGAACGTCACCGCCGCCACCATGGAAGACATATACGAGCGTGCCGAATTCGCCAAGGAACTGGGTTCGGTCATCATCATGATCGACCTGGTCATTGGCTACACGGCCATCCAGTCCATGTCGAAGTGGGCGCGCAAGAACGACATGATCCTGCACTTGCACCGCGCGGGTCATGGCACCTATACCCGCCAGAAGACCCACGGCGTGTCCTTCCGCGTCATCGCCAAGTGGATGCGCATGGCGGGCGTGGACCACATCCATGCCGGCACCGTGGTGGGCAAGCTCGAGGGCGACCCCAACATGATCGCGGGCATCTACGACACCCTGCGCGACACGCACACCCCGCAGAACCTGGAGCACGGCGTGTTCTTCGATCAGAACTGGGCGTCCCTCAACAAGGTCATGCCGGTTGCCTCCGGTGGCATCCATGCCGGGCAGATGCATCAGCTCCTCCATTATCTGGGCGAGGATGTGGTGCTGCAGTTCGGCGGCGGCACCATCGGCCATCCGCAGGGCATCCAGGCCGGCGCGACCGCGAACCGCGTGGCGCTCGAGGCAATGATTCAGGCGCGCAACGAAGGTCGGGACTACATCAATGAGGGTCCGAAGATCCTGGATGAGGCCGCAAGGTGGTGCACCCCGTTGAAGGCGGCGCTCGATACCTGGAAGGACATCACCTTCGACTACGCGTCCACCGACACGCCCGACTTCGTGCCGACGGCGACCCCCAGCAGCTAAGGGCAGGAGGAAAAAGATCATGATGACCAACATAGGAAACCGCATCACCCAGGGGCAGTTCTCGTTCCTGCCCGACTTGACCGACGAGCAGATCACTGCCCAGATCAAGTATGCGCTGAAGAACGACTGGGCGGTGAACGTGGAGTACACGGACGACCCGCATCCCCGCAACACCTACTGGGAGATGTTCGGGATGCCCATGTTCGACCTGAAGGATCCGGCGGGGATCCTGATGGAGATCAACGAGTGCCGGAAGACCTTCCCGAACCACTACATTCGGGTCACGGCATTCGACTCCACGCAGGGCTGGGAGACGCCCCGCATGTCGTTCATCGTCAACCGGCCCAAGGAGGAGCCGGGCTTCCGCCTGATCCGCGAGGAGCGGGAAGGACGGAACATGCGGTACACGATCCAGCCCTATGCGACCGACAAGCCCGAGGGCGAACGCTACGGCTGAGCGCTCGGCCACGTTGATCGCGATCCCCGCGGCAGTGGAACTGCCCCAGTGCAATCCCGCTGCCGCGGTGGACACGGAAAGACATCGCTCCGTTCAGGCGACCGCTTTGCCATAGCGTCTTTTCCGAGACAATGCGCCTGAATGGATATGAACGTCTTCCCACGGCAATCATGGTGAATCGGCGAGGCAAGCGATGAGCGAAAAGGAAGCTCGGAACACCCCGGAAACCGGGGCAACAACCGGCAGCGAGATCGTCGGCGAGGACAAGGTGGATCTGGAGCAGGAGCTCCAGGAGTCCAATGTCAGGGAAGTACTGGACAAGCTCGACCGCGAACTGATCGGGCTGAAGCCGGTCAAGACCCGGATCCGAGAGATTGCCGCGCTGCTGCTGGTCGAGCGCATGCGCAAGAAAGTCGGGCTGTCCGCGGAAACACCCACCCTGCACATGTCTTTCACCGGCAACCCCGGCACCGGAAAAACCACGGTGGCCATGCGCATGGCCGAAATCCTGCATCGGCTGGAGTACGTTCGCGAGGGTCACATGGTGGCAGTCACTCGTGACGATCTTGTCGGTCAGTACATCGGGCACACCGCCCCGAAGACCAAGGAAGTCATCAAGAAGGCCATGGGCGGCGTGCTGTTCATCGACGAGGCGTACTACCTCTACAAACCCGAGAACGAACGCGACTATGGCCAGGAGTCCATCGAGATCCTGCTGCAGGTCATGGAAAACAACCGCGACGACCTTGTGGTCATCCTCGCCGGCTACAAGGACAAGATGGACCGATTCTTCCACAGCAACCCCGGCATGCGCTCGCGCATTGCCCATCACATCGATTTTCCGGACTACACGTCGGACGAGTTGCTGGCCATCTCCAGGTTGATGCTCGACGATCAGAACTACCGTTTCACGCCCGAGGCCGAAAAGGCATTTGAGGAGTACATCCGGCTGCGCAAGAGGATGGAGCATTTCGCCAATGCCCGTTCCGTCCGTAACGCGCTTGACCGCGCCCGACTGCGCCAGGCCAACCGACTGTTCAAGAGCGGCGGCAGCCTCACCCGTGAACAGCTGATGCACCTGGAGGCGGAGGACATTCTCGCCAGCCGGGTCTTTCGTGAGGGCAAGCTCGACGCGGACGATGAGGTATCGATAGTCGAGGACGACGATCGCGGAAACAACGGCTGAGTCTGCCGGATCAGGCCACGCGCGTTTTGCCCGTCCCCAGGGCGGGATACCGCCGCTTGGCCCCGCTTCCCGGGGGTGGGCTGTCTCATGGGTGGACCACGCCACAATCTGTATCCCATTCGCATCCTGCCGAAAACCATCGGCGCCCGGTGCTATAACCGGGTCCGGCTGGCCTTCCACCGGCTGCCACCGCCGGTACGTGTCCCGCTGGAGAACCTGCGGGGTCTGGAAGTCGTCATCGAAGACGATGTGTGGCTGTGCGTGGACGCCAACTGCATGGACCGGCCGGTACTGGCCTGGACCGAATTCGCCACCCATGGACGCAGCGCCCTGCACGAGCCCGTGCGCTGTTCCCTGTACCTGCTCCATCACCAGGCCGGCCTGGTGATGGGGTTCGCTCTGGACGCCCTTGAGCTCGCCGTGGACGAACGCCTGGCGGCAGAGGACCGCGAATAGCGTTCACCGGCGGTGACGTTCCCCACGGCATCGCCCTGGGAGAGGATCGCTGCCCCCCGAGTCCGGGCAATGGCCGAGATCGGCCCACAGGGCCATGGCTTGCGCGAAAAACGCACGGTTGACGCGGAATTCAGGCGGACGCCCTGGGCGTCCGTTGCGGCGGACTTCGCAGCGCCCGTTCACCGCTGATGGCCAGGAAGGCCAGACGACCCATTACACGGCGGTGCAGGTCTTCCAGCCCGTCCGCCAGCGCCACGGCGTAGATCTGGGCCTGTCGGTGACCCTCCGCCGGGTCGTACGGGGGCAACCGCCTGGCGAGCAGGTCCAGCAGGTCACCTTTCCCGCCTCCCAGGGAAAAAGGATTCGGCGTTCGGACCAGCATGCCATTGACGGCCTGGACATGGCCGGCGAGCCGCTGCCGCATGGTGCGCAGCATGTGCTCGGGTATCCGTCGCGAACCGGTCGCATCCAACAGCGCCTCCAGACCCGTGGCGGTCTCGCGCAGATGTCGAATTTGATCCTGGTTCTCTGCCAGTTGTGCCTGCGCGGCCAACAACGACGCGATTTCCGCCTTCACCGCTGCCCGCTGCCGGGCGCCTGCGATGGCCTGCGCCAATCCGAGGGCGATACGATCGGCACACAGCGTGTCCACGTCGCTCATTGCCCGGCGCTGCCGCTTGACGTCCTCCTCCAGGCGTTGCCGCCGTTGCTCGGCATCGGCGTTCGGGATCAGGCGGGCGAGCGTGCAGGCCGGCACGTTGTCCAGCAGTTCCCGGTGAAGGGACTCGTAGTGTTCCATTCGCCGCAGCTCGAACGGGGCTGCTTCGCGCAGTTCGGAGATGGCCTTCCGCAGTGCTGCCGCGCGCTGCGCCGACGTCATGGCCAGCGCGTTCCCGAGGTTCGCGGCAACGAAAAATCGGCGGGGATTCCAGAGGCCGAGAAAATACTGTTTCAGTGCGACTTCAGCCGCCTGCCCGCGACGGGAATCGTCGAGGCAGGTGGCCGCATCGAGCAGAGTGCAGTCATCCTGCCGCAGGTCCTGTTGCGCTTCATAGAAGGCGCGCGTGCAGTCCCGGGCACATTCGCCGGCATCGGTCAGAAGACGGCGGGCAGGAATCGCCTGCGCCATCAACCCCGGCTGACGGCGCGCCTCGATATGGCGGATACGGTCGACGGTTGCCGCCATCCCGGGCAGCGGCGCGGTGTCGTTGGCGGGGCTTGCCGGACGATCCGGCAAACAGCGCAGTGTTAGTGCCGGGAGATCGGCAGGCAGGCGGCGGTCGAGCCACCCGGCGCGGGCAACGGCGTGGGCCTCGGCAAAGCCCAGGTGCAGCCGGTACAGCGCCTGCGCCGCCGCCCGGAAATCGGCGCTACCGATGAATTGCGCCGCAATCTCGTCGGCGCGTGCTTGCAGAACCCGCATGCTGCCGGCGGCCGTGCGAGCCAGCACCTGCTTGAACCGGTTCTGCAGGCGGAACGGCGCTTCCAGCAGGTGTATGGCAGCGTCTACCGGCGTTCGCATTGCGGCGGGCAGACGCGCCCGCCAGAACATGAGCTGTTCGACCCATGGATCGCGATCGAGGGGCGGCCGCATGCTCCATCGATGCAGGGACCGGATCAGGCCGGCGCGGCGCCAGCCTTTCACCGGCACCAGCATGCTCAGTTCGTGGGCCAGCGCGGCCCCCAGTTGCCGACTATCCAGGCCCAGGATGAGCGGCATCCCCAGGCCGATCGCATAGGTCGGCCGACGCCAGCTATCCCGGATTCGCAGATCGGCATTGAGTAGCGGTCTTGCATACAGGTGGATTGCCTGCGGCGGCGGCGCGCCGATCATGGCGGCCACCCGTTCGACGAAGTACCACAATGGAGAATCCATGGCTGCGGGTACCCCTTCGGCGGCCGAGCGCGGCAGCAATGGCCTCAGCCAGGCCACACTCAACGTCGCTAGAACAACCCCCAGGAGAAAGGACAACAAGAGCGGCAGCAGCGGACCGGGCCGACCGAACTGATTGATGCTGCCGAACAACAACACCAACGCGAGCGCAGGGATGGCCACCAGCAACAGAAGATACAAACCGGCCGTCAGCATCATGGCGGCGCTGGCGAAGCCCAGCTGCGCTCGTCCATGCAGCGCCAGCGCCTCGGGCGGTTCCGCCTTGCTGGCGAACAGGCGGTCGACCTGCGCGGTGCGCAACGGTGTCACAGCCCGCCCGGCGGACTCGCTGGCGTTGCTCTTCGGCCGCTGGCGCACGAGTTCGCAGTGCGCACCGGCTTGTTCAAAGGCAAGCCGATAGCGTTCGGCCTGTTGCCGCGCAAGCCCCCTGCGCACCGTGACTTTGCCACCGGCGAACAGCCTCTCCGCCTGCGCGGAGGAAAGTTTGAGACGCCGGCTTAGCGCGCGCCGCATCTCCGCAGGGTCGTGTCCGGCCAGCGGGCGTCCGGTATATACAACCGTATAGAGGCAGTCTGATTCCCTGATCATTGGTTCCTGCTTTCGACGTAGCGCAACCGGTCCGGACGGGCGATCGGCCGTTGGCCATGATCACCTCACCGAGCCTAACGCGGCACCGCCATGCGCTACGGAGACCTCGGTCTCATTCCGGCTCGATGACAACGCCGGCAGCGGGGCCACCCGCAGCAGCGACGATGGCCTGACGACAGTGATCGGGGAAAAGAGGACGGCAGCGTTTTCCGGATGGCGGGCAGCCTCGGGGCGCCGGGCGCCAGACACGGCCATCAGATGCGTCGCCGGTATCCGATCCGGGCAACGCGACCGGACCGGGGAGCTACTTTTCCTTCAACAGGGACTTGAGATCGGCGAATGGCGAATGCCTCGCCGTGGTACCGGTATCGCTCCCGGACCCCTTGCCGGCGTGCGCCTCGATCTGGCGCTGGTGTTCATTGTCGTGGCAATAGATGCACAGCAACTCCCAGTTGCTGCCGTCCGGAGGATTGTTGTCATGATTGTGATCGCGATGATGTACCGTCAACTCGTGCAGGTTGCTGCGAGAGAACTCACGGGCGCACCGTCCGCAGATCCACGGGTACATCTTCAGCGCGCGCTCGCGGTAACCCTGATCGCGGGTTTCCGCCGCGCAGCGGGCCTCGGCGGTGATCCGGGAAAGCCTGGCGGTGTCTATCCTCTTCATGACTGGCTTCCACGCCTGCAGCCAGTCGATTTTCGATCAATGCACCGGCTTCGGCAAGTCGGCGGCGCGCTACCATGGTTGACTTCCGGTCCGCCGGTCGGCTCGACTGACATCCCTCGCATTACGGCCTCGAGCGCGAAGTGATGCCCCGGGCCGACATGCCCATAGTTCGAGGGGCGCGGGCGAGACGAACGTCCGGCCCGGCCCTGCACGCATGAGGAAAGAGGCAAGCAATGCGACCAGGACGGTTGATGACCGAGCATCCGCTGATCGCGGCAGTGATTTTCCAGGGGATGGTCATCCCGCTGGCGCTGGGGCTCGCGCTCATCGTTGGTGTCGCACCCTGGGACGACTTTCATCTGACGGCGGAAGCCCTGCTCATCGCGGTGCTGGCGACCGCCCCGCTGGTGATCGGATTCCGGGCCACCGCCAATGCCCGGTCGCCATGGTTCCGGGACCTGGATGAGCTGGTACGGCCGACTCTCACGGCGCTGTTCCGTGATCGGAGCGAGGGCGCCGTGGTGCTGGTCTGTTTGCTCGCCGGCCTGGGCGAAGAACTGCTCTTCCGCGGCTTTCTGCAGGCCTGGCTGTCGGAACTGACCACTCCTTGGATCGGCGTGGCACTCGCCGCCGTTGCCTTTGGCCTGCTGCACTTCCTGTCGATTACCTACTTCGTGATCGCGACCGCACTCGGCCTGTACCTGGGTGTATTGTACGAACTCACCGGCAACCTGCTCATCGTCTGCCTGGTCCACGCGCTGTACGACTGGTTCGCGATCCGCTACCTCCTCGACAATTATGAGGTGTCCGGCAGAGTCGGGCCGGGTCGGTAATCAGCACACCTTCCCGATGACCCTCGTTCGTACAGACCCATGTCCACCGCCCGCTTCCACGAGGAACTGAACGACCTTCTTCAGCCGAAACGGTGGAAGGTCTAAGTCGAGCACCACTTCCATTGTCGGGCCTTGCTGACGGACACGGCCGAGGCCCGGGCGCACCGCACCCGATATTGGACCTGATCCCGGCTAACGGCGAGTCGGTCGGCTTCGATAGGGTAGTGCGCAAGGGCGACCGGATCTCGACATGTCCGGTGTTCGAATCCTTCGACGTCTGCAGGCTGACCAGGGTCGGTCCGGAGCCGTTACGTGTATTGCAATTCGTGCCCGACACCCGGCTCGGCACGTTGTCGCGCCACCTTCGTCCGCGTGTTTCGACGCTATCGGCGTAGAACCGCGCAACCGGTTGCGCCGAGACCACGGTTCGTTTAAACGCAGCATTGTTACCCGTGGCTACTTCCTGCGCAGTGATCCGCTGCGTCAACGGCCATTGGTTTATTTTTTCGCAAGGGACCGCCGTACACAGCGACGGCCGCCGGTACTCGATCCGCTGCACGGCCTTGCGGACGGGGCCGCATCGGACCGAAATCCGCAACCGGTTCAGATCTTTTCACCTCTTCGCCGTCACCTTGGAAAGATCTTACCCGGGGATATTCACAGGACGAAAGGAAATCCGAATTCCCTCTACCTATACTTATGGCCCCCCATGAAAGGGAACTTCGTCTCTGCATACGGACCTGTCACACGCGCTCTACTTGTTGCAGGGTCGCGGATCCCTGTGCCAGTGAAATGTGTGTTTTCAGTGGGGCGGCCAGGATTGCCGAACCGAGAGGGCAATTGTTATGGACCGGTTACAACAGATTCTCGCGATCGACGGCATGACCGAAAGCAATGCACGTGCCCTGCTGGAAATGGGACTCGACACCTACTGGGAAATTCACAGACTGCGCGTCGATACCCTGGTGGCACGGGTGCAGGACGCCGTCGATGCGGGACAACTGAGTCAGGGGATCGACGTCAACCTGGCGGCGCGGTGGCAGAAAAGCGCCATACGCCTTGGCCTAACGCGTCATGTCGAAGTTGTTGTCCAGGCATCCCGCACGCGCCAGCCTCTTGCCGAGGCGACTGTCACCGCAGGGGACAAGTCCGGGATCACGGATTCCCAGGGACGGGTGCGCGTTTCCGGCGTGCGCACCGACTGCACGTCCATCCAGGTAAGTCGGGACGGCTACCTGGACATGAGCGTGGACGTCGATCTGCGTCCCGAGCAGGTGCACAGCTTCCGTTTCCGACTCGCCCCCTCCCCCACCAGAAGCCGTGCGCCAGTCTCCCTGTCCGAAGCTGACGGCTATCTCCTGGAAATACATTCGGGTGACCGCGTGCGGACCCGTAACCGGACCCTGGACGCTTTGCCGGACGGCGTGACCCTTCACTATCTGGCCCGTGATGACAATGCGGGACAGGTACAACTGCTGAGCACGTTCCGGGAGCGGGACGGCAATTCCGTCTGGGCAGACCGCGTGACAGTAGCCACAAGCGCCCTGCCCATCGGGGCACAACCTGGAGAGTTGCTGGAATGGAATCAGGGAGCCCTGCGCCCCTCTTCGGAAACGAGGGAAACTCTCGCCCGGAAGAATTTCCAGAAGAAGTTCGGGATCAGTCCCGATACGCCCTTCCCCAAGGTCGTTCTCGATGGTGTCGATCCCAGGGAAGTACGGGAGGTTCCGGATCTGCCGCGCATTGAATGGGAAGACCTTTCTACGCAGCAGAAACAATCGTTTCTGGATGCCACCAAGGATCACCCCGACGGCATTCCACTTAGTCTGCTCCGGTCAATCCTGACCCATTAAGCGAGCCAGGGCCATGCCACTCAAGGTTGTTTACTTCTTTCAGAACACATCGGACCCCGACCGATGTTCTGGCAATCTCTGCATGTTCATGGAAGGCTGGTATGACGACAGGCCTCCGCGACCGCATAACGGTCGATGCAACTGCCCCATCCATCTTTACGCGGGCTGGGCTGACCACGTCTACAAGAATTTTCGCGAGATCGGAGGCGGAGAAATGACCCGCGAGGCCACCCGGCGAACGGGCTACCAGAACCCGCACCCGACGGAAGAGATCGAGGCATCCGTCGAGATGACGTTCACGATCAAACGCACGGCGAAAGTGGAAGTGGCGGAAATCATGGAGCACTTCTCCGTTTCCGTGGAGGGTGAGGTCACGGAAACGATAACGCGTTCACTCCCGGTCCGTATTCCGCCTAGGCACGAGGCAGTCGTGACTGCCCGCATTTCCGGGATTACGACGTTTTACGCCGCCGAGCGCTGGGCGGTTTTCAAGGTCATTTCGCACGGTCTGGGCGCAGGAGGTGGCGTGCCAGACAGCGGAGACATCTACATCGAGGATGTTCACGGCGGCACGCTCTATGAGGAATCGGCCAACGTGGATTTCGAAGTGGAGCTGTCGCCGCTTTGAATGTCCCGCGTCGGAAGTGGCACGGGCCGGCCGCCGCATGCCCCCCAAGCGCTGCACGTGGTTGGCGTATGCCAGGATGAACCGCCCGGCAACCGCGGTTTCTCGGTTTTCCGCGTCCACCGGAGATTGCAGGACATGTCTCGCAAGCCGCCCGCATTTCACAGCCATCCGATCGATTACGTTGATTCGCGCGAACGCGGCCTGGTGCGGGCGGTTTGCCAGCATGTCGTCGATGGTGACACGGCGGACTTCTTCCTGGATCTAGGGTGGCATCAGTATGCCTACTTTCCGCTCCGGCTCGCCGGCATCGATGCGCCGGAAACCCGCGGAACCAGTGGTGAGGAACATCAGAGAGCGGTGCGCGCCAGGGAAAGACTGCAAGAACTCATTTTTCACGTTCCCTGCCTGGTGCGTTCCTACGCGGAACGGCGGAGCTTTGAACGCTACATCGCCGATGTCTGGTTCCATGATGACGGAGCCCATGGCTCGGTGCGGAAGGGGCGCCTGACGGTAGCCGGCACGCGATGGGTCAGCGCGCAGCAGGTGCTGCTCGCGGAAGGCCTCGCGGATCCGTTCCCGACAAATTGACGCGCGGCCGCGGCGGAAGATATCTCCGAATAAAGCCACGGGCATGAATTGTTTCCGCGCCGGCCTAACCTTGCGCGTGCTCGCAATCGCCCGGACACCCACACCACCGCAGCATGCGATACTGCGGGGCAAAGACACGCACAGGGGACAGGAACACCCTAACAGACATACAGCCTGCACAGGGAAGGCCAGCAGATAAGAGCCTTTTTGTCATGGTCGACGTCTACTCCCGGGACGCCCGGCGTTTCTTCGACGAGTATCGGAAGGTCGGCTTCGAAGCTGTCCACGGGAGCTGGCTCCGGCACCTGCCGGAGCAGCCCGGCTTCGCCCTCGATGTGGGTGCCGGCAGCGGTCGCGATGCGGCGGCCCTGGCCGGGCGTGGCTGGGAGGTCATGGCGGTGGAGCCGGCGGATGACCTGCGTGAACTGGCGAAACGCGCCACCGCCGACCGGGGCGTGCAATGGGTGGATGACCGACTCCCGGATCTGGGTCGGATTCGTGCCCTCAGCTACCGCTTCAACCTGGTCCTCGTCTCCGCCGTCTGGATGCACCTGCCCCCCACGCAACGGGAGCGGGCTTTCCGCATCCTCGCCGAGCTGCTGGCCCCGGGCGGCCTTCTGGTCGTCACCCTCCGTCACGGCCCGAGCACCGACGAACGCATCCTCCACGAAACCGACCGCAATGAACTTGAGGCGCTCGCCCGCGGGCGGGCACTCGTCACCGTGGTGGCACATGCAGACGATGACCGGTTCGGCCGCCCAGACATCCGCTGGGAGACGCTGGTCTTCCGCCTGCCGGACGACGGCACGGGCTCACTGCCGCTACTCCGCCACGTCATCGTCAATGACGACAAGTCGTCAACCTATAAGCTTGGACTGCTCCGGGCCATTACCCGGATCGCGGACGGGGTTCCGGGCATGGTGCTCGCCCGGTCGGACGACTGGGTGGACATCCCGCTTGGACTTGTCGGACTGTACTGGATCAAGCTCTACCAGCCATTGATCATCAAACATCATTTACGCCAATTGCCTGGCGCGGCTAACTATGGCTTTGCCAAGGACGATTTCAACAAGCTAGCGGACGTCTCGCCCCTGGACCTACGGATTGGCAAGCCCCTTGACGGCGAACTGGCGCCGGTCGTCCTGCGGGCAATACGGGACGCGTGCCGCACGATCACCCAGATGCCGGTTCGCTACACCACGTACCCCGGCAGCAACCGACCCGTTTTCGAGAGTGTGTTGAGTGGCGCGAGGGTCACACCGGGACGCACTATCCTCGACCGTGACGTACTTGCGCGGTTCGGCACCTTCCGCATCCCTTCCCTGCTGTGGGACTGCTGCAGCCGTTATGCCTGCTGGCTCGAACCGGCCATCGTCAATGAGTGGGCCGCACTGATGCAGACCTACGAGGTTCGCTACAACACCGATGTTTTCCTGACCGCACTGCGATGGGAGGAGGGACGCAGGGATACCAGTCGTGTGCGCGTGCTCGTCGAACACCGGATCCGGAAACATCAGGACGTGCACTGCATCTGGACCAACAGGGGCCTGACTCACCGCCGCTATGATATCGACCACTGCTTCCCCTGGTCCCGGTGGAGCAACAACGACCTCTGGAACCTCATGCCCACCACCACTCAAGCCAATGCCGCCAAGGCGGAAAAACTGCCGTCCGCGACGCTCCTGCAGGCCTCCCGTGGCCGCATACTGCAATGGTGGGACGACGCGTTCATCGGCACCGAACGGGAGCGGCAGTTCCTCACCGAGGCCCGGGCGGCGCTTCCGATCGCAGGCGACGGCGAAGATCTCAACGGTGTATTCGAGGGTGGCGTGCATCAACGGATGCGGCTGAAGATGAACCAGCAGTTGATGGAGTGGTTTGGACTGGGATAGGAACACCCCGGCATCAATCGGCAGACCGCTCGTCGTTCTTAACGGGTCCATTTCACCGGCGGAATCGCCACTCCAAGCGCTGAATTTACCGTGTTTGAATCACGCGATTACAACGAAAAGAAAGACTTGCTGTGGTCCGACCCCATCAGCCCCTGCTGACGATGTGTCGGTCGACCCTCGGACTAGTCCACATATCTCACCGCCCTTCTACTATGCACGCCGATCTGCTCGCCGTGTCGGGGCGTACTCCCTGCAGCCGGCTCGACGTAGTGTCAGCTACGCCTTCGCCGTCTTCCGCTCCGTGCCCCCCGTCACAGCGGCATCCCGACGCCCTCGCGACGAACGGCGGTGAGATATGCGGGCTAGCTAGCTAGCGCGGCACCAGGGGTCATCGGTTGCCGGGTAGCAGGAGGCCTGGACGGTGGGAACGACACCGTCGTGTTCGCCGGCGTTCCGGGAACAGGCGCGCCTGATCTTGTGTGTTTTTCGCCGCCTACGTTCCGCAGAACGTCTGCCGCACCTCCTCCTCCGGGTTCGGCGGACGGGTGTACTCGGCGTAGTCGGTCCGGTTTTCGTAGGGTCGCGAGAGCACGCTCAGCAGGGTTTCGAACGGTGAGAAATCGCCTTCCCGGACAGCGGCGTCGAGTGCGTGCTCCACGTTGTGGTTGCGGGGGATGAATGCGGGGTTGACCTGGCGCATGGCGGTGGCGCGCTCGGACGGGTGCCCTGGTTCCCCAGCCAGCCGCTCCTGCCAGCGCAAGGCCCAGGCATCGAAGGCCCGCGGGTCGGCGAACAGGTTTCGGACGGCCTCGCGGCCGTCCGGGTTTTCCACGGCGTCACAAAGATGCCGGAACGTCAGGGTGAAGTCAGCGCGCTGCTGGTGCATCACATCGAGCAGGCTCCGGGCCAGGTCGGTATCTCCGTCGTCCGCCGTGAAGAGGCCCAGCTTCCGGCGCATACCGGCGAGCCAGAACCCATCGAACAATTCCGGGAACGCCGAGACGATCCCGTTGGCATGATCGAGCGCCCGCTGCCGGTCGGAATCCAGGATGGGCAGCAGCGCCTCCGCGAAACGGGCGAGGTTCCAGTGGGCAATCCCCGGCTGGTTGGCGTAGGCATATCGGCCCTGCTGATCGACGGAGCTGTACACGGTGTCGGGATCGTAGGCATCCATGAAGGCGCAGGGTCCGAAATCGATGGTTTCGCCGGAGACGGCACAGTTGTCGGTGTTCATGACACCGTGTATGAACCCCACCTGCATCCAGTGCGCCACGAGCCCGGCCTGGAGTTCGACGACACCCTCCAGCAGCGCGCGATAAGGGGCGTCGGCATGCGCGAGGTCCGGTTGATGCCGGCTTATGACGTAGTCCGCAAGACGGTGGAGCGCATCCACGTCGCCGCGCACGGCGAAATACTCGAAGGTGCCGACACGGACAAGGCCGCTCGCGACCCGAGCCAGGATCGCGCCCGGGAGGGCAACCTCACGATAGACCTGCTCCCCGGTCGTAACGGCGGCGAGTGCCCGCGTTGTCGGGATGCCGAGCGCGTGCATGGCCTCGCTCAGGAGGTACTCGCGCAGCACCGGGCCGAGCGCAGCGCGGCCGTCGCCGCCGCGCGAAAATGGCGTGCGGCCCGTGCCCTTGAGGTGGATGTCGCGGCGCGTGCCGGAGCGGTCCATGACCTCGCCGAGCAGGATGGCGCGGCCGTCTCCGAGCCGTGGGGCGAGGTGGCCGAACTGGTGGCCGGCATAGGCCATGGCCAGCGGCTCCGAGCCGGGCAGCAGTCTGTTGCCGGAGACGACCCGGGCCCATTCATCGTCCGCCAGTGCGTCCGGATCGATACCCAGCTCCACGCAGAGTTGCCGGTTCAGCCTGATCAGGCGGGGATCGGCAACGGTGGTGGGATCGAGCCGGACGTAGAAATGCTCCGGTAGCCGGGCATAGCTGTTATCGAATGCGATCATGTTCGAAAGTCTAGCCCGCATATCTCACCCCCGTTCGTCGCGAGGGCATCGAGATGCCGCTGTGACGGGGGTACGGACCGGAAGACGGCGAAGGCGTAGCTGACACTACGTCGAGCCGGCTGGAGAAAGAGAGTACGCCCCGACACGGCGAGCAGATCGGCGCGCGTAGTAGAAGGGCGGTGAGATATGCGGGCTAGCGGCGGAACCCGCGCACAAAAAACCGCCGGCACGAGGCCGGCGGTTTTCGGTTCAGGATTCGCCTTCCGACTGCTTAGGCGGCAGTCGCCTTGGCGGCCTTCCTGGCAGTTCCCTGGGCTACCTTGGAGACATTCTTCACATTCTCCTCGGACAGCGAACGCGCCCGCTGGACGAACTCCTGGTTCAGGGCAACAAACTTCTCGGCATCACCCTTTACGCGCTCGCCAATTTCCCTGGCGACTTCCTGCTGGCCCTGCACGTAGGCCTGCAGGTCCTGCGGCGAGCGGATGTCCAGCGCGGCGCGGAACTGCCTCACACCGATATCGGTGTAATTTCTGGCAGCCTCGTACTGGGCATCTGCGACGGACTCGATGTGGTTCAGGGCCAGGCCCACAAAGGCACGCGCGGGGCCGCCGACAATCTTCTCGATCTGCTCTTCGTACTGCTTCTGAATCTGGTTGCTCATGGGTAGACACCTCATGTCTGTTGTAACCGTGACCAAGGTGTGGAACCTGTTTCCAACCTTGTTGCGTTGCATCATACAGGCGTTGTTTGTGCAATGCAACAATTTCTTTCCGGATCCCGGCAATTCCGGCTCTATAACTCTCTGCCCACCTTCAGCACCCAGTAGCGCACCACACGGCCATCCCGCTCGACTTGCGCCATGCCGACGCCCATGTGGCGGTATACGCTGTCCATGACGTTGTCGCAGTGGCCGGTGCGACTGGCGAGCCAGGCGTCGACCACGGCCCTCGGCGTTTGCTGGCCTTCGGCGACATTCTCGGCGGCATTGGCGAACCGGTAGCCCGCCGCTTCCATCCGCTCGAAGGGGTCGGACCCGTCGGCGCCGCGATGGGAGAGCGTGCGTCGGTCGGCCAGGTCTTCCGCGTGTTGTTGCGCCGCCTCCGTCAGGCGGGCATCGATAGTCAGCGGTTCGGTGGCGGGATAGTGACCGCTGGCGCAGTCGTGGCCATCCCTGCGGGCTTCGTTGATCGAATCGAGCACGCCCTCGACAATACCCGCCCCGGCGCCGGCGGTGGAAACGGTACTGCCAGTGGTGGCGACACAGCCTCCAAGCAGTGCTGCGAACAGGGCGCATGCGCAAGACAACGCGAGCCTCATCAGAAGATCTCCCCATAGCGGGTGTAATGGCAATCCGGGAATATAGTCCGTGCGCTCAGTCATTCGGCCGCATGGGGAGGTTCGAAATAAGGGATGAGCGCCGCGACTGGTTGCCCTGGCGACCCCTCGCCCCACCACCCTCCGAGGCACCGATCACTCCCCATCCGCTACCAACAACCCACAGATCACCAGGAGAAGCTGTGCACCGCACATCCTGCCTCAATCCCGCTCCCGGCGATCCAATCGGTTTCCCCATGTAACTGATAGTTAAGTTTTTTCCTGTAATCGGCGAAAATTTGATCAATCTGACAGGAAGCCTTGCCGCACAAGGCTGTAGCCGTCTCTCTTCGGAGACATCCACATGCTTATCCACAGGTTCTGTGAATAACGTTTCCGTCCCTCGGAGGCCATATTGCGCCGTGCCTGTCAACCGTAATTTGCCACGACGGCGTTGTTCTCACGGATGGCGCG
>SLSJ01000086.1 GCA_007130525.1 Ectothiorhodospiraceae bacterium | reverse complement strand
GCTGCAGGGAGTACGCCCCGTCACGGCGAGCAGATCGGCGTGCGTAGTAGAAGGGCGGCGAGATATGCGGGCTAGGTGGTAAGGCGGCCTCCTGGATCCGCCCCGGAGTAACCGCGTCTACCGGTCCGGCATAGGAAGCGAGACCCTTTCGCTGTGGGAGACGCCGGTGTAATCCAGCGAGAACCCGGCGGCTCCCTCGGCTACCCGGTACAGGGCGGTGAAGCGCCGTTCCTCACCCCCCGGCGGTAACCAGAACGGTTCCGTGAGTTCGATGGGGCCGGGCTGGTAGACGGTCACCGGGTCCAGCCGCGCATCATTCCCGTCAACCAGGGTCAGGCGGTGACTGACCGGCATCATGCCGCCTGCGTCGCCCAGGTTGCGCATGGATGCCGTAAGCAGCAGCAAGGCCTCGTCCTCGCCAGCCTTGTGGTCCGCGAAACGGTCGATGATCCGGACGTCGTGGACTCTCAGCGGAGTTGGTTCATCGGGAATCTCAAGCAGCGTCTCGGGACTGTCCATGCCCGCGCCGTGCTCGCCCGGGCCTCCGGCCACGTCCAGCGGGAAGCGCATGGGCTTCCGGTCGCGTGTCGGGATATCGCTGGCCCGGTAGTGCGGGAAATAGGCCACAAGTTCCACATGTTCGGCGGTCTTCGGGACAGGAAACACCGCGATGCCTCCGGCATCCGCATCCGGCAGCCAGGGCGGATCGGCCGGCAGGTTGCCCAGGCCAACGTGGCGGGGGTAACCGTGACGTCCGTCCACCACCAGTTGCAGCAGGCCGCTGGCTTCCATGTATTCCATCACCTTGGGCACCTCGGCGCTGGCCTCCAGGGGTACCGATTCGTCCAGGGCCCGGGCATCGGCCCCGATCCGCCACAGGCTTTGCCCGCGCACGTCCGCCACCAGCCACTGCATTCCCGCCGGGGCCGGCTCACCCCGCCACTCGTGGTGCAAGGTGGCGCCATGGAGCGTAATGCGCATGAGGTCGTTCTCGGCGGCCTGCTCGGGGTCGCCGTCGGCATCGGCCAGTGCCTCGTGATCGGTCAGGGCAATGGCGAGCGGTGCGTATTCATCGTGGTAGTAACGCAGCGACAGCGACTCCAGCGTGTCCGTTGGTACCGGATAGGCCACCTGGCCGGCGGCATTGGCGCCCACGTGGGGCAGGATGAATTCATCGGAGAGTTCCGAGTCGAGCGGCAGGATCGGGCGGGCCACGCGGCGATCGTTTATGAGTAGGTAGAGCTGTCGTTCCAGGGAGGCGATCAGGATTGCTTCCTGGTAGCCGAGGCCGAACAGCAGGTCGGCGGGCATCCAGTTGTCGAAGCGCAGATCAAGCACCAGCCACTGCTCACCGTCCGCTGGCGGTTCGCCGTTCACCGTCTCCCGCAACTGCGCGCCGGTGACATGCAGACTGATGGCACGGTTGCAGTCGGACAGTGCCAGGCTGCGGTGCTCGCCGAGGCTGCCGAGTTCTCCCGGCGACAGGGGCGAGTCCCTCACTTCGGCGACCGCCGACCCGGTGGCGAACAGCACGACGGCACAGCCGGCGAACAACCGGCGCATCGGACGCCACCGCGGCAGTTTCAACGCATTGCTTTTCACCGCTGCACCTCCCTCAGCATTGGCTTGCCGGTGTCACGGCATCCAGGAAAGCGTCCGTAGTCTTCCCTGCCAGTTTGCTCACCGCCATACTGTTGAGCATGTCGAAGAGCCTGTTGCCGCCGGTGATGACGAAACCCGACAGCTCCATGTAGCTGGACAGGCCGTTACTCATGTAGCTGCTGACCGCCGAGTTGATGGCGGCACTCTTGACGCAGCAGCTCATGCCGTCCGCGTGGTCGAAATTCAACATGCAGGCCCAGATTGTTTGCACCATCCCCACCGCGTCCACGGCGGTTTCCATCTGCTCGATCAGCAGCAGTATGCCCCCCACGTACTGGCCGCGGGCATCCGGGCCGAAACCCAGGAGATCACCGGTATCCGGATTCAGCCGCCACCAGACCGCATTTCCCGTCGGCTCGGCCGGAGCGATGATGCGTAGTCCGTCGTCCCGGCGGGCAAGGCTTGCGCGCAGATCCGCGGCGGCGGGACTGTCCGAACCCACCGCGTCGGCTGCCTGCACCTGCCACGGGGTACCGGCGGTGAGATCGCGAGCGAAGGCCAGGGCGGCGTTATCTTCGTTAGGCTCACCGACGGCCAGCAGGCGGGCCTCCAGCAGCGTGTCGGTGATCCCCTGAGCGATCCGGACCTCGGGGGCAGCGCGGTCGGCCTGTGGAACGGCGACCCGGTTGTCGATGATATCGAACCCTTCGCGCACGGCCGGTGCCCCGGCCTCGTCCAGATCGACCAACCGGACGTAGCCGAAAAGATTGATGCGCTCCAGGGCAATGGCCTCCCGCTCCGGACTCAGCACCTGGCGCAGGCGGGCGAGCTGGTCCAGTTCGCTGCGTCTCGGTTGCCGTTCGGCCAGGGCTTCGTCGAGGAAGTCGATGCCGTCCCGGACCGCGGCGTAAGCGGCGCCGACAGCGGGCAGACGATTGGACAACAGCTCCTCGTAACGCAGCGCGGACACCAGACTGGCCGGCATCCAGGCGACATGGGCCGCGAGTTCGATGCGTCCCAGCAGTGCCGCCGCCCGCTGTTGCCGGAGACTCGCGTCGATGACGGGAATCTTTCCGTCACCATGCCGTGCGGCCGCACCGACGACGTCCATCATGGGCCGCTCGAAACTGTCGGTGTCGCGGCCCGGAGCGTGGACGTGGAGCCGGAGGAACACGCCGCTCAGTTCGGCTGGCGGGGTATCATCATCGGCAGGCCGCTCCCGCAGCCCGATATCGCCCAGCAAGCCAGTGGCTTCTTCGAACGCCTCGCCGTGGGGCGGCTGTCCCCGCTGTTCCTGCACCGTGCCGTCGCTCAGGATGCTCTTGTCGCTGACCAGGTCACCGCCAATGCGCAGCAGTGGGACCCATTCCGTTTCCTCCAGCACGGCCGCCGGTAACTGCCGCTGATCGAAGCCGTCATCGATGCCCAGCATGGCGCCCAAGACGGGGAGGTTGAACGGGTAGGTTTCGATATGGAGTTGCCGCCCGATGAGCTCACTGGCGGGAATGCGGTGCGCCAGCGCGACGTGTTCACGCAGGCGATCAACGCTCAGCTGTTCCGCGATGATCTCGATTTCCAGCCAGTGCCGATGCTCGTCGGGTACGGCCTCGGGATAAAAGGTGCGGTCGGCGCCTTCACTGAGCAGCCGGTCTCCCGCGGACAGCTCCGGCAGGGCGGGGTCCAGGTCGTGCCAGCGACCGGCCCGATCGATCTGCACCCACCAGTGACGGGACACGCGCGCCGTCGCCGGATTGGCGGTGTCGTTCAAGTGGTCCAGCAGTGCGCCCTGTTGGCGCTCGACTTCCCGGAGCAGTTGTTCACGACTCTCTTCGAAACGCGCGAGTTCGGCATGGAGGTCGGCGGTGAATTCCTCCACATCCAGGGCGAACCGGTCAGCGGTCCGGTGCAGGCTGTCGGTCTGTGCCGCCAGTTCGGCGAGCGCCTGTTCTTCCACCGGAACGGCCTGCTTCGACCAGAATCCCAGCAGGCGTTCGGCGTCGTTCGTGCTCAGTGGCGCCCCGGCAACGCGCGCCGTGTGCCCGGCACGCTGCAGCAGTTCGGCCAGCAGCAGGGCGCGGTCCAGGCTGGAACCCATACGGTCCATGACCACGCCCTGGGCGCCACGCAATTCGCCGTCGTAGGCGAGCCAGCGGGTGTGGTCGCGCACCCAGGCGAACAGGGCCTCCGGCTCGTACCCGATTTCCGCCTGCAGCGCTGCCGGATCGAAGTCTTCCCGTGGCACTTCCTGCCGCGCCTCATGCGCCGCCTGGCTGACCTGATGAACCTGCTGTTCCAGGCTCGGCGGGCTGTCGGTAGCCGCCAGCGGCGAGCCCGGGCAGGTGGCCGCCGCCATGGCCGCACCGGTGAGGGAGTTCACCAGCACCAGCGCGGCCGCTCCAAGCCCGTTACAAAGCGCATGTCGCATCCGTTTGTTCTCCCGATCAGTGTTCATCCAGGCGCAGCGTTTTTTCGCCACCAGGCGCAAGCGACAGGGTGTAGCTCCGTTCACCGTCCGCGCCGTCCACCAGCACCCTGTATTCGCCCGCGTCCAGAGTCATTGCCTTGCCGTCGTCGACGCGGCCTTCCGCCACCAATTCGTCCTCGGCGTCCAGCACGCGGTAAGGGGCCGCCAGGGCATGTTGCAGGGCGCGGCTCAGTTCCTCGCCGTCCCGGCTTTCGAAGTAGTCGCCGCCACCCTGACGAGCGAAACGCTCGAACTCCGCCTGCATTCCGATCTCGTCGATATGGAAACCGACGATGTTCAGGCGCAGATCCATGCCCGCGTTGACCAATGCCTCGACCGAGGCCTCCACATCGCCGTCGCAGGTTTCCTCGCCGTCGGTCAGCATGACCACCAGCCGCCGGCCGTCGTCGAGTCCAGCCAGATCGTCCGGCACCGCATCCAGCGATGCGGCCAGCGGGGTACGCGCGAGGTTGATGGCCTGGATGGCGTTCACCGTGTCCCGCACCTCGTCGTGATTGCCCTCGGCAGGGGCCACCAGCAGCTCGGTCTCGCAACTGTGCGGTTCAGTGTGCCCGTAAGCGCGCAGCGCCACCGGCACGTGTTCCGGAATCCGATCGTCGAGCACCTCGTTGACGATACGTCGCGCGACCTCGATTCGCCGTCCGCCTTCCATCTGCCGCAGCATGGAGCCGGACGCATCGAAGATCAGGTGAACGGCACCGGCGGCCAGCGCCGGGGTGTCGCCGCTCGCGATCCGGAGAGTGCCTGGTTCAGGCGGATCCTGGTAACGCGTCTCGGCGTCGAGAAAGTACGTGGTGGGCTGGCGCACGGTGCGCATGCCCTGTTCGAAGGCGCGGATCAACCCGCCGCGGTCCACGCTGTAGCTGTACTCCCCGCCGCCGACCGCGGACCAACTGAGCATCAGGTTCTGGTACCAGCGCGTCTCGGCCACATCGCGGGAATGCCCGTGGCTGATTTCCAGCGCGAAGATGCGTGGCCGTACCCGCTCCAGCGTT
>SLSJ01000257.1 GCA_007130525.1 Ectothiorhodospiraceae bacterium | reverse complement strand
GCCATCGGGGTCGGCGGCTACCTGGCCTGGGTTTCCGCCAAACGGGTCGCCATGACCGACATGCCGCAGATGGTGGCCCTGTATAACGGCATGGGTGGCGGCTCCGCCGGCGCCATCGCAGCCGTTTACCTGCTCAGGGCACAACGGCAGTTGGTGGATACGGGCAACGACGCCATTTACCAGCAGATGGGCGCTGACGTGGCATTCCTGGCCGTGCTCGGCGGACTCATCGGCAGCGTGGCCTTTTCCGGGTCCATGGTGGCATGGGCCAAGCTCGACGGACGTCTGGACCGCAACAGCCTGGTGCCGGCACAGCAGATGGTCAACACCGTGCTGTTCGCGGCCCTGGTGCTGGCGGGCATATGGGCTTACTTCAGCGGTGCCGTGTTTCCGCTCTTCGTGTTCTTCTCCCTGGCACTGCTTTTCGGTGTGATGATGACGGTGCCGATCGGTGGCGCCGACATGCCGGTGGTCATTTCCCTGTTCAACGCCCTGACGGGCCTGGCCGTTGGCTTCAAGGGCTACGTGCTGGGCAATCCCGCTCTGATCATCGCCGGCACCATCGTAGGCGCCGCGGGCATGCTGCTCACGCACCTGATGGCGAAGGCCATGAACCGATCCCTCGCCAACGTGTTGTTCAGTGGCTTCGGCACCAAGGCGCCCACAGGGGCCGAGGGCCCGGAAGGCGAGATGAAGGATGTCGGCGCCGAGGATGCAGCCTACATGATGGCCTACGCGGAACGGGTGGTAATCGTGCCCGGTTACGGCATGGCCGTGGCCCAGGCCCAGCACAAGATCTGGGAACTCGTGCAACTGCTGCAGGCCCGTAACGTGGAGGTGAAATTCGCGATTCATCCCGTCGCCGGGCGCATGCCCGGGCACATGAACGTCCTGCTGGCTGAAGCGGGCGTACCCTACGACCTTATTTACGACATGGAAGAAATCAACGAGGAGTTCAAGCTGACCGATGTGGCACTGGTCATCGGCGCAAACGACGTGGTCAACCCGGCAGCCAGGACCGACGAGAGCAGCCCCATCTACGGCATGCCGATTCTCGATGTGGATGAGGCGGAAAACGTGCTGGTGATAAAGCGCGGCCGGGGAACTGGCTTCTCGGGCGTGGAAAACGCCTTGTTCTACGGCGAGAACACCCGCATGGTCTTCGGCGACGGCGCCCAGGTGGCCGGCAAGATGGTGGCGGCACTGAAGGAACTGTAAGGAGCCGGAAAGTTCGCGCCCCTCGGGGCGCGCGGCTTCATTCCGTCCGTGTCGACGGCTGGGGGGATTTCGGGTCTATGCGCCGCGAAGCGCCTGATCCATGGCCCTGATGATCTGCAGGCCGTCGTAATCTTCCACGGCCGCGGCGACCAGGTGGCACAATGCCTGGCGGCACTCGCTCTCCGGAGTCGCCCCCAGGGCAAGCATGTAGCGGGCCACGCTGGCGCAGGCATCGGCCAGCGGGTCCGCCGACTGCAGGCGGCTTTCCGGGGGCGCCAGGAGATCAAGAACCTGAAGCTGCTCCAGGCGTTCGGCGTCCAGTTCCCGGTCGAGAAGTCCGTCTCGAAGCGCCTCGACCTGCCTGGCGTGGGTACCGTTCCGGTAACCTTCAAGTTCGTCGCGAATTTTCCGGAGCGGCCGCAGAATGGCCGCCTGATAGGCCTCGCTGATCGCCGCCATACGCGCCGCCACGGGCGGGCGCACCGCCCCATGACCTTCTGCCGCCAACACCAGCAGGGTCAGCAGCGCGGTCACGCTGACGCCCGAGTGGCGCTGCAATGCCAGACACTGATTGGCTACACCGGGCAGGGCATAGAGTTGCACCATCCTTTCCCAAACATGCTCAGGGGCCATCTACCCTCCGGATTCACCAGGATGACCTGTCCGGGAAGCGCGCACGAGCAGAAGGGAATCCCGCCCAGGCGTACGGAAACACGGACTTATACACACGTCGGCAGAAGAATCATGAAACCGCGCGATCAAGCGCCGAAGATTGTCGGCAGACGGATAAAAAATGCTCGCAAGCATCTGTTTTACATGCTGATAGACAGTTCTGTACAGCACTCGAACTGCGACAGGGTTCACATTATCACCCGATCGGGTGTGGATCTGGTGATTCATTGTCCACAATTTTATCCACAGGCGCTCAGCGGCATTGTCTCCGGACTGCGAACACGGCGTGCATACGCGTCAACTGCCGATCATTTCAGAACGCATTGTCCCGCGCCACACCGTTTTCCGTTACCCTCGTCGGCGTGAACACGACACAGCCCATCCTGCAGGTGGCTGTACCTTCACCGCTACCGGGTACATTCGATTATCTATACCCGGCGGACTGCAACGTGCAGCTTTGCCCCGGCATGCGGTTGCGGGTTCCATTCGGACGATCACGGCGCATTGGCGTGGTTACCGGCCTGGCCAAGGACAGCCCGGTAACGTGTGACCGCTTGCGCCCCGCCATCGAAGTCCTGGATGAACAGCCATTGCTGCCCGCCGAGATCCTTCGACTGGCCGAGTGGGCCGCGCGCTATTACCACCACCCCATCGGTGAGGTCGTCGCGACCATACTGCCGACGGCGTTGCGGCGGGGCCGCCCGATCAGCAACATGCGACCTTCGGTGTGGCGCCTGACGGCTGCAGGGCGCGCTGCGGATAAGGACACTCTCGCCCGGCGCGCGCCGCGGCAGGCTGCTGTGCTTGCACGCCTGGCATCGCGTGAAGGCGCACTTGCCAGCGAGGAGATGGCTGACCTGCCCGGCGACTGGCGGGCCGGACTGCGAAATCTCATCGCCAAGGGGCTGGTGGAAGCGGCATCCCGATCGGAACCGCAGCCATGCCCCGACGTTAACGCCCCGCGGCTCAACCATGCGCAGAAGGCGGCCGTTGACAGCCTCTGTGGCAACCTGAACGCTTCCGGCGCATTCCTCCTGGACGGCGTCACCGGCAGCGGCAAGACGGAAGTCTATCTGGCGGTTATCGAACGGGTCCTGGCGGCCGGACGCCAGGCCCTGGTTCTGGTGCCGGAGATCGGCCTCACGCCGCAACTGCTGGAGCGATTCCGCAGACGCCTCGGAACCGGTCTCGCGGTTCTGCATTCGGGCATGGCGGATCGTGAACGCACACATGCGTGGCTGGCGGCCCGGGATGGTCATGCGGGAGTAATCATCGGCACGCGGTCGGCCCTTTTCACGCCGCTGTCGAATCCCGGTCTGATCATAGTCGACGAGGAACACGACCTGTCCCTCAAACAGCAGGATGGCTTCCGCTACCACGCCCGCGACCTGGCGGTGGTCCGCGCCAGCCAGGCCGGCATACCGGTGCTACTGGGCTCCGCGACGCCGTCACTGGAAAGCCTGCACAATGCCCGGCGTGGGCGCTACCACCACCTGCACCTGCCCATGCGCGCCGGAGATGCCCGTCCACCCAGCCTTCATCTGCTCGATCTGCGCGGGCAGCCCCTTCAACAAGGCCTGTCCGCACCACTGGTCCAGCGCATCCGCCGTCACCTGGACAACGACGGGCAGGTGCTGCTCTTCCTCAATCGCCGCGGGTACGCGCCCGTACTCATGTGCCATGCCTGCGGCTGGGTAGCCGGGTGCCACCGATGCGATGCCAGACTTACGTGGCATCAGCGGGCCGATCGGCTGCGCTGTCACCATTGCGGTCATGAACGCCGCGTGAACTGCGCCTGCCCGAACTGCGGCAGCGGCGAGCTGCACGCGGTCGGCCAGGGTACGGAACGCCTGGAACAAACACTCAACAGCATCTTCCCGGACGCCGAAGTCGCCCGCATTGACCGTGACAGCACTCGCAGGCGCGGCGCGATGGAAGCGCTGATGGAACGAGCTCGCAGCGGCAGGGCGCGCATACTTCTTGGCACGCAGATGCTCGCCAAGGGCCACCACCTGCCCAACGTGACCCTGGTCGGCATTCTCGACTGCGATCAGGGCTTGTTCGGTGCCGACTTCCGGGCCCCGGAGCGGCTGGCGCAGCTGGTGGTGCAGGTATCGGGGCGGGCGGGGCGCGAGAGCCGCACCGGCGAAGTCATCCTGCAGACCCATCACCCCGATCATCCGCTCCTCAACACGCTGCTCCGCGATGGCTATGGGGTGTTCGCCAGGGAAGCGCTGGCGGAGCGCGAACAGGCCGGACTGCCGCCCTACGGCTACCTTGCCCTGCTTCGTGCGGAAGCGGCCGCCGAACAGCAACCGCACGGATTTCTGGAACAGGCCCGCCAGGCCGGCGAGCAACAGGATCCCGGTGAGGTGCTGCTCATGGGTCCGGTCCCGGCTCCCATGGAACGGCGCGCCGGCCGCTACCGGGCTCAACTGCTGTTCCAGTGCGCCGAGCGCGCGCCCCTGCAAAGACTACTGGCACGCCTGGTACCAGTACTCCATGGGCTGCCCGCGGCAAGACGGGTACGCTGGTCACTGGATGTGGATCCACAGGAGATGCTTTGAAAGACGGCTACAGGCGCCCGGCGCCCGACTGAAACCGACAATCGCTGGGCGCTCCAGGAGCTTGCCGGCAATAGCGATCACCGGCTTCTGCGCCATTCGCGCTTGAATCCGCTATGCGACAACGGATAATACCCCACCTGACCCGCAACGGAAGCCCAGCCGGTTTATGAAAGAACAGATTCGCAAGCTTCTGCAGACCGCCGTCAATCGGCTGGTGGAAGACGGTACGCTGCCGCCGGACACCCACGTGGATATCCAGGTCGAGCGCGCGCGCGATCGGGGCCATGGAGATTTCGCGGCCAATACCGCGCTCATGCTGGCCCGGCCCGCACGGCGCAATCCACGTGAACTGGCCGAGGCGCTGGTGGCGGCACTGCCTTCGAGCGACACGGTCCAGCGTACGGAAATTGCCGGCCCGGGCTTCATCAATTTTTTCCTGCGGGCCGAGGCGGCCTACGCCGCGGTGCGTGAAGCGCTGGACCAGGGAGAGGCTTACGGCCGCGGCGACATCGGGCGCGGTAAGCGCCTCCTGGTGGAATTCGTCTCCGCCAACCCGACCGGGCCACTTCACGTGGGTCACGGGCGTGGCGCGGCCTTCGGCGGCGCTCTCTGCAACCTGCTCGCCGAAGCCGGCTACCAGGTTCACAGGGAATATTACGTGAACGATGCGGGACGCCAGATGGACATCCTGGCCACCAGCGTCTGGCTTCGGTATCTGGAAGTCTCCGGGCAGCAACTCCGATTCCCGGATAACGGCTATCGCGGCGACTACGTCCGCCATATCGCCAGGTCGCTGTACGAGCGCGAGCACGATGCCTTGCGGCGGCAGGCAGCGGCCGTGTTCGGCGACATCCCGGCCGATGGCTCGCAAGGCGGTGACAAGGAAGCGCACATCGACGCTCTGGTGGCACGAGCCAAGGAGCTGCTGGGCCGTTCCAACTACCGCAGGGTCTTCGATCTGGCCCTGAACACGGTGCTGGAGGACATACGTGACGATCTGGCGGGCTTCGGGGTCGAATACGACGAATGGTTTTCCGAACTCTCGCTCACCGAAAGCGGCGCGGTCGAATTGGCCCTCGAGCGCTTGCAGCGGGCCGGCCATCTCTTTGAGCGCGACGGTGCCACCTGGTTCCGCTCCACCGAGTTCGGTGACGAGAAGGACCGCGTGGTCCGGCGCGAGAACGGCGCGATTACCTATTTCGCATCGGATATCGCCTACCACCTGAACAAGCTGGAGCGCGGTTTCGACGCGATCATCGATGTATGGGGCGCCGACCACCACGGCTATGTGCCTCGGGTCAAGGCGGCGCTCAGCGCCTGTGGCGAGGATGCCGCCAGACTCGATGTACGCCTGGTGCAGTTCGCGATTCTATACCGCGGAAGCGAACGCCTGCAGATGTCCACGCGCTCGGGGCAGTTCGTAACCCTACGGGAACTGCGGGAGGAAGTGGGCTCCGATGCCGCGCGCTTTTTCTACGTAATGCGCAAGCCGGAACAGCACCTGGATTTCGATCTTGAACTGGCCAAGTCGCAGTCCGCCGACAACCCCGTGTACTACATCCAGTATGCCCATGCCCGCATCTGCAGCGTCATGCGCCAGCTCGGCGACAAGGGATTGCGGTACGACGCCGCCAACGGACTCGAACACCTGACCATGCTCGAGGAACGTCATGAACTGGACCTGGTGAACGCCATAGGACAGTATCGGGAACTTGTGGAGAACGCCGCCGCCGCGCGCGAACCCCATCAGGTGGCGCATTATCTGCGCGACCTGGCCAATGCCGTGCACACGTACTACAACGCGCACCAGTTCCTCGTCGACGATGCCACCTTGCGCGATGCGCGGCTTTGTCTGGTCCTGGCGGCTCGGCAGGTCATACGCAATGGCCTGCGACTTCTCGGAGTCCGTGCCCCCGAGGCAATGTAATGGCGAGAGACTACTGCAAGAACCGGGCCGCCAGGGGCAAGGGAGCGCAACCACGCAAACGCGCAAGCAACAGCGGCAGCGTGCCCGGCTGGGTCTGGATGCTGGGCGGCTTTCTTCCGGGCGCCTTGCTGGCGGTGCTCGTCCATCTGCACCACCAGGGCGCGGACGCCCCCCTGGCAGACGATGATTCAATGGTTACCGGGGAAGACGCCGTCGCCACCAGCCGGGATGACGACTCCCGTCCCCGATTCGAGTTCTACAAGCTGCTCTCGGAAATGGAGGTCGTGGTCCCGGACGAGCCGGAGGAACCCCGGCGGCGGGCACAGGCGGAGCCGCCCGTGCCTGACGTTAGCGATCAACCGGCAAGGGACCGCGACGTTGATCCGGATGTGCAGTATCTGCTGCAAGCCGGCTCATTTCGCAACCACAAGGATGCCGACCGCCTGAAGGCACGGCTCGCCCTGATGGGGGTGGAGGCGGAAATCCAGAGCGTACAGATTCACGGCGGCGAGACCTGGCACCGAGTGCGCGTCGGACCCATGAGCGATCGCACGAGGGCCGATACCGTACGCGAACGACTCAAGCAGGAGAACGTGGAAAGCATCCTGCTTCGCACGCAGGGCTAGCCCTGCATATCTCACCGTCCTTCTACGACGCACGCCGATCTGCTCGCCGTGTCGGGGCGCACTCCCTGCAGCCGGCTCGACGCAGTGTCAGCTACGCCTTCGCCGTCTTCCGGTCCGTGCCCCCGTCACGGCGGCATCTCGACGCCCTCGCGACGAACGGCGGTGAGAAATGCGGGCCAGGAGCCGGCCGATACGCGCACGGCGTGCGCGTATCGAGCCGTCGCCCCTATAACGCCTTCAGGTTGCCCCGCTCAAAGAGTTCGCGCTTGGCACGGTAAAGCGCCGAGATATCCTCGTCGCCGTGACCCTCCTGTATCAGCCGCTGGTAATGCTTCAGGGTCATCTCCACTATGGGCAGGGCGACGCCGAGGTCCGCAAGCATCTGTTTGCAGATGCTCAGATCCTTCTGGTGCAGGGCAAGCTTGAAACCCGGTTCGAAACTGCCGCGCACCATGCTGCCGCCGCGCTTCTGCAGGAACCAGTTGGCGGCCGCGCCGCCACCGACCACCTCGACGACCTTGTCCATGTCCAGGCCGGAGGCCTGGCCGAACGCCAGCGCCTCGGTCACGGCCTGGTTGATACCGGCGGCCATGATCTGGTTCACCGCCTTGGTGGCCTGACCCGCTCCCACCGGCCCCATGTGCGTCACCTGCTTGCCCATGGCCCGAAACACCGGATCCAGCCGCTCGACCATGGCGGCGTCGCCACCGGCCATGAACACCAGTTGGCCGGCTTCGGCGCCCTCGCGACCTCCGGAGACCGGCGTGTCCAGGAACACCGCGCCGGTGGCGCGAACGCGTTCATCGGCCGCGCGGGCGGTTTCCACCGCGATGGTGGAACAGTCCATGACCACCTTGCCCTGTTCCAGTTCGGGCAGCAGTGCGTCGATAACCTCCAGCACATCGACATCGCGCGACACGCAGGTGACGATCACGTCGCAATGTCGCGCCAGGGAGGCGGGGTCAGGGGCAACCGTCACTTCCAGCTCCGCCGCCAATGCCTTGGCCTTCTCCGCGCTGCGGTTCCATACACAGGCAAGCAAGCCGGCGCCCGCAAGATTTCGTGCCATGCCGGCGCCCATTGCGCCCAGGCCGATCACTCCTGTTCTCATGACGGATTCCCCGTTGCGGTATGAGCGCGCCTCACCAGGGCAGCATTTCGCCGTTCGTATGCCAGAATCCGCCGCTGTTCTCCAGGGTGAGTTCTTCCATGCGGTCGATCAGACCGGCAGCCGATTCCGGCGGATCGATGAACCCGTCGTAGCCGGTCATCGCGGTCCGCACATAGCCGGGATGGAGCAATGCCACGGCAATACCATCCGGATGCAGGTCACGGGCCAGCGACACGCCTGCCATGTTGACCGCCACCTTCGACATCCGGTAGCCATAGCTGTTGCCCGAGGTATTGTCGGCGATGGAGCCCATGCGGCTGGTGACGATACCGACCTTGCCGCCCTTCGGCATGCGCCGCGACAACGTCTGGGTAACCAGCAGCGGACCCAGGGCATTGACCTCGAACTGCAACCGCATGTCCGCGATCGCCGCCTCATCGATCTCACCCAGGCACTGTTTGCGCATCACCCCGGAGACGTTGAAAAGCCAGTCGATGGATGAGTCGCCGAGGCGACGATCGAGGTCCAGAATGGCTGCGAGGCTGGCGACGTCGACGTCCGTTTCGACGCGAACGTCAAGCTGCTCGAGTTCCGGTGTCACCCGGCGACAGCAGGCAATGACATCCATGCCGCGTTGCCGGAGCTGGCGCGCCAACTCGAGTCCGATACCACGTCCCGCACCGGTAATCAGTACTGTGGACATACACGTAACCTCTGTCATTCATGGTCATGACGATTGGCCGCGGCCGGGCCGCGGAATCACGGAATAATGAATGACGCTAGCCCCCGACCGACAGGCGGTCAAGCCGACCGCCTGCAGCGAGGCTCCCGCCGCGGTGTTGCGTCGCCCGGCAACAGCACGGACACTACGACGCAACAGAACGACCACCAACACCCCGGAGCCGACCATGGAAATGCTGTTGATCATACTGGTGCTGCTGGCTCTCATGGCCATCGGCGTCTGGCTGTACAACCGTCTGATCCGCAAGCGCAACGCTTTCCGGAATGCGTTCGCGCAGATCGACGTACAACTCAAGCGGCGACATGACCTGATCCCCAATCTCGTGGAGTCCGTGAAGGGTTACATGAGCCATGAGCGGGAAACGCTGACGGAGGTAATCGAAGCCCGAAACTCCGCCGAGCAGGTTCGCCAGCAGGCCAGCGGCACACCGGGGGATCCGGCGACCATGGCGGAACTGGGGCGTGCCGAGGGCACGCTTGGTGGTGTACTGAGCCGCCTGTTCGCGCTCTCCGAGTCCTATCCCGAGCTGCGTGCCAGCGAAAACTTCCGGCAACTGCAGGAAGAGCTGACGTCCACGGAAAATCGCGTCTCCTATGCCCGCCAGGCATACAACGACGCCGTCATGAAATACAACAATGCGGTGCAGACGGTTCCCTCCAATGCTGTCGCCTCGATGTTCAACTTCGGTGTCGTGGCCATGCTCGAGTTCGAAGACCGGGAGCAGCTCCAGCAGGCACCGCGCGTGAGCTTCAGTTGAGTCCCTGACAATGACTGCGCGAGCGGTATTCGATTTTTCCGAGCACCAGGCCCGGGCACGCCGCCAGACCGCCGTTCTGGTGCTGCTGTTCCTGCTGATCACCCTGGCGATTTCGCTCCTGACCGGGGTCGTGGCCGGTTTCCTGTTCGGCGGCGCGGCCGAGCATGTCGGCCATCAGACCGCCGCCGTGCCCGGCGGGTTGGAGGGCATGGTGGAACAGATCGACTGGAACCTGGCCCTGACCGTGGCCGTCCTGGTGGCCGGAATCATACTGGCGACCGCGGCAATCCGCGCCCTGATGCTCGGTGGCAACGGCGCCACGGTGGCCCGCGCCATGGGTGGCACCGAGGTGACCCGGGACACCCGCAACCCGGCCAAGCGCAGGCTCTACAATGTTGTCGAGGAGGTGGCCATCGCCGCCACCCTGCCCATGCCGAGGGTGTTCGTGATCAAGCACGAAAAGGGCATCAATGCCTTCGCCGCGGGGCTGCGCCCCGGAACCGCGGCGATCGGCATCACCCATGGTGCGCTGGCCTCCCTGACCCGCGACGAACTGCAGGGCGTCGTCGCCCATGAATTCGCCCACATCAACAATGGCGACATGCGCCTCAACCTCAGGCTCATGGCCATGATCTTCGGCCTGGTCGCCTTGTCGGTGGCCGGCCGCATGGTCATGCGCAGCGTCTTCTTTACCGGCCGCGGTCGGCGTGATCAGCGCGCGGTGCTGGTGGCCATGGCAGTGGGGTTGACACTGGTGGTCCTGGGCGCGCTGGGGGTATTCGCAGGCCGCCTGCTGCAGGCGGCCATCTCCCGACAGCGCGAGCATCTTGCCGACGCTACCGCCGTGCAGTTCACTCGCCAGCCGGGGCCGCTGGCCAACGCGCTAAAGAAGATCGGCGCCCTGCAGCGGGACGAGCAGCTGCAGAATCCGCATGGCGAAGAAATCAGGCACATGCTTTTCGCCGAGGCGGTGGCTCGGCGCAGCCCGGGGTTGCTGGCAACCCACCCGCCGTTGATCGACCGCATCAGGGCTCTGGATCCCGCCTTCAACCCGAAGACGGATCCGGTCTGGAGGCAGCCACAGCGGGAGATGATCAGGGAGAGCAGGCGCGGACTGCGGAAACAGTCCGAAGGCAGCTCGGGGCTGGATATCGCAGACGCATGAATGGACCGCTGTCCCGGCCGCAGAAATCCCGGATTCACTCCTCCAGGTAGGTGTAGCCGTCCAGGCCGGTTTCCAGTTCTTCCAGGAATCGCTGCTGCTCCAGGTCCGTGAGATCGGCCTGCTCCACCTTCCTGCGGTATGCGCGCATCAGGCTGTCCCGATCGAACGCCACGTAGCGAAGCACCGTTTCCACGCTGTCGCCACGGCGGGCGCCCGTGAGTCGATAACCGCTCTGCGTGAGTTCGACGTTCACCGAGTCGGTATCACCGAAGAGGTTATGCATGTCGCCCAGAATCTCCTGGTAGGCACCCACCAGGAAGACCCCCAGCATGTACGGTTCACCGTCGCGGAACGGCGGCAACGGCAGAGTGCTCTCCACCCCCTCGCCATCCACGTACTGGCGGATACAGCCATCCGAATCGCAGGTGAGGTCCTGCAGTACGGCGCGTGCCGTGGGCTGCTCCCCCAGGCGCGCCAGGGGAAGAATCGGAAACACCTGGTCGATGGCCCAGATGTCGGGCATGGACTGGAACACGGAAAGATTGCAGAAGATCTTGTCGGCGAGTTTTTCGTTGAGTTCATCCAGCACTTCCCGGTGGTTGCGCACCGCCATGCTCAGCATGGGCCGGATTCGGTGGCAGGCGGCTTGGTAAAGCCGCTCCGCGTGTGCCCGCTGACGCAGATTGAGCACGCCGTGGGTATACATGGCCTGCGCCTCCTGCAGGCCATGCATGCAGTCATGGTAGATCTCCACCGGTGCGCGCCGGTCATCCGCGGCCAGACAGTGCCACAGGTCATGCAGAATCAGCGGGTCATCGTCCGCTGGCGCCTCGACCGAGGCTTCGGCATCGCCGCCGTCACGATCGATCATGTTGGTCAGAAGCACGGCATGATGGGCCGTCAGGGCACGCCCCGACTCGGAGATGATGTCCGGGTGGGGCAGTCCCTGTTCCTCGCAGATCTCCCACAGGGCACGCACCACGTTGTAGGCGTACTCGCCGACGCTGTAGTTCATGGAGCAGTAATTGCGCGAGCGGGTACCTTCATAGTCAATGCCAAGTCCTCCACCCACATCCACGCAGCGGATCGGCACGCCGATATGGTGCAACTCGGCGTAATAGCGGGCCGCTTCGCGCATGCCACGGCGAATATCGCGGACATTGGGGATCTGGGAGCCCAGGTGAAAATGCAGCAGGACAAGGCAATCGGCCATCCCGGCCCGCTGAAGGCGCTCGACCACGGCCAGCGTCTGCGATGCGGTGAGCCCGAACTTGGACTTTTCGCCGCCGGTGTTCTGCCACTTGCCGCTGCCGATGGATGCCAGCCGAACTCGCATGCCGAGCGCGGGCCGCACGTGCATGCGCTCGGCCTCGCGGATCACAAGCTCGAGCTCGGAACGTTTTTCGAGCACGATGTGCACGGCCAGCCCCATACGCTGACCAAGCAGCGCCAGGCGAATGTATTCGCGATCCTTGTAGCCGTTGCAAATAATTGTGGCGCCGGCGGGCGCCAGCGCAAGCACAGCCATGAGTTCGGGTTTGCTCCCGGCCTCCAGGCCGACACGCGCTCCCCCGCTGTCCAGAATCTCCTCGATGACCCGGCGCTGCTGGTTGACCTTGATGGGATAGACGGCGGTGTAACTGCCACGGTAACCGTCCTGCGCCATGGCCGATTCGAAGGCGCCACACAGCCCGCGGACCCGGTCTCGCAGTATGTCGGTGAAGCGCACGAGCACCGGCAGGGACAGACCGGCGCCTTGGATATCATGAGCGAGGGCCTGCAGGCTGATCCCCGCGGATCCGGATTCACGGTCGGGGCGCACCACGACGTCACCCCCCTCACTGATGTCGAAGTACCCGCCGCCCCAGTGTGCGGTGTTGTAAACCTCGCGGGCGCGATGAATATTCCAGTCGGACATGGCTGACGGCTTCCCGGATCAAAGGGTTGGTATGTTACCACCGATAGGGGGAACCGCAGGCTGGCATCCGCCCGCCACCTTGCCCATAATCCCGGCTTTCCACATCGCCGCCGCATGCATTCCGGCGGGCGACCGGCAGGAGCGGCCCATGGCCCTGGACGAACGTCAATGGTTCAGCGAAATCTTCGGTGGTGAGGGCATCGCCTTGTCGCTGAAGGTCACCGCGAAACTGCATGAGGAACAGACACCCTTCCAGAAGATCCAGGTCTATCAGACCGAGCGGTGGGGCCGTCTGCTGGTGATCGATGGCTGCGTCATGCTGACCAGCCGGGACAATTTCACCTATCACGAAATGATGGCGCACCCTGCGCTGTTTACCCATCCGCAACCACGCGAGGTGCTGATCATCGGCGGTGGCGACTGCGGCATGTTGCGTGAAGTGCTCAAACATCCCGGCGTGCGTCACTGCGTACAGGTGGATATCGACGAAGGTGTCACTCGCGCCGCGCGCGAGTTCTTCCCCGAACTGTGCAGCGCCAATGACGACCCGCGCGCCGAACTGCGCTTCGAGGACGGCATTCAGTACATCAAGGATCTGCAGGATGGCCAGCTTGACGTGGTCATCGTGGACAGTACGGATCCCGTGGGTCCGGCGGAGGGCCTGTTCGGAGAGGCATTCTTCCGGGACGTCTACCGGGCATTGGGCGAGGACGGGCTGCTGGTGCAGCAAAGCGAGTCGCCCATCCTGCATGTGGACAGCCTGCTCAGGGAACTGCACCATGCCATGCGCGGCGCCGGTTTTACCCGTGTGGCGACCCTCCAGTTCCCGGTGGTCAGTTACCCGACCGGCTGGTGGTCCGCAACCATGGCCGCGAAGGGCGGCGACCTGACCCGGTTCCGCGAGACGGAGGCGCGCACTGCCGGCTTCGAGACCCAATACTACAGCGCCGATACGCATCGCGGCGCCCTGGCCGTGCCGCCTTTCTGCCGGGACCTGCTCACGGATCAGTGATGCCTCGAGTGACCAGCGACGAGAGGCGTGAGGCGAGGCAAGAACCGGGTCCGACAGGCTCCTACACGCTCCGCAGGCGATCAACCCGCAGGCGTTCCCTCTCGTCGAACAGGCGGCGGCTGGCGGCGAGGACCGCCGCGATGGTGCCGAAGCCCGTGCCTACGGTTATGGTGAACATCACCAGGATCTGGTATTTCACCGCCAGCGCCGGCGGACTGCCGGCAAGGATCTGACCCGTCATCATGCCCGGCAGGCTGACCACGCCGGCGGCCGCCATGGCGTTGATGATGGGAATCATGCCGCTGCGCATCGCCTCCCGGCGAATATCCCCCACGGCCTGCGCCCAGGTCTGGCCCAGCATCAGCCGTCCCTCGACCACCGCCCGCTGCCTCCAGACGGCATCGGTGAGCCGGTCCAGTCCCAGGGCGATACCGGTCATGGTGTTACCCAGCATCATGCCCAGCAGCGGTATCGCATACTGTGGCGTGTACCAGGGCTCGGGGCCGATGATTACCGTCAGGGTAAGAATGGTAACCACAAAGGAAGACAGGAACATGGACAGGGTGCCGATGCCGAATGTCCAGCCACCATGGAAGCGCCGCTTCTGGCGTGCCATGACCTCGCGGCCGGCGATCAGCGTCATGGCCACGGCCATGAGCGCTACCCAGTGCAGCGCGCCCACGGAAAACAACGCTTCGAGGACCAGGCCGATCAGCGCCAGCTGCAACACCGTGCGAATGGCGGCGATGATCAGGTCGCGGCCGACGCCGAGCCTTGCCAGGTGCGCGCATACCGCCAGCGCCACGACCATCAGCGAAGCCAGCGCCAGCTGCCACCAGGTCAGTTCGATCACATCCACGGCCCGCACGCCTCCATCAGGTGTCTGTCGGTCCAGTCCGGATTCACGGCTGCCGCTCCAGGCCCGAGCCCATGATCCGGTAATGTCGCTGTGCGACTCGCCGTATCTGCTCCGGGTCGTGCGCCACCCAGAGCACCGGCAACCACTCACGCCGTACCAGATTCCTGAGCCAGTCTTCGGTCAGCCGGGTACTTTCGGCATCCAGGTTGGCCGTGGGCTCATCCAGCAACAAGGCCTCGGGCCGGTGTGACAGGGCCCTAAGCAGTGCCAGCCGTTGTTTTTCGCCGGATGACAGGCGGCTGACCTGCCAGCCGAGAACGGAGCGGTCGAAACCAAGAGCTTCCAGGCTGCCGGGCAGCGGTTCCAGAAAGTGTTCGGCGACAGTTTCAGCCCACCATTGGCTCTCCGCCGGCACCAGCATCACCCACCCACGCCAGCAATGACCGCGAACCGCGCCCTGCTCCCGGTCTCCGAGAAAGACGCGGCCGTCGTGCGCTTCCAGGTCCGCGATTGCCCGCAGCAGGCGGCTCTTGCCCGACCCGGATGCTCCGGACAGGCAGACAATCTCTCCCGCGTGCACATCAAGACGGATGTTCCGGAGATCTCCGACGGATACATCCTCAATCCTCAGCGAAGGGTATTGATACGGCATGGGTCTTCAGGTCATTGCACGCGGAACGCCGGCAAGCACGCCCGGACAAAAAAGGGCGCCCCGCAGGGGCGCCCCAGTATGGTACCGGAACTCCGACAGCTCAGCTTTGCTTGGTGAACTCGGGGTAGGCCTCCATACCACACTCCGTGATATCCATGCCCTGGTCCTCTTCGCCGTCGCTGACCCGCAGTCCCATCACCGCCTTGATGGTGCCCCAGACAATCAGGCTGACCAGGAACATCCAGGCGAAGATGGCGACAATGCCGGTGATCTGCGCCAGGAAGGTCGCGTCCTCCATCCACAGGAGCACAGCCAGGACGCCCCAGATACCGCAGGTTCCGTGCACCGAGATGGCGCCCACGGGATCATCGATCTTCATCCTGTCCAGGAACACGATGGAGAACACGACCAGCACGCCGCCGATGGCGCCGATCAGAACCGCCAGCATGTTCGACGGAACGTCCGGCCCCGCGGTTATCGACACCAGGCCGGCCAGTGCGCCGTTGATCAGCATGGTCAGGTCGGACTTGCCGAACATGACGCGCGACACCAGCATCGCGGCAACCAGCCCGGCGGCTGCGGCCATATTGGTGTTGGTGAACACCAGGGCCACGGCATTGGCGGACTCGATGTCGGACAGCTTCAGTTCCGAACCGCCGTTGAATCCGAACCAGCCCAGCCAGAGCGCAAACATGCCGACGGTGGCCAGCGGCAGATTGGCGCCGGGAATGGCACGTACTTCACCGCCGGGCCCATATTTGCCCTTGCGCGGGCCAAGCAGGATCACGCCGGCAAGCGCCGCGGCGCCACCGGCCATGTGAACGATCGCCGAACCCGCGTAGTCGGCGTAGCCCAAGGCATCGAGCCAGCCTTCACCCCAGCTCCAGTAGCCCTGCACCGGGTAGATGACGCTGGTCATGACCACCGCGAAGAGGAGGAAACTCCACAGTTTCATGCGCTCGGCAACGGCACCGGAGATGATGGACATGGTGGCGGCGGCAAACACCACCTGGAAGAAGAAGTCCGAGGTGTTGGAGTAATAGATGTCGCCATCGCTGGCCACGACCTCGGCCACGGTATTGTCGGCGCCCAGGCCGAAACCCAGACCGGGAATGAATCCGTTGGGGCCGCCCGCGTACATGATCTGGTAACCCACGAAGAGATACATCAGACAGGCAACGGAGTAGAGCGCCACGTTCTTGGTGAGAATTTCCACCGTGTTGCGGGACCGGACCAGGCCGGATTCGAGCATGGTAAAACCGGCCGCCATCCACATGACCAGCGCGCCGGACATCAGAAAATAGAATGTGTCCAGCGCATATGCGATTTCTATGCTTGCTTCATTCATCTGTCTCGTCCTCTCAGAGATCCACGTGCACGATCAGAGCGCGTCCTTGTCCGTTTCACCCGTGCGGATGCGGAGGGCCTTCTCAAGCTCGAAAACGAAGATCTTGCCGTCCCCGATCTTGCCGGTGTTGGCCGCCCTGGAAATTGCGTCGATGGTGCCGTCGGCCACGCTGTCGTCCACCGCCACGTCGATCTTGACCTTGGGCAGGAAGTCCACGACGTACTCTGCGCCACGGTAGAGTTCGGTATGGCCTTTCTGGCGCCCGAAGCCCTTGACCTCCGTAACCGTGATCCCCTGCACACCGATCTCGGACAATGCCTCGCGCACGTCATCCAGCTTGAACGGCTTGATGATTGCGGTTATCAGTTTCATCCCGGGGTTCTCCCTGGTGTCGCGGTCCATTCGGACCGCTTTCAAAAGACTCGGGTGCGCGGGCTTCCCGCCACACACCCGACAACTTGTCGCAAAAAGGCTGTATCGCCCGAATCGTTCCCGGCCGCGTTGTGCCTGTGGCCGTTGTCGGTGGAACAGGCGTCACAACCGACCCGGAACGGGAAGAGCATTTCCCGTGCCAGTTGTTGTTAATCCCGAAAAAACATGTTGTTATTGGAAATCGAGGAAGGCAGGGCCTGAATTGATTCGCTGTAAACGCACCATGTCGGTGCGCCCGACCCCATACCGGTGCGCCGGCATTGCGGACCCGTACACGGAGTGCACCATGCTCGATCCCAAGTCACTCGATGAACTCGCCCGCCGCTTCAGCGAGAGTCTCCCTGCCGGGGTGCGTGACTTCCAGCAGGAAGTAGAGCGCAACATGCGGGCCACCCTGCAAAGCACGTTCAGCCGGCTCGATCTGGTAACCCGGGAAGAGTTTGATGCGCAGGCGAAGGTACTGGCGCGGACACGGACCCAGCTGGACGCGATGGAGGAACGCCTGACTGCGCTGGAAGCTCAGTTGAAGAAATCGAAGTAACCGAACTCGAATCCCAGGGAAGGGAATGACATGTCTCTCGCCGTAACCTACGGCCGTGCCGGCCTTGGCGTCGACGCCCCGCTCGTGAGCGTGGAAACACATCTCGCCAATGGTCTGCCGGCCTTCTCGATCGTCGGTCTCGCCGAGACTGCGGTGAAGGAGAGCCGGGATCGCGTGCGCAGCGCGATCGTCAACAGCGGCT
>SLSJ01000042.1 GCA_007130525.1 Ectothiorhodospiraceae bacterium | reverse complement strand
CCTGCAGCCGGCTCGACGTAGTGTCAGCTACGCCTTCGCCGTCTTCCGGTCCGTGCCCCCCGTCACAGCGGCATCTCGACGCCCTCGCGACGAACGGCGGTGAGATATGCGGGCTAGTGTCAGCCACGCCTTCGCCGTCTCCCGGTCCGTGCACCCGTCACAGCGGCATCTCGCCGCCCTCGCGACAAATGGCGGTGAGATATGCGGGCTGACCGTGCCGGCGTAGAACGACACCGGGGCGAAGACCGACCGGGTCTGGCGGTTGCGCACCGCCTTCGCCCGACTGTCCGCTTCCGCGGTGTATTCGGTGCACTGCGGTCAGACCGATGCGTACCCGCGCGGCAACGTCGATGATTCGGCATCTCACTGGGATTCAGTGTAGTTCCTGTATCAGCTGTGTGGTTGCCTGCACGAGACGATTCCGGCCGATAATGAGCCGAAGGCGATTGCCGCCGGACGCGCGCCAGAGTGTTGCCGCGCGGATTCCGGCGAGCAGCAGGGCTCGCACGAGGTTGGCGTTGCGGGGGTCTTCCAGCCATACCCGCTCGCCCTGGACCATGATCCGGGGTCGCAATTGGCTGATGGTCTGTCCATAGAGGTCGGCCAGGCGCCCGATCACGTTTTCATGGGTGATCCCGAACTGCTCGGCCTGGCCGCGGGCCACGTCCAGGCCGTCGGCAAGCGTCTTGAGCATATCGCGCCGACGCATCAGCTTGCGCTCGAGATGCACGGACATGACGACGTAGCGGGTCTGGTCCATGTCCCGAGGATTGGCCAGCTGACGCTGGAGCTGCGAGAGTCCGGCGCTCAGGGCCGTATCGCCCCCATAGACCTCGGCCACGTCGCCCTCGAAGGTGCGCAGCAGACCGGTTATGCAGGTTTCCACCCTTTGCGGGTCCGATCGCCCGTTCTCGGCTACGTCACGGACTTCCCCGACGGCCTGAAACAGGGCGGCCAACGCCAGCACCTCGTTCCGAAGCCGGCTATCCACAGACATCTTGAACGGCTGCCGCGGGATTGGGCCGGAGCCGATGTCGGCGGGTGATGGTTCCACCGCCCAGACACCGGCCGCGGTCGTAGAACACCACGGACTGTCCGGGCGTAACCGCGCGCTGCGGGGTGTCGAAATCGACCCGGCAGTGTCCGCACTTGTCCAGACTCACGGTGCAGGCCTGTTCCTCCTGGCGATAACGGATCTGGGCAGTGCAGTGGATGCTGCCGCCGGGCGGCGAGCCGGCAACCCAGTGCAGTTCGTCGGCATCCAGCGCGGCGGAGAAAAGCGCCGGATGGTCATGGCCGTCTGCGACCACCAGCCGGTTGCCGGGACGATCCTTGTCGACCACGTACCAGGGGCCCTGGCGACCGCGACGGCCACCTATTCCCAGGCCCTGGCGCTGCCCCAGGGTGTAAAGGCCCAATCCCTGATGTTCGCCGACCTCGTCGCCTTCAACGGTCACGATAGGGCCGGGGCCGGTGGCGATGTAACGCCCCAGAAAATCGCGGAAATCGCGTTCGCCGATAAAGCAGATACCGGTGCTGTCCTTCTTCTCGAAATTGTCGAATCCGGCGTTCTCCGCGATACGCCGTACCTCGGACTTGTGAAGCCCGCCCAGGGGGAACAGCGTGCGCGCCAGCGCTTCACGGTCGACCATGTAAAGGAAGTAGCTCTGATCCTTGCCGGGATCCACGCCCCGATGCAACTCCACGCCTGCATCTCCGTAGACGGTCCGGGCATAGTGGCCCGTTGCCACGAGATCGGCTCCCAGGCGCAACGCGTGATCAAGAAAGGCGCGGAACTTGATTTCACGGTTGCAGAGCACATCCGGATTGGGGGTTAGGCCGGCCTCGAACTCGCGCAGGCAGTGCTCGAAAACCTGCTGCCTGTAGCGGGCTGCAAAGTTGACCTGATGCAGGGGGATCCCCAGTTCACCGCATACCTGGGTGGCATCCGCAAGGTCCTGTTCGGCGGTGCATACGGTGTCGGAGTCGTCGTCTTCCCAGTTCTTCATGAACAGGGCTTCGACAGTGTAGCCCTGCTCCTTCAGGAGCAGGGCTGCCACTGCGGAATCCACACCACCGGATAGACCGACGATGACGGTTGTATCGCGCGGATCGGACATGCCCCTATGCCTATGCTTGAACCGGTCGGCATAATAGCATCGCTGGCCCTCGGCAGTCCCGGGGCCGCACCTCGGCCCGCGATCGGGTGGGGCCAACGCGCCGCATGGCCACCGGTCGGTTCAGGACGGCACCGAGAAGTTCAGTGTCAGTCTCAGAGTTTCTTGATGATGTCGAGCGGATAGCGGGTGCCGGCGAGGTAGTCGTCGATCGCCTGTAACACCATGGGACTCCGCAGGCGTTCACGGGCGGACAGCATTTCGTCCCGAGTCATCCAGATTGTGCGGTGGATACCCTCGTCCAGATGCTGTTCGGGGTCGTGGCCATTGACTGCGCCGCAGTAGCAGACACGGAGGAAGGTCAGGTCGCGGGGTGCGTGGTGCCACTGATAGATGCCGATGACGGCCTCCGGAGTGAACTCCCAGGCGGCCTCTTCCCGTGTCTCCCGAATCACCGCCTGAAGCAGCGTTTCTCCCGGCTCCAGGTGGCCGGCGGGGTTGTTGAGGACCATGCGACCGTCGACCCGTTCCTCCACCAGGAGGAAGCGCTGTTCATGTTCGACGATGGCACTGACGGTGACATGTGGTTTCCAGACCATGGGGGGGAAGCGTAACCGTGCCTTGCGGGGCTGTCGAGCCGTGGATCGCCGCCCGGGAGGCCTGCCACAGCGGCCTCTCCGCCGGTTCAGCCTCGCGGCCGTCCACCCGCCGCCACGAACACCTGATTGCCGCTGGGTTCATGGTTGCCCTCCAGGAGGGGATCCCGGGCAGAGTGGAAAAGATCCGGATTCATGAGATCGATGAAGCGCCGGGCCGGTTGCGACAGATATTTGCCCCGCCGCCACATTACCCCGTAGGTGCGGTGGGGAAATACATCGGGCAGCGGCTTCACCGCCAGCCGCTCACGTCCCGTCAGGCAGATATTGCTCGCGATGCCGATACCGAAACCTCGCTCGACGTAGGCTTTCATTATCTCCCAGCCGCCCACTTCCAGGCGCACCTGGTAGGGAATGTTGTGCTGTTGCAAGACCATGTGTACCAGTCGCCAGGTTGTCAGGTGGCGGGGTGGCAGGATCAGCGCCTCGGATGCCAGATCGTCGAGTTCGATGCTCTGCCTCGAAGCCAGCGGATGATCCCCGGGCGTGATCAGGGAAGTGGGGAAGGAATAGACCGGCCGGTAGTTGATGTCGTCCGGCAGGTCCAGCATGGAACCTATGGCGAAGTCCACCTCGTCGTGACGCAGTGCATTGAGCATCTCCGCACCGATCAGGTTGTGGAGTTTGACGGGATTGTCCGGATACAGATCCATGAAGCGCTTCAACAGATCGGGAAGCAGATAGAGCGTGCTGGACTCGCCCGCGGCAATGTCCAAGCGGCCGCTCTGCATGTCCTCCGTGCGGGCGGCGAAGCGGGCGGGCAGGGCATCGATACCCTCGACCAGCGGCACGGCGAGTTCGTAAAGCGTCTTGCCGTCGGGTGTGAGCGTGATCTTGGGTCCCCGCCGCTCGAACAAGGTAATCTCCATCTCCCGCTCAAGCGCCTGGATCTGCAGCGATACCGACGGTTGACTGAGAAATAACCGCTCCGCGGCCCGGGAAATGCTGCCTGCCTGTGCCGCGTAGCAGAAAGCCCGCAACTGTTTGATACGGTTGTTCTTGTAATAGAGACGGCTGGACTGTGCGGTCACGTAAGGGGCACCATGGTGTGTGGCGGCGGCCAATCGCGCGTGGCGGCATGAGCCGCAATGTATTAAAACCGTCAATAGTAGAAATTGACGGTGGAGTGTTGTCAAATGCTGCGCCGCGGCAATACAATCCCGCCTCACGAATGTGCGGGGATGGTGTGCGGGCGACCGAGAATACGGTCGGCCGGCCTTGTCCAGAGCGTATTGCCGCCGCACCGAGGAATGACCCAACATGCGTCCACTGGCCGCCGATAACATTCGGATTCGGCGGACGCGTGAAGCCGGTGAGGCCTTTGCGGGCTACCGGCCCGGAAACGGGCTGCGTCCATGGCCATCAACGGCGCGTGACCATCGCCTTCATCATGGATGTCGGGCGAGTTGTACCGACCTGTGCCGAATGCCTCAAGAGGGCAGGATCACCGAGCGGGTCTGCGTAACAACGTGATTGTCGGTATGCAACCTCCCCGAATCCGCATCCGGCCCGATGGCCCGATGCGGATTGATGGTCTCGGCCACGGCGCGGCGCCCACGGCGGTGTCGCGTCCCGTACGCTCGTGTTCGTCGGGATCGGCGGCGCGTGCGTGTTTCAAGCATAAATATTCCGCGCGAACAGATTCGGCGGAAGCGGGAGGTTGTACATCATGAACAATCAGCAGGTTGTCGAGCGATTGGAAAAGGACTGGGCCGAGAACCCCCGCTGGGAGGGGGTTGAACGTGGCTATACGGCGGAAGAAGTGGCCCGCCTCAGCGGCACCGTACGGATCGAATACACACTGGCCACGCAGGGCGCCAACAAGCTCTGGAAGCGCATGAACGAGCAGCCGTTCGTCAACGCGCTGGGCGCTCTCACGGGTAACCAGGCCTTGCAGCAGGTGAAGGCCGGACTCCAGGCCATCTACCTGTCAGGTTGGCAGGTTGCGGCCGATGCCAACCTGAGCGCCACCATGTATCCGGACCAGTCGCTGTATCCGGTGAATTCCGTGCCCAACGTGGTGGAGCGGATCAACAACGCGCTGTTGCGTGCGGACCAGATCCACCACTCCGAGGGCGACGACAGCATCGACTGGATGGCGCCCATCGTTGCCGATGCCGAGGCCGGCTTCGGCGGCGTGCTCAACGCCTACGAACTCATGAAGTCCATGATCAGGGCGGGCGCCGCCGGCGTTCACTTCGAGGATCAGCTCGCCGCGGTCAAGAAGTGCGGCCACATGGGCGGCAAGGTGCTGGTGCCCACCCAGGAAGCGGTACAGAAGCTGATTGCTGCACGCCTGGCCGCCGACTGCATGGGTGTGCCCACGGTCCTCGTGGCCCGCACCGACGCCGAGGCCGCCGACCTGCTGACCTCTGACGTCGACGAGCGCGATCAGCCGTTCGTGACCGGTGAGCGCACAAGCGAGGGCTTCTACCGGACCAAGCCGGGAATCGATCAGGCCATCAGTCGCGGCCTGGCCTATGCGCCGTTCGCCGATGTGGTCTGGTGCGAGACCGGCAAACCCGATCTTGAGTTCGCCCGGCAGTTCGCCGAGGCGATCCATGCCAAGTATCCGGGCAAGCGCCTGGCCTACAACTGTTCGCCTTCGTTCAACTGGAAGAAGAACCTGGACGATGCCACGATCGCCAGGTTCCAGAAGGAACTGGGCGCCATGGGCTACAAGTTCCAGTTCATCACGCTGGCCGGATTCCACGCCCTGAACTATTCAATGTTCGAACTGGCGCGCGGTTACAAGGAGCGTCAGATGACCGCCTACTCCGAACTGCAGGAGCGTGAGTTTGCTGCCGAGAAGCATGGCTACACGGCGACGCGCCATCAGCGCGAAGTGGGCGCCGGTTACTTCGACCAGGTAACCACGGTGATACAGGGCGGCGAGTCCTCGGTGACCGCGCTGACGGGATCCACCGAAGAGGCCCAGTTCTGACCGGCTGAATATCGGCCCAGGACGCCGACTGAAGGCCCGGGCGGGTATCCCGTCCGGGCCTTTTTCGTGATCCCCGGACGAGAATTCGGTTGTGTAAATGTGCCAGTGTTTCCTTAAACTGATGGTATGCAGAGTGTGATCTTTTCAGGGATTCGACAGATGGGAACCGAGCGTCGACTGCACAACGATGACGGGCTATCCGTCCAGGAGGCAAAGCCGAAACTCAAGCGGCCACCCCTTTTCAAGGTGCTGCTCGTGAACGACGATTACACTCCTATGGAGTTCGTGGTGGAGATCCTGCAGACCTTCTTTTCCATGGACCGCTCGCGGGCAACGCAGGTGATGCTCCAGGTGCATACCCGTGGCTCCGGTGTCTGCGGCGTGTTCAGCAGGGATGTGGCGGAGACCAAGGTCGAGCAGGTGAATGATTACGCACGGCAGCATGATCATCCGCTGCTGTGTACGATGGAAGAAGCCTGACACTTGCAGACGTGACCAGGCTGCGCTCGGGAACTTGGCCGCCCCCGGGCAAGTCCGAATTCATGTTGGCGTCAGCAGCCGCAACCCGATCATCAACCTGAGGCGAAAGCGCATGCTTAGCAAAGAACTGGAGTTCACGCTGAACCTTGCTTTCAAGGAAGCGCGGGAAAAACGGCACGAATTTCTCACCGTTGAGCATCTGCTGCTGGCGCTCACCGACAACCCGACGGCAGTGAATGTTCTCAAGGCCTGTGGTGCCGATCTGGAGCGCCTCAAGAGAGATCTCGAGGCATTTCTGGACGAGACGACGCCTCTGCTGCCGCCGGACGACAGTCGCGAGACCCAGCCGACACTGGGTTTTCAGCGTGTGCTGCAGCGGGCGATCCTGCACGTCCAATCGGCAGGCATCAAGGAAGTTACAGGGGCCAATGTGCTGGTCGCGATATTCAGCGAGCAGGAATCGCAATCCGTCTATTTCCTTCACAAGCAGAGCATCACCCGGCTCGATGTCGTCAACTTCGTCTCCCACGGCATTTCCAAGGTTGCCGGAGACGAGGAGGGCAGCAACTCGGTCGGTGGCTCTGCCGATGCCGAGGACGAGGCTGCCGCGGAAGGCGGACACAGCAAGTCGCCACTGGAGCAGTTCGCCACCAATCTCAACGAGCGTGCCCGTCGTGGGCGCATTGATCCGCTTATCGGCCGTCGTGCCGAAGTGGACCGGACCATCCAGGTGCTATGCCGCCGCCGCAAGAACAACCCGCTGTTCGTCGGCGAGGCCGGCGTTGGCAAGACAGCGATTGCCGAGGGGCTGGCCAAGCTGATTGTCGAGGGTGACGTTCCGGAGGTGCTTTCGAAGAGCGTCATCTACGCGCTGGACCTCGGAGCGCTGGTGGCCGGCACCAAGTACCGGGGTGATTTCGAAAAGCGACTCAAGGGACTGCTCAGGCAGCTTGAAAAGACCCCGGGCGCGGTGCTTTTCATTGACGAGATCCACACCATCATCGGCGCCGGTTCGGCCTCCGGCGGTGTCATGGACGCGAGCAACCTTATCAAGCCCATGCTGGCCAGTGGCGAACTCAAGTGTATCGGGTCCACCACCTACCAGGAATATCGTGGCATTTTCGAGAAGGATCGGGCGCTGGCGCGCCGGTTCCAGAAAATCGACGTTCCCGAGCCCAGTGTCGAGGACACGGTGCTCATCCTGCGCGGGCTGAAGTCGCGCTTCGAGGCTCACCATGACGTCAAGTATTCGGCCAAGGCGCTGCGCGCCGCCGCTGAACTCGCAGGCAAGCACATCACCGACAGGCGCCTGCCCGACAAGGCCATCGATGTCATCGACGAGGCTGGCGCGCGGCTGAAACTGCTGCCACCGTCCAGACGCAAGAAGACCATTTCGGTCGGCGATATCGAGACGGTTGTCTCCACCATGGCGCGGATTCCGCCAAAGCGTGTCTCCAGCTCCGACATGAAGGTGCTTGAAACCCTGGAGCGCGATCTCAGAGCCATGATCTACGGTCAGGATACGGCGATCGCGACGCTCGCTGCGACCATCAAGATGTCCCGGGCCGGTCTGGCCTCGCCCAACAAACCCACGGGCTGCTTCCTGTTCGCCGGGCCCACCGGCGTGGGCAAGACCGAGGTGACCAGGCAGCTGGCAATGCACCTGGGCGTGGAACTGGTGCGCTTCGACATGTCCGAGTACATGGAGCGACATACCGTATCCAGGCTCATCGGCGCACCGCCGGGCTACGTCGGTTTCGATCAGGGCGGCCTGCTTACCGAGGAAGTGATCAAGCATCCATACTCGGTGGTCCTGCTCGACGAGATCGAGAAGGCGCACCCGGACGTCTTCAACCTGCTGCTGCAGGTGATGGACCACGGCACGCTGACGGACAACAACGGACGCAAGGCCGATTTCCGGAACGTGATCCTCGTCATGACGACAAACGCCGGCGCCGAGGAGATGAGTCGTCCGTCCATCGGCTTCAGGCCGCAGGACCATACGCGCGACGGCATGGAGGCCATACGCAAGGGCTTCTCGCCGGAATTCCGGAACCGCCTCGATGCCATCATCCAGTTCAATGCGCTGGATCCGAAGACCGTGCGGCAAGTGGTGGACAAGTTCATCGAGGAGCTGTCGGTCCAGCTAGTCGAAAAGAACGTGACGCTGAAAGTGGACGAAGCGGCCCGTATCTGGCTCGCGGAGCATGGCTACGATCCCAAGATGGGCGCTCGCCCCATGGCCCGCCTCATCCAGGAGTCCATCCGCAAGCCGCTGGCGGAGGAACTGCTGTTCGGGCGCCTCTCCCATGGTGGCGAAGTCGTCATCCGGGAGAAGGGCGGAGAGCTCGTGTTCGACTACGACATGGTCGAGGAAGCGGTGCACTGAAAGGGCGCCACTCCATGCTTCATCGGGGCGCGACCGTGTCCTGGGGCGCCCGTTGTGAGCAATCAGCCTCTGATTGGAATTCAGCGGGCGCGGTAGGTGATGCGGCCCTTGGTGAGGTCGTAAGGCGTGAGTTCCACGGTCACGGTGTCACCGGTCAGGATGCGGATGTAGTGCTTGCGCATTTTTCCGGAAATGTGCGCGGTTACGATGTGACCGTTTTCCAGTTCCACCCGGAACATGGTGTTGGGCAGGGTTTCCACAACCTTGCCGTTCATCTTGATATGATCTTCTCTCGCCATTAAGTCCTGCTCTCCCGATTTGCGTGGACGAAGGGTCACGCGGACGGCGCTGCGGCCGCCGGCATGAAACGCTTTAGTCTAACAGAATCGCCCCGGTTGGCGGTCATTTCCCGGACGGCTCGCCAACCCGGACCCGCCATTTCCCATCCTGATAGATTTCGTGCGGCCGAAAATCCGTCTTGTATCGCATTTTCGCGCTCTCGGCGATCCAGTAACCCAGATAAACGTATGGCAGGCCTGCGGCCCTGGCGTGTTCGATCTGCCAGAGTACCGCCCAGATGCCGAGTCCCCGCTTGCGCTCACGCGGATCGAAAAAGGTGTAGATCGCGGACAGGCCGTCGGGGATTCTGTCGGTGACGGCCACGCCCAGCAGGCGCTCCCCGCAACGGATTTCGTAGAACACGGTGTCCGACCAGGGCGCCACCAGAAATTCCATGTAGCGATCCGGGTCCGGATCGTCCATTCCGCTGCCGGGGTGACGCCTGGTCAGGTAATCCAGGTAAAGCCGGAAATGTTCATCGTGGAATTCCGGCCTCCTCCCTATCACCCGGAGGTCGTCATTCTTGTACCAGCAACGGCGCTGACTCCGGCTGGGCGTGAAATCCGCGACAGGGATGCGTAACGACTTGCAGGCCTGACAGGTCGGGCAGCCCGGTTGATAAATGTAAGTCCCGCTTCGCCGCATTCCCTGCCTTACCAGCATCCCGTATTGGCGATTATCGATGGGATAGCGCGGGTCCACGAAGACCGTCCGTGCGATGCGTTCCGGAAGGTAGGAGCACGCATGCTCGCCGGTGGAATACAGCCAGAGCAGTCGACGTGACGTGCCGGATTGCTGGTTGCCGGTCATCGTTCCTGTCCGTCCCGCACCGACAACGGGTTGAAGTCGGCGTCGAAATTCCAGTGACCCGGCCGTGAAGTTTCAAGCAGCCCTCGCTGGAGGCGCGCAATGAATTCCTGGCGGGGGATGCAGCGGGCACCGAGTGTGGCCAGATGTTGCGAACGGATCTGACAGTCCACAAGCTGGTACCCCCAGTCATCGAGTTGTCGCGCCAGGGCGACCAGCGCGATCTTCGATGCGTCCGAGCAGTTGCTGAACATGGATTCTCCGAAGAAAATTCGCCCGAGGGCAACCCCGTAAAGACCGCCCACCAACCCCCGGTTGCGCCAGACCTCAACCGAGTGGGCAATGCCCCGATCATGTAGTTCCCCGTAGGCCTTGACCATGTCGGGCGTGATCCACGTGCCGAAACTCCCCTGACGAGGTGCTGCACAGCCGTTGATGACGGCGGCGAAGTCCCTGTCGAGGGTCACCGTGAAGCCACCGTTGCGCATGCGCTTGCGCAGACTGCGGGTAACCCGCAGCCGATCCGGAAATAACACCGCCCTGGGATCGGGTGACCACCAGAGCAGGGGCTGCCCCTCTTCGAACCAGGGAAAGATACCGCGTGTGTAGGCGGCCATGAGCCGCCTTGCCGAGAGATCACCGCCGACGGCGAGCAGGCCATTGGGATGGTGAAGCGCTTCGGAGACAGGTGGAAACCAGTCTTCCGGCATGTCATCGAGCAAAGCAAGCGGCAGTCGACTCATGGCTGCGTGACCGCGTTCGCTGACTGGTGCGGCCGTGGTGGATGGCGGTACGGACTGTGGCCGTGCAGTTCCTCCATGTATCGCTCGATCAGCATGGACTCATGGCCCAGGAACTGTTGTACCGCCCTGCGGAATCCCGGATCCGCAATCCAGTGGCAGGATCGGGTGACGGACGGGAGAAAGCCCCGCGCGATCTTGTGTTCACCCTGTGCGCCGGGTTCGAAGCGTGACAGCCCCTCGCGGATACAGTACTCAATGCCCTGGTAGTAGCAGGTCTCGAAATGCACGCCGGGTCGCTCCTCGCGACATCCCCAGTAGCGGCCGAACAGCGCATCGTCACTGCGAAACAACAGCGCCGCCGCCTGCAGGCCATACGCGTCCCGGCCCTGCACCATGACTACCTGGGAGCCCAGGGTTCGGCCGATTTCCTGAAAGAAACCGAGATTCAGGACCGGCAGATTGCCGTGATCGTGGAATGTGCGCCGGTAGTAGTCGTGAAACGCTGCCCAGTCGGCCGCTTCGATGCGGTTCCCGGCAACGATGGTGAAATCGAGACCGGTGGCTGCGGCCTGTCGGCGTTCACGACGCACGTTCTTGCGTTTCTTGCTGCTGAAACTGTCCAGAAAGTCGGAAAAATCCCGGTACCCGCCATTGGTCCAGTGAAACTGGCAACCGCTGCGCAGGGAAAGCCCGGCCTTGCGGAGGCTGTCGGCGTCAGCGGCGTCCGGGAACAGCCAGTGCATGGAAGAAAGCTGCCGGCGTTCGCACAGCAGCCGCCCGGCTTCGGCCAGCGCGCCCGCCGCCTGCGCCTTGTCGACGCCGTTTGCGACCAGGATCCGGGGCCCGGTCGCCGGAGTATAGGGGACGGCCGCGACCAGCTTGGGATAGTAGGAGCGGCCGGCCTGCCTGTAGGCATTGGCCCAGGCCCAGTCGAACACGAATTCGCCCCACGAATCCGTTTTCAGGTAGGCGGGCGCTGACGCCAGCAGCCTGTCCCCGTCCTTCAGGAGAAGGTGGCTTGGGGCCCAGCCCGTGCCGGGGCCAACGCTGCCGTTCCGCTCCAGCGCGATCAGGAATTCATGCCGCAGGAACGGGTTGGCGGTCCCAGCAAGGGCGTTCCAGGTCGCGGCTGAGACGGCTTCCAGCGAGTTGATCACCTGCACCTGCATGGCGTGACCTGGATGGAGACGATGCGGGTCCGACGAACCGGGAGTCCCTCGGCTCGGGTGGCGGCAACGTCGTGGTGTATCGGGTGCATAGGGAGCCGGTTTCCTGACTCGTGATGGTAAGGAATCCCCATGGGGCTGTCGAGGTCATGGACGTGTCTACGGGGCCCGTGAACGGATATACTCTTGGCACCCAAAACCGGCCGGCGGCAAGCTGAGCGTGTTCGAGCACGGGGTCGCCCACCGGCGATATATTTCTATTGCAATTGTCATCAGGGATAGTAACTTATTCTACGAAATTAATCTTAATTCTAGATTTCAGGTGCATTTTGGCTGATTCGGAAACCGGGAACAAACTTCCATCCCCGCTTGGGCATCACGTGACCCGCGGCTTGCGCGAGGCGGTGCTGTTCCTGGCGATGGCGGTGGCCATTTACCTGTTCGCGGCGCTGGTAACCTATACGCCGTCCGATCCGGGCTGGAGTTTCAGCGGAACCGGGGCACAGATCCAGAACGCCGGCGGAGTGGCAGGTGCCTGGTTCGCGGACCTGTTTCTTTTCCTGTTCGGCTACCTGGCCTACCTGTTCCCCGTGATGATCGCCTTTTCGGGCTGGCTTGCATGGCGCTGGCAGCGGCAGGACGGGCGTTTCCACTGGGGTGTGTTCGGCCTGCGCACGGCCGGATTCGTGCTGACGGTGGCATCCGGCGCCGGACTGGCGATGCTGCATGTGCAGGCCGTCGCCGGCACGGTGCCGCTGCATTCGGGCGGGATACTCGGCGAACTGGTTGGTACCTTGCTGGTCCCCCTGTTCAGTTTTCTCGGCGCCACGTTGCTGCTGTTGGCCCTGTTCCTTGCCGGCGTCACCCTGTTCACCGGGCTTTCCTGGGTCACGCTGGCCGACCTGGTGGGGAAGCTTGCGCTGAAGTTCCTGAACGTGATCGGCGCGGGTCTGGTGACGATTCGGGATGAACTCGCGGGGCGCAGGGCCCGCCGGGTGCGCAGTGAATCCCGGCAGAAGAGGGCGGAAAAGGTGCGGGGACGGAAAGCACCGCAGATCGAGCCCACGTTGCCGGCCCTGACTCCCGGCGAAAAGGCGCACAGGGAAAGGCAGATACCGCTGTTTCGCGCCGATCCGACGCCGGAGGGTCTGCCGCCGTTGAGTCTGCTCGACCCGCCACCGCCGCAGCAGTCGGGCTATTCCCGTGAGGCGCTGCAGGCCATGTCCCGGCAACTGGAACTGAAGCTTGCCGATTTCGGCGTCGAGGTCGAAGTCGTGGCGGTTCAGCCCGGACCGGTCATCACCCGCTTCGAGGCGCAGCCGGCCGCCGGTGTCAAGGTCAGCCAGATCTCCAATCTCGCCAAGGATCTGGCCCGCGCCCTGTCGGTAATCAGTGTGCGCATTGTCGAGGTCATTCCGGGCAAGTCGGTGATCGGTCTGGAGATTCCCAACGAGAATCGTCAGATTATCGCTTTCAGCGAAATCATCGGTTCCAAGGACTGGGAGAAGGCGGCATCGCCTCTGTCCATGGCGCTGGGCAAGGATATCGGCGGTGCGCCCATGGTGGTGGATCTGGCAAGGATGCCTCACCTGCTGGTGGCCGGAACTACCGGGTCGGGCAAGTCGGTGGGCGTCAACGCGATGATCCTCAGTCTGCTGTACAAGAACCAGCCTGACGATGTGCGGCTCATCATGATCGACCCCAAGATGCTGGAATTGTCGATTTACGATGGGATCCCGCATCTGCTGGCTCCGGTGGTCACCGACATGAAGGAGGCCGGAAACGCCCTGCGCTGGTCCGTGGGGGAGATGGAGCGCCGCTATCGGTTGATGGCGGCGCTGGGTGTCCGCAATATCGGAGGATACAACCGCAAGGTGCACGACGCCGCGGCAGCCGGCGAACCGCTGCGCGATCCTCTCTGGAGGGCGCCGGACGGGGAGCCGTCGGCGCAGGCGCCGCTACTCGAGCCATTGCCCTACATCGTGGTGGTGGTGGACGAGTTCGCCGACATGATGATGATCGTCGGCAAGAAGGTGGAAGAACTGATCGCGCGCCTGGCTCAGAAGGCGCGAGCGGCGGGGCTGCATCTGATCCTGGCGACTCAGCGGCCGTCGGTGGACGTAATTACCGGGCTCATCAAGGCCAATATTCCGACCCGGATCGCCTTTCAGGTGTCCTCCAAGATCGATTCGCGGACCATCCTGGACCAGCAGGGTGCCGAGGCGCTGCTGGGACACGGAGACATGCTCTACCTTCCGCCAGGCAGTGGCCTGCCCGTACGTGTTCACGGCGCATTCGTGTCGGATGCCGATGTCCACAAAGTGGTGGCCCACCTGCGCCAACAGGGAGAGCCTGACTACATGGACGGCGTTCTCGATGGCGGCACGGAATCCCTGTCGATACCCGGACTGCCCGGGGAGAGTGGAGGCGGCGGAGAGTCCGATCCGCTCTATGACGACGCGGTGCGGATTGTCACCGAAACCCGGCGCGCCTCCATTTCCGGGGTTCAGCGCCGGCTCAAGATAGGCTACAACCGCGCCGCCAGGCTGGTGGAGGAGATGGAGTCCGCCGGCGTGGTCGGGCCGTTGCAGGCCAACGGCAGCCGCGAGGTGCTCGCCCCGCCTCCACCCGGTGATTGACCGGAACCGGTCTCCGCCGCTGCGGTCTCTTTTCTTGTGGAGACGGTTCGCTGCCGGCGCGATTATGCTGAGTCACGACCGAAAGGCCTTGTGGTAACGGGAGTTTCCTGATGCATCGAATCCTGATTCCGCTGGCGGCTTTGCTGATGTTGGCGGCGCCGTGCCTGGGTGCCGCCGAATTTGCAGATCTGGAGCGCTACTATACGGAGGTCGACAGTCTCTCCGGTCGTTTCGTGCAGGAAACACGCGACGAGGATGGTCGCCTTATAGAACGCAGCGAGGGTACGCTGGCGATACAGCGTCCCAACCGGTTCCACTGGCACTACGAGACGCCGTTCGAGCAGGATATCGTTGCCGATGGTATCGACCTCTGGATTCATGACCAGGATCTGGAACAGGTGACGGTGCGGCCCCTTGAGGAAGTTCTGGGGACCGGACCAGCGCTCATGCTCAGCGGACGTCTGGAGGACCTGGAGAGCCAGTTCCACATCCACCAGGACGATGACTGGATCCGACTGGAGCCTAGAGAGGAAGGCTGGGAAGTCAGCCTTGTGCGGCTGCGCATGAACGGCAGCGTACCTCGAAAGGTCGTCGTCATCGACGGCATGGGCCAGGTAAACTCATTGGAACTCAGTGACCTGGAGATGAATCCTCGGCTCGACCCGAATCGCTTTGACTTCCGTCCGCCAGCCGGCGTTGATGTCATCGGAGAGCGCAGTCGCCGCTAGCCCGCATATCTCGCCGCTGTTCGTCGCGAGGGCGTCGGGATGCCGCTGAGACGGGGGCACGGACCGGAAGACGGCGAAGGCGTAGCTGACACTACGTCGAGCCGGCTGCAGGGAGTACGACATCTCCCGGTATACCGCGGGCGTTTGCACTGGACCCCCCATGGACCTGTTCGAGAACAACGATACCGCAGCCCATGAGCCCCTCGCCGCGCGCATGCGGCCAAGGATCCTGGACGAATTCGTAGGGCAGCAGGCTCTGCTCGGAGCAGGCAAGCCACTGCGGAGAATGGTGGAAACCGGGACGGTCCGTTCGCTGATACTCTGGGGTCCACCCGGGGTCGGCAAGACCACACTGGCCGAGATACTCGCCGGTGCCGTGGATGCGCACTTCGTTCGGCTTTCCGCGGTGGCCGCGGGGGTCAAGGACATCCGCGAGGTGGCCCGGTCCGCCGCGGAGCGACTTCAGCGGGGACAGCCGACCGTGTTGTTCCTCGACGAGATCCATCGTTTCAACAAGTCCCAGCAGGACGCGCTGCTGCCCCACGTGGAATCCGGCGTAATCACTCTGCTCGGGGCCAGTACCGAAAACATTTCGTTCGAACTCAACGGTGCATTGCTGTCGCGGTTGCGAGTTTATGTGCTCAAGCCGCTCACCGGTGAGGAGGTGGTCGAGGTGCTTCGGCGGGCACTGCGCGACAAGACCCGGGGGCTCGGATTGCGAGGCATTCTGGTGGAGGAGGGGCTGCTGCGGCGCATGGCCGCGGCCTCCGGGGGCGATGCGCGCCGGGCCCTGGGCATTCTCGAGGCGGCCTGTGACTTCGCCGACGTGGACGGTGATCGGGAGCGGCTCAGCCAGGAGGCGGTTGACGAGGTTGTCGGTCATGTGGGCGGCGCCATGGACAAGAGTGGTGACGCCTACTACGACCTGCTCTCGGCGATCCATAAATCTGTGCGTTCCTCGCGAACCGACGCGGCGCTCTTCTACATCGCACAATTCATCAATAACGGCGGTGATCCACTGGACGTGATAAGGCGACTGACCGCCATCGCCTCCGAGGATGTGGGCAATGCCGACCCGCGCGCATTGCCCCTGGCGGTTGCCGCCTGGGATACCTATCTGCGCCTGGGCCAGTACGAGGGTGAGCGTGCCATCGCGCACGTTGCAATCCACCTGTCCGTTGCGCCCAAGAGCAACGCCATAGACCGGGCATGGAAAGCGGCCAGGGGTTTCGCCTGCGAACACCCGCACTATGAAATCCCGCGCTACCTGCGTAACGCCCCGACGCGCCTGATGAAAGAACTCGGGAATGCCGCGGGTTACCGCTATGCCCATGTGGAGCCCGACGGTTACCCGGCGGGCAGCGATCACGATTGCTGGCCGGAGGGACTACCTGCCCGTCGCTTTTACGAGCCCTCCGGCTACGGCCAGGAAAAACGCTTCCGGGAAATGATGGAGTATCGGGAGTCCCTGGATCGGGAGCACGATAAAGGGCGCCGGTAGCAAGTACCGACCTGTTCATCCGACCGGTTCCCGTTTGCGGAAGGGACCCGGCCGCCCCGTTCGGTGCGGCCGGCCTTATCCTGACGTGCCGCAACGGGTACAATCGCCGGCCTTGAGCGTATGTCGCCGCGCCAATGGCGCGCGGCGCCGGACTTGATCAGAAACCGGGAAGAGGCCGATGCTGGACCCCAGACAACTTCGCAGCCACCTCGATGACGTTGCCGCCGCCCTGGAAACGCGTGGTTACCGGCTGGACAAGGACCGTTACCGGGCCCTGGAAGAGCGGCGTCGGCAGCTTCAGGTGGAGGTCCAGGACCTGCAGAACGAGCGGAACCAGCGTTCGAAATCCATTGGCAAGGCCAAGTCCCGGGGGGAGGACATACAGCCACTACTGGATACGGTGGCCGAGTTGGGCGAGCGACTCAAGGCCCGTGAAGGCGAACTCGGCGGGGTGCTCGATCAGCTCGAGGCCCTGCATCTGGAGATGCCGAACATTCCCGATCCGCAAGTGCCTGTCGGCGCCGACGAGGATGACAACGTCGAGATTCGGCGCTGGGGGACACCGCGCACGTTCGATTTCCGGGCACGGGATCATGTGGAGCTGGGTGAGGCGCACGGTCTGCTCGACTTCGAGGCCGGGGCGAAAATCGCGGGCAGCCGGTTCGTGGTCATGCGCGGCGGCATGGCCCGCCTGCATCGCGCGCTGACCCAGTTCATGCTTGACCTCCACGGTCGCGAATACGGTTATGTGGAAGTGAACGTGCCGTACATGGTCAATGCCGGGACGATGCAGGGTACCGGTCAATTGCCCAAGTTCGGCGATGATCTGTTCGCGATCCAGGGGGAGCAGGGATTCTATCTCATCCCCACAGCCGAGGTGCCGGTAACCAATCTCGCACGGGAGCAGATCCTCGATGCCGATGCGCTTCCGCTTCGCTACGTCTGCCATACGGCCTCGTTTCGTGCCGAGGCGGGTGCCTACGGCAAGGATGCCCGGGGCATGATCCGCCAACATCAGTTCGAAAAGGTGGAACTTGTGCACCTGGTACGGCCCGAAGACTCCGCCACCGCCCTGGAAACCCTGACGGCCCACGCGGAAGAGGTGCTGAAACGGCTGGAGCTTCCGTATCGGGTTGTGCAGCTTTGTACGGGTGACATGGGGTTCGCCGCCGCGCGGACCTACGATCTGGAGGTCTGGCTGCCCGGTCAGGAACGCTACCGTGAAATTTCGTCCTGCAGCAATTG
>SLSJ01000053.1 GCA_007130525.1 Ectothiorhodospiraceae bacterium | reverse complement strand
GCACGGACCGGAAGACGGCGAAGGCGTAGCTGACACTACGTCGAGCCGGCTGCAGGGAGTACGCCCCGACACAGCGAGCAGATCGGCGTGCGTAGTAGAAGGGCGGTGAGATATGCGGGCTGGTTCCGCTCGCACTGCAGGGCGGGGAAGCAGGCGGGTCTGTCCCGGCCGACCCCGGGCCGTGGTTCGGAACCACCGGCCCACTGCGCATGGATTGCATCAGTCCGGGTTCGGGACAGCAATACTTGGGTCGTCGCCACGGGCACAGGCATAATGCCCGTTCACGACAAACGGAGACGCATTGTGAGCACAATCCCAGGCATTGGCGAGTATCCCGGCACCCGCATGCGACGCATGCGCCGCGACGTCTTTTCCCGGCGACTGATGCGCGAAAGCCGGCTCAGCACGGATGACCTGATCTACCCCGTATTCGTGCTGGAAGGCGATGACCGCCGCGAGCCCGTCAACTCCATGCCGGACGTGGAGCGCCTGAGTCTGGATCTGCTCATCGATGACCTGGGCGGCGTGGTGGATCTCGGCATTCCGGCCATTGCCCTTTTTCCGGTCGTGCCCCAGCAGCGAAAAACGGAGGATGCGCGCGAATCCTGGAACGAGGACGGGCTGGTCCCACGGGCTGTACGCGCGATCAAGGACGCATTCCCCGAACTGGGAGTAATCACCGATATCGCGCTGGATCCCTACACCAGCCACGGCCAGGACGGCATCATCGATGACACCGGCTATGTCCTCAACGACGCCACCGTGGACGTGCTGGTTCGTCAGGCGCTCTGTCATGCCGAGGCGGGGGCCGATGTGGTTGCGCCGTCGGACATGATGGACGGTCGTATCGAGGCGATCCGCGAAACTCTTGAAGCCTCGGATCATTACAACGTCCGCATCCTGGCCTATGCGGCCAAGTACGCCTCGAGCTTCTACGGGCCTTTCCGCGATGCGGTCGGGTCAGCGGCCAACCTCGGCGGCGGCGGCAAGCACAGCTACCAGATGGACCCAGGGAATTCGGACGAGGCGCTGCGCGAGGTCGGCCTGGATCTGCAGGAAGGCGCTGACATGGTGATGATCAAGCCGGGCCTCCCCTACCTCGACATCATCCGCCGCGTGAAGGAGCAATACGGCGCGCCCACCTTCGCCTACCAGGTCAGCGGCGAGTATGCCATGCTCATGGCTGCAGCCGGCCATGGCTGGCTTGACGAGCGGGCCTGCGCGCTGGAAGCGCTCACAGCCATGAAGCGCGCGGGCGCCGATGCCATACTCACCTACTTCGCGAAGAAAGCGGCCCTCTGGATCAGGGAAGAAGGGGTATAGCGCCCGGCGCCCAGCGTCCGGCGTGAAGGTGGTATGCCCGGTGCCGCGCATTGGGCATCGTTCCCGCTTTCCCATATACTTCGCCGCTCTGTTACAGTTCCCTGAACCATCCATGACGGGCGCCGCATGATCGGACGAAGCTATTTCTCGGGTATTTTCGGCACCTCCCCCATCAAACCCCTGCAGGAACACGTCACCAAGGCAGTGGAGTGCGCGGAGCAGTTGGTACCCCTGTTCGAAGCCGTGGCGCGAAATGACTTCGACGAAGTGGCAGCCGTGCAGGCGGAGATCTCCCGTCTCGAAGACGAAGCCGACGACATGAAGAAGGAGCTGCGCATGCGCCTGCCACGCACCCTGTTCATGCCCGTCGATCGGCGCGACGTGCTGGAAATGCTTCGTCTGCAGGATCGAATCGCCAACCGAAGCAAGGATATTGCCGGTCTCGTTCTTGGCCGCAGGATGACTTTGCCCGGCTCCCTGGTTACCCCGTTCATGGAGTTCGTGCAGCGGTCCATTGATGCGGTCCGCCAGGCCAAGAAAACCGTGGACGAGCTCGACGAACTGGTGGAGACAGGATTCCGCGGCTCGGAGGTCGCGGTGGTGGAAGCGCTGCTGGAGGACCTGGACCGGATCGAGAAGGATACCGATAACATGCAGATCCGCCTGCGGCGGTCACTGCGCGACATGGAGGACACCCTCCCCGCCGTCGACGTGATGTTCCTCTATCGGGTTCTCGAACTCGTTGGCAAGCTCGCCGACAATGCGCAGCAGGTCGGCGCCAGGCTCCAGATCATGCTAGCCAGGTAGAGGCGCCCCCGGGGGGCTTCCGTCATGGAATACGGGCTGATCTACCTGATCCTCGCGGCCATATTCGGCCTGTTCATGGCCTGGGGTATCGGCGCAAATGATGTCGCCAACGCCATGGCCACCTCGGTCGGCTCACGCGTCCTGACCATAAAGCAGGCGGTATTCATCGCCGCCATTTTCGAATTTGCCGGTGCGGTCCTCGCCGGCGGCGAGGTCACCAACACCATCCGCTCCGGCATCATCGAGGTGGGGCTGCTTGAAGACTACCCGGAAGAACTGATCTTCGGCATGCTCGCGGCCCTGCTTGCGGCCGGCACCTGGTTGTTGATCGCCTCGACCATGGGCTGGCCCGTATCCACGACCCATTCCATCGTCGGCGCCATCATGGGCTTCGCCATTACCGGTCTGGGTTGGGGCGCCGTGCACTGGCCGGTGGTGGGCTCCATTGTCGCAAGCTGGGTGATATCGCCGGTGCTCGCCGGTTGCGTTGCGTACATGCTATTCCGCTCGGTGCAGCTGCTGATCCTGGACCGGCGCGACCCAATCACCAGTGCCCGACGATTCGTTCCCCTCTACATATTCGCCACCGGCTTCATCATGACACTGATGACGACGCTCAAGGGCCTGCAGCACGTGGGCCTGGAACTGAGCACGGCCGAAAGTTGCGGCATCGCCGTAATTGTCGGAGCCACCCTGGCTGTCGGCGGCAAACTGGTGATCGACCGCATCCCCATCGATCCCAGCCTTGACCGCGAATTCCACTACACCAACGTGGAACGCATTTTTGCGGTCCTGATGGTTATAACCGCCTGCGCGATGGCCTTTTCCCACGGCTCCAACGATGTCGCCAACGCCATAGGCCCGGTGGCGGCGGTGCTGACCATAGTTCAGAGCGGTGAGGTCGCAGGCAAGGCCCCCGTTCCCATATGGGTGCTGCTGCTTGGCGCCGCCGGCATCGTTGCCGGCCTGCTGATGCTCGGCCACCGCGTCATTGCCACGGTGGGACGGGAGATCACGCAGCTCACCCCGAGCCGGGGCTTCGCCTGTGAGCTGGCCGCGGCCGGCACCGTGGTCATGGCCTCCTCCTTCGGAATTCCGGTTTCCACCACCCACACGCTGGTCGGCGCCGTGCTCGGCGTCGGCCTGGCACGCGGGATCGCGGCCCTCAACCTGTCCGCGGTTCGCAGAATATTTCTGTCCTGGGTCGTCACGCTTCCCGCCGGCGGCATACTGTCCGTGATCTTCTTCCACATCATGCGCATATCGTTCAGCTAGCCCGCATTTCTCACCGCCGTTCGTCGCGAGGGCGTCGAGATGCCGCTGTGACGGGGGGGCACGGACCGGAAGATGGCGAAGGCGTGGCTGACACTACGTCGAGCCGGCTGCAGGGAGTACGCCCCGACACGGCGAGCAGATTGGCGTGGGCAGTAGAAGGGCGGTGAGATATGCGGGCCAGGGCGAGCGTTGTATCGTGCCGCGTGAACGCCTTATGCTCGTCGTGACCGCACACGGCCCTGACCCTCATCCGCGGAGCCCGCATGCCCGATCGCTATGCCGTTTTTGGCAATCCCGTCGCCCACAGTCAGTCACCCTGGATACATGCCCGCTTCGCGGAGCAAACCGGACAGGATCTGATATACGAGCGCGAGGAAGTCCCCCTGGATGGCTTCGTGAAGGCGGTGAAGAGATTTTTCGGCAGTGGCGGGCGCGGCCTCAACATCACCGTCCCCTTCAAGGAACAGGCATGGCATGCCGTCGATCAGCGAAGCTCGCGCGCCGAACACGCAGGCGCGGTCAACACGATCGCGCTCCTCGACGGCGGTGAACTGTTCGGCGACAACACCGATGGCGTCGGTCTGCTGCGCGATCTTCAGAACCACGGCGTGGCCGTCACCGGCGCACGCATTCTCATCCTGGGTGCAGGCGGGGCGGTGCGCGGCATCCTCGATCCCCTGGCCGGAAAGGCTCCCGCCAGCATTACGCTTGCCAACCGCACCCCTTCACGCGCCGACGCGCTGCTGCCGCTATGCGGAAACGTGCCTGCCTCCGCCCACGGCTTCGACGATCTCCGGGACATGGCACCGTTCGACCTGGTCATCAACGGCACCTCGATTGGTCTCAGCGGCCATATGCCGCCACTGCCGGACGGCATCCTTCACGCGGAGTCCAGCGCCTACGACCTGGTATACGGGTCACGGGAAACACCGTTCATGCGCTGGAGCCGGAAACAGGGCGCCGGCCAGGTGCTCGATGGGCTGGGCATGCTGGTTGAACAGGCGGCCGAGTCATTCCTGCTCTGGCGCGGCGTGAGGCCGGAGACGGCCGCGGTGATCAAGGGCCTTAGGGAGCGTTTGCAGTAGGGCTGAACCGGCAACGGCGCCAACCGCATGCACCCGTGTTAGTGTAAGGTCTCCCGGCAAAGCCAACGCAGTCCTCTCAGCGCCATGCAGGATACGACTCTGGAAGCGCACCGCCGCCTGGCCAGGCGGCTGACCGATCCCGCGTGCTTTCCGCACGCCGTGTCACGGGTGGAACTGCTGGAAACGCACATCTCGACACTGCTGTTGGCAGGCGATTACGCCTACAAGCTGAAGAAGCCCCTGGACCTCGGTTTTCTGGATTTTACGACGCTTGAAAAGCGACGGCTGTGCTGTGAAGAGGAAATACGGCTCAACGGCCGCTTCTCGGACTCCCTGTATCAGGGCGTCTCACGCATCGCCGGCAGTGCCGAACAACCGCGCATGGACGGCAAGGGGGAGGTCATGGAGTACGCCGTGCGCATGCGTCGCTTTCCCCAGGATTCCCGGCTGGATCAGGTCCTGCTGCGCGGCGAACTGCAGCCCCGACATCTGGATCAGCTCGCCGACGATCTTGCCACTTTCCACCACACACAGGCGGCGTCAGACAGCCTGCCGACAGAACTCGCCAGCGTGGACGCGCAACTCGGGCCGGTACTGGAGAATGCCTCCCAGTTGCTGGAGATCCTGGCCGATCGCGACCTCCTCACCCGGGTGGAGAATCTCGACCGGTGGATGGCGAGCGAAGCGCAGAGGCTCGAAACACTGGTCGGGACACGAATCTCGACCGGGATGATCCGCGAGTGTCACGGCGACCTCCACCTGGAAAACATCGTGCTGCTGGACGACCGCCCGGTTCCATTCGATGGCATCGAATTCTCGGCAGCCCTGCGCTGGATCGACGTGATGAACGAACTTGCGTTCCTGTGCATGGATCTGGACTACAGGGGCCGGCGCGACGCGTCGGCACGGATCCTGAGCCGCTATCTGGATGCCACGGGCGATTATGACGGTATCCCGCTGCTGCGTTTCTACCAGGTTTACCGGGCGCTGGTTCGGGCCAAGATCCAGGCGATACGACTGACCGACAAAACGCTGGCCGCCGCGGAACACGGGCGGATCTCGAAGGCACTGGCCCGGTACATCGGTCTTGCCGAAGCCTGTTCCAGGCCCGGCGAGGTGTCGCTGACCGTCACCTGCGGGCTTTCCGGCAGCGGTAAATCGACAGCCGCACTGGAGTTGATTCAACGCTCCGGCGCCATCCGGCTGCGCTCCGATGTCGAGCGCAAGCGTCTGTATGGGCTCCACCCCATGGCGCGCACGGATTCCGCGGTGGCCGGCGATATCTACAGCAGGCAGGCGACCGAGGCCACCTACGCATACCTGGTCAAGCTGGCCGAACACCTGCTCCGGGCCGGGTGGTCCGTGGTCGTGGACGCGGCCTGCCTGCGACGTAGCGAGCGGAGACTGTTTCAGGACCTTGCCCGGCAGATGCAGATCCCCTACAGGCTTCTGGCCTGCAACGCTCCGGTAAGCACACTGAAGCGGCGCCTTCGGGAACGCGAAGCGGCCCGCAATGACCCGTCGGAGGCCGACCTGGCCGTGCTCGAACACCAGCTCACCTCGTTCGAGCCGCCCGACGAGGAAGAACTGCAACAGCTGCATCCGGATGCCACCTGGTATGTGGAGGAACAACCCGGGTGACCGACCACCATGATCGCCGCGCCGGCCGCGTTCGCGCCATGCTCGTGACCGACGGTCTGCGGCGATGACCCCGGGGGAAGGCGCCAAACCGCTCCGGGCCGTGCAGTCCACCCGTCAGCCCGGTAGACTGCGCCGGTCCTCGGGAAATCCTGTTCGACGCAACCTGGGCGGGACATGAACACCTTGATCACAATGGCATTCCTGACGGCGCTCGTGCTGGGCGGAACCGCCGCATTCCTGGGGTTGCGGGGTGGACGGCCCGCTGCGCGGGTGGCCACCGTACACGGGCTGGTGGCCACATCGGCACTTGTTCTGCTCGGCTACCGCGTGTTCACCGGTCCGGAGAACCTGTGGTTCAACAGCGCCTTTTTCCTCTTTCTGCTGGCCCTGGTGGGCGGCGTGTTCATGCGTCTGGTGAGGCGCATGAACGAACCTCCGTTCGCCGCGCTCATCGTGCTGCACGGGGTTACCGCGGTGGTCGCCTTCCTGGTGCTTCTGGGCGGTCTGGGGGAATAGGGAGTGCCGAAGCCACTCCGGGCCCTGCCTCATCCATCCAGCCGCTTCATCCAGAACACCATGCGCTTGTCCGTCTCCCCCTGCTCACCGACATCCTTCCAGCGGTAGGTGGTCGTCAGGTCCGGTTGTCGCCGGTAACCGCGCTTTTCCCAGAAACGGTTCAGCGGCACATGGTCGGGGGGTCGCAGCGGGTGGTCGTCGGGACGCTCCACCGCACAGAACACCGCGGTGTGGAATCCGTGTTCCCGTGCGAATGCCTCCCGCTCCCGGATGAAGGCCACCCCAAGACCACGGCCGCGCCAGGAGCGCCGCAGCACCGACTCACCGAAATAGAAGATCCCATCGACGTCGAAGTCCCGCTCCCTGAAGGGGCGCTTGAACTCCTCGGTTTCGTCCCGCAGGGGGATCCCCGTGGATACACCGATCACCTCGCTGCCGGCCAGCGCCACGATGAACACGCTGAGTTCCGATTCCGCGTAGGTCCGCAGATAGCGGCGTTCATAGTCATGATCACCGTCATAGAGATAGGGGAACTCCCGGAACACCTCAATCCGGAGATCAGCCAGTGCGTCAAGATACGGTGCGATTTCATTGCCCGAGAGACGCAGAAGCCTGGGTGAATCGGCCATCAAGATTTCTCCCGCGTGATCCTAGCCCGCATATCTCACCGCCGTTCGTCGCGAGGGCGCCGAGATGCCGCTGTGACGGGGAGCACGGACCGGAAGACGGCGAAGGCGTAGCTGACACTACGTCGAGCCGGCTGCAGGGAGTACACCCCGACACGGCGAGCAGATCGGCGTCCGCAGTAGAAAGGCGGTGAGATATGCCGGCTAGCGCAGCGATGCTGCCAGATGCGGGTCAGTCGGTCCACGGGCCGACAGCCATGTCAGAAGCGGCGTCTGCCGGCGAAGGGTGGCCGCCCTCGCCAGTACTGGATCAGCAGGAAACCGAACAACATGCCGCCGAGGTGGGCGAAATGGGCGATGCCCGCCAGTGTGCCCGTTATGCCGGCCCAGAGTTCAAAGGCGCCGTAGGCGATAACGAAGTATTTCGCCTTCATCGGGATCGGAGGGAACAGCAGCATGACCCTCTCGTTGGGGAACAGCATGCCGAACCCGAGCAGGATGCCGAACACGCCACCGGAGGCGCCGACCGTGGGATAGGCGGCCTCGGCCTGGCTGGCGACCACCAGCTGTATGAGGCCCGCGCCAACCACGCAGAACAGGAAATAGAACGCGAAACGCCTGGAACCCCAGGTGTTCTCCAGCGGTGCCCCGAACATCCACAGTGCGAACATGTTGACGAACAGGTGCAGCATGCCGCCATGGAGAAAGCCGTAGGTCAGCAACTGCCAGATCTGAAAACCGGGCACCAAGTGCTCGCCCTGGGGTGTCATGATGGTTCCGGTGGAGCCCACGGGCCAGAGCGCGAAGTTCAATAACAAGCCGGGGCCCGTGAGCAACTGCAGCATGAACACCAGCCCGTTTATCACAAGCAGTGTCAGGACCACGGGCGGCAGCGCCGCCGGGCGCCCGGAGCGGATTGTCTGCTGATCTTCGGAACCATACATGGGCATGAAGGACTCAACTCCGGCTGACGCTGACAACCTCGGCGGGCGTTCCGGCCACGGCCATCCCGGCGGGTCACTGAAGCGGCAGCGTGCGTTGCAGGGTTTCCATCCTCACGGCCGGCGTCACATACTGCAAGTACAGTATTTCACAAGCCATGGATACAAATGACCACACGACTGCTGCCCCCGTTCCTGATCGCTGCCGGCGTAGTGCTTATGCTGGCGACCCTGATGCTGCCCGGCCAGGCCCGCTGGGTCCACGACGACCCGGCGCGATACAAACACGTTACAACCCTGGTCGCCACCGGCGATGACGTTCTGCTGGCAGGCACACAGTCCGGTCGGCTATGGCGTTGGGATCCCGACGGGCAGTGGCGTGACATGGGCGGCACCCCGGGCGAATTACCGATAACGATGCTGGGACATGACACAGACATTCTCATCGGCACGCCTGACGGCCTCTACCGCCCCGACGGCGAAAGCATACTGCCGACTGGCCGGATCAGCCATTTGCATCAGCATGATGGCGTGCTGGCGATCGCCACCGGCAGCAGTGTAGTGCTGAGAGTGGACGATACGCAGCAAGACTGGGACCTCGCCGAACCGCTGGACGGTGCCGCCGTGTACCGGGTACAGGCGCAGGTGCTCGATGATGGGGTCGCCTGGCATGCCGGAACCATCGGACAGGGCCTTTGGACACTTGAACCGGGTGAAGACAGCTGGCAGCCCAACAGTGACGGCCTTCCGGATCCCGTCAACATCCTGTCCATGCGCGCGGCCGGCAACAACACCCTGCTGGCCGGGACGGACCAGGGCCTGTTCTGGCAGGCCATCCCGGGTCAGCGCTGGCAACACATTGACGACGGCCTGGGAGAACGCCGCGTGCTCGATCTGCACCGGCAAGAACGGGATGGCAGCCTGGAGCTGTTCGCGGCCAGCGACGACGGGCTTTATCGCATCACCCTGGTGGAACGCGAGCGCAGCCTGGAAACCCAGGGTCGCTGGAGCGCCATTGCTCCACGCTCCGCGGAACTCGACCGCTCAGTCGGGTTCGTGGTCAGCGCCGATGACACACTCTGGATCTCGGCCGGCTCCGTCTATCGGCTGGCACGGGAGCGCGGCGCCCTGTGGCTCGCCGGCCTGGCCGTCGGGCTCCTGATGACGCTACTGGGAATCAGACTAATGCTGACGGCCAGGTAGATGGCTTTCATGCGGAGGGCGCCGGCTGCCGGGCCGGCACCGCGCCTTGCCAGGCCGCCGCAATCGGACTCGGGCGCGAACCGGCGAAGAATGCGCAGCGGTCCTAGCCCGCATATCTCACCGCCGTTCGTCGCGAGGGCGTCGAGATGCCGCCGTGACGGGGGGCACGGACCGGAAGACGGCGAAGGCGTAGCTGACACTACGTCGAGCCGGCTGGAAGGAGTGCGCCGCCGACACAGCGGGCAGATCGGCGTGCGTAGTAGAAGGCGGTGAGATATGCGGGCTAGACGATCGGCGGTTCCGGCCAGTCCTCTTCGTTCTCCAGGGCCTCGCTGTAGCGTGCCATGTCCCGATAAACCCGTCCCACCTGATCGAATCGAGCGATGTGAAACAGCGCCTCGCCCTGGTGCACCAGGGGCAGATTGGTCCGTCCGATGACCAGCCCGGGCGCATTCGCCGCCACCACCGCCTCTCGGTCACCGAACGGATCCGAGATCCATCCCAGCGGCTGCCCCCGCCTGACCCTGTCTCCCAAGGCTACCACCGCCCGCAGTATGCCATCCTGACTTGCGCGCACCCAGCTGCTGGAGTCGGCGATATACTGGGATTCCGCAGGCTTTCTGCCTGAACGGCTCGCCGCCAGCATACCCAGATGACGCATTACGCGCTGCAGGCCACGAAGTCCGGCGCGAATTGCCGACTCGTCGAAGCGCAGGGCCTCGCCACCCTCGAAGGTCACCGCGGGCACCTCCAGGTTCCGTGCCGCACTGCGCAGGCTGCCATCCGGAATCGGGGAGTGGATCACCACGGGCACGCCGAATGCCCTTGCCAGCGCCTCGGCCCCGGCGTCATCCAGATCGGCACGAATCTGCGGCAGATTGTCACGGTGGATCGCCGCGGTGTGCAGATCCACCACATGGCTGGCCCTGCTCAGGACCTCGGTGCGAAACAGCCAGGCGAGCCGTGCCGCCACCGAGCCCCTGTCATTCCCGGGGAAGCAGCGATTGAGATCACGGCGGTCCGGCAGATAGCGCGATCGGCCCACAAACCCCAGCACGTTGACCACGGGTACCGCCACAAGGGTGCCCGACAATCGCCGCAGCGCCGGCAACCGCAGCATCCGGCGTATGATCTCGACCCCGTTGATCTCATCGCCGTGGACGGCAGCCGACACCACCAGGCAGGGTCCCGGTTTACGGCCATGTACCACGTGCACCGGGATGCTGAGCGGCGTGTGCGTGTAGAGATAGCCCGCGGGCAGATCAATGCTTGCCCGCGTGCCGGGGGGCACGGTGGTTCCAGCCATGCAGAACGGCGGCACCGTCATCGGGGATCTCCATCAGCGAACCGGTACGTTGACACGCGGGGCCAGTTGACCGAGCGTACTGCTTCCTGCGTCGACGCGGATTGCACGGTTCTTCCATGCCCTCCTGGCCGTTGGTTTTCTTTGTCGCTGCGGTGATCGCCGCGCTTCTCGGGCTTTCCGGGCTGGTTGCTCCCGGAACGGCGCAGGTTCTGTTCGTGGCTTCGGTGATCCTGTTCCTGGCGGCCCTGGTGCTCGGAAAACACTGAACAGACAACGCCCCGCCGGCTTTCGACGTCGCGGCGGATCGGCGCGCTTACACACGCGCCAGGCTGTGCACACCGGATCTTCCCCGGCACCTGCCGTCCGCTCAGCCGCCGAACCGGTGTTCCCGGGCCAGCTTCACATAGTGCGAGGCCGAATAGCGCAGGAATTCCCGTTCGTCGTCGGTCAGGGCTCGCTGCTCGCGGGCCGGGCTGCCGACATAGAGACGCCCCCCGCGCAGCCGCTTGCCGGGGGGAACCAGTGCGCCGGCTGCGAGGATGACTTCGTCTCCCAGCACGGCGCCGTCCAGGATTGCGGCGCACATGCCGATCAGACAGGCATTGCCGACGGTGCATGCATGGACCACCGCCTTGTGGCCGATGGTGACATCCTCCCCGATCAGGGTGGGAAATCCCTTGGGGTTCACCCCCCCCTCATGCGCAACATGTATCACGCTCCCATCCTGGATATTGGTACGCGCGCCGACACGAATGTAGTTGACGTCTCCACGGATCACCGTCATCGGCCAGACAGACACGTCGTCCGCCAGCGCTACGTCACCGATTATCAGGGCGGTGGCGTCAACCCAGGCTGTTTCCGCCATATCGGGGCGTATGCCCTTGAAACTGCGAATCATGTGCTGCCTCCGGCTGTCGGCCTGCCGGCCGAGACTGTTGCAGGTTGCCGCCCCGATAGGTCGGCGCGCCCCGGTAGTGAACCAGGATGCCGAACAGGTCAGTCCTGTTGGCAATGGCGGCGCTCTGTCCCGCGACGCTTATCCGGCGCGGCGGATCGGCCTCGAACCCGACAGCGTTCCTAGGGAGCGTCTCCCTAGCCCGCATATCTCACCGCCCTTCTACTCCGCACGCCGATCTGCTCGCCGTGACGGGGCGTACTCCCCGCAGCCGGCTCGACGTAGTGTCAGCTACGCCTTCGCCGTCTTCCGGTCCGCGCCCCCCGTCACAGCGGCATCTCGACGCCCTCGCGACGAACGGCGGGGAGATATGCGGGCTAGATGGTGACCAGTTCTTCGGCACTGGTGGGGTGGATCGCGACCGTGTCGTCAAAATCCCGCTTCGTCGCCCCCATGCGCAGCGCCACCGCAAAGCCTTGCAGCATCTCGTCGGAGCCGACACCGATCATGTGGATCCCGACAATACGCTGCTCCTCACCCACGGTCACCAGCTTCATGCGCGTGCGCCGCTTGTCCTCCGATAGAGCGTAGTCCATGGCAATGAACGCGGTACTGTGAATGGTTACGGCGTCGTCGCCATATATTTCCCTGGCCTCCGCTTCCGTCAGGCCCACGGTGCCGATGGGCGGATGACTGAACACCACGGTGGGCACATTGGCATAGTCGAGTCTGCTCTCGGCGATGCCGCCGAACAGACGATCAGCCAGCCGGCGTCCGGCCGCGATGGCCACCGGCGTGAGCGGCACGCGGCCGGTAATATCGCCAAGGCCGTAGACACCCGGGACATTGGTATTCTGGAACTCGTCCACCGGGATATCGCCGTTCTCCAGGGTCTCCACGCCGGCGTTATCCAGGCCGAGGTCATCGGTATTGGCGCGACGCCCGATCGCCCACAAAACGGTGTCGATGTTCTCGATCCGGCGTCCGTCCGCGGCTTCCAGCACGAGACGCCCGGAATCGGCCCGCCTCAGCGAGGCGGGCATGAACCCCGTGACCAGATCGACGCCCTCCTGCGGCAGCATCGCCAGCAGCCCGTCCTGGATGGTAGTGTCAAAATTCCTCAAGGGAGCATGCCTGCGGACAGTCAGCGAGGTGTCCGTCCCCAGCGCCGCGAACACGCCCGCCAGCTCGACGGCTATGTATCCGGCCCCCACGACCACCGCGCGTCGAGGCTGCTGGTCCAGGGCAAAAAAACCGTCGGAATCGATACCCAGCTCGGCTCCGGGAAGATCCGGAATAACCGGACGTCCGCCCGTGGCGATGACGATGTGTTCCGCAGTCAGGCGGACACCGTCCACATCAAGGGTCCTCGAATCAAGGAGGCGGGCATGACCCCTGTACAGCGCCACACTCTCCTTGTCCAGATTGCCGGCATAGATATCGTTCAGGCGGCGGATGTAGGCATCACGCCTGGCCTTCAGGGTCGGCCAGTCCAGCGTGACCTGGGCACACTCGATTCCGTAGCCTGCGGCGCGGTGTATCGCATCCATGGAGTGTGCGGCATTCCACATGACCTTCTTGGGCACACAGCCGACATTGACACAGGTACCACCGAGTCGGTCCTGTTCAACGACGGCGACGCGCGCCCCGTGGCGCGCGGCGCGCCGTGCAGTGGCCATGCCACCGCTGCCGCCCCCTATACAGACAAGATCATAGTGCTGGGTCATGGCATCCTCTCCTGTGGAGACGCGAAAGATAGCATGCTGTCGGGCTTACGCCCCAGAGTGCTTGGATAGCCGGATGTATGCCCTCATGCTATGAAGAGTCTTGGAACACGAGCCGTCTTGGAGCCCCTCCAAATGAAGAATCCGCTACTCGACACCGATGGCCTGCCAAGGTTCTCGGCAATCAGGCCTGAACACGTGGAGCCGGCAATCGACGAGTTGCTGGCCGGAAACCGTGCCCGGCTCGAGCTTGTGCTATCCCGGGACGGACCGAGAACCTGGAACAGCGTGGTCGAACCCCTTGAAGACATGGAAGACAGATTGGTCAAGACCTGGTCCCCGGTCAGCCACCTCAACTCCGTGATGAACAGCAGCGAGCTGCGGGCCGTCTACAATGCCTGCCTGCCCAAGCTTTCGGCCTACAGCACCGAGATGGGGCAGAACGAGGAGCTTTTCCAGGCCTACCGCGCAGTGCGTGAACGCGATGACTTCGTACACCTGAGTGCGGCCCAGCAGCGTACCGTAGACAACGCGCTGCGGGATTTCCGGCTCTCCGGCGTTGACCTGCCCGCGAAGCGCAAGCGTCGTTTCAAGGAGATCGGCAGCCGGCTCTTGGAACTGGCCGCGAAATTCGAGGAAAACGTGCTCGATGCCAGCAATGCCTGGGAAAAGCACGTGAAAGACGTCGCCGCGCTGCGCGGCCTGCCGGAGTCCAGCCTCTCGGTGGCGCGCCAGGCGGCCGAACGCAAGGGTCTCCCCGGATACCTGTTGACGCTGGACTTTCCGTCCTTCTACGCGGTTATGGGCCATGCTGATGATCGCACATTGCGCGAGGAGGTCTACACCGCCTTCTCGACCCGCGCATCCGACCAGGGACCCCATGCCGGACGCTGGGATAACACCGGAGTCATGGAAGAGATACTGGCCCTTCGGCACGAGAAGGCGGAGCTGCTCGGCTATGCCAACTATGCGGAACTCTCACTTGCCACCAAGATGGCGGATTCCCCCGTTCAGGTGCTGGACTTCCTCTACGACCTGGCCGATCGGGCGCGCCCGCAGGCCGAACGCGAACTGCAGAAACTGCAGGACTATGGCCGCGAACAACATGGTCTGGACGATCTGCAGCCATGGGATGTGACCTGGCTTAGCGAGAAGCTCCGCCAGGACCGCTACCAGTTGTCCCAGGAGGATCTGCGGCCCTATTTCCCCGTGGACCGGGTCATCAATGGGCTTTTCCAGGTTGTGGAGCGCCTCTATGAGGTCGGGATCCGGGAGGTCGCCGAACAGGTGGACACCTGGCATCCGGACGTGCAGTTCTACGAAATACGAGATGCCGATGGCAGCCTGCGCGGCCAGTTCTACACCGATCTCTATGCACGACCGAAGAAGCGGGGCGGCGCCTGGATGGACGTGTGCCGGATGCGACGCCGACGCCGGGACGAAGTACAGACACCCGTCGCCTACCTGACCTGCAATTTCACACCACCGGTTGCGGGCCGCCCGACCCTGCTCAGCCACGAGGAGGTGGAAACCCTTTTCCACGAGTTCGGTCACGGTCTCCACCACATGCTGACCCGCGTGGACCACGCCGCCGTATCGGGCATTGCCGGGGTCCCCTGGGATGCCGTGGAACTGCCGAGCCAGTTCATGGAGAACTGGTGCTGGGAACAGGAGGCGCTGGACCTTTTTGCAGCTCATCACCAGACCGGGGAACCGATCCCGGATGACCTTTACCAGCGGATGCAGGCTGCCAGAACCTTCCAGTCGGCCATGCAGATGGTCCGCCAACTGGAATTCTCGCTGTTCGATTTTCGATTGCACGCTGACTATGACCCTGCCCGCGGCGCCCGCATATTCGAGACCCTGGAGGAAGTGCGCGACCGCGTCGCAGTCATCCGGCCGCCGGCATGGCAGCGCTTCCCCAACAGTTTTTCGCACATATTCGCGGGCGGTTACGCTGCCGGCTATTACAGCTACAAATGGGCGGAGGTACTCTCGGCGGACGCCTTCTCGCGCTTCGAGGAAGACGGTATCTTCAGCTCCGAGGCTGGCCGTGCCTTTCTCACGCATATTCTCGAGAAAGGTGGTTCGGAAGACCTCATGGACCTGTATGTGGCGTTTCGGGGACGCGAACCGTCCATCGACGCGCTTCTCAGACACAGCGGGCTGGCCGCCTGATCCGACCGCGCCGGCGGCTATCGGACCGCCCTGGCCGGCGACGCCATACCGTCTCCGGCGGCGGGACCGGAGCAGGTGCCCGACCGACCATTCAAACGATTTCAGGGAGACCATCCATGTCTGAATACCCCACGGCTGACGACTGCATTTTCTGCAAGATCGTGGCAGGAGACGTTCCGGCAGCATTGATTTTCGAGGATGACAACCTGCTTGGATTGATGGACGCCTTTCCCTCGTCCCGCGGCCATGCCCTGGTCATTCCCAAGGGTCACTATCCGGATGTGCACGCGATGCCCCCGGCGATACTGGCGGAATGCTCGCTGGCGGTGCAGCGCCTTGCCAGGGCCGCCCACGCCACCTTTGAACCCGACGGCATTTCCATCCTGCAGTTCAACGGTGCCGCCGCCGGACAGGGGGTGTTTCATTATCATCAGCACGTCGTTCCCCGCTGGGAGGGACAGGACTGGCAGGCACACGGCGAGCAACAGGCAGAGCACGGTGAACTCCTGGATCTGGCGGCGTCATTGCGGAAGGCCTATGACGCAGTCGAACAGTGACACCTGATTTGCGGATGAACGCCCACCGGCCATGCGCCGGGAGCACCCTGAACGTCGAGTCTGAACATCAATGAAACTTGCCTCGTGGAACGTCAATTCGCTGAAGGTTCGCCTGCCCCATGTACTTGACTGGCTGCAGCGGGAGCAGCCGGATGTGCTGGGCTTGCAGGAAACCAAGCTTCCGGATGACAGGTTTCCGGTCGAAGTCCTTCATGATGCCGGTTACCACGCCGTTTATGCCGGGCAGCCCACCTATAACGGCGTCGCCGTGCTGGCCCGGCAACAGCCGGAGTACGTAGTCACCGACATCCCCGGGCTTGACGATCCGCAACGGCGGGTACTCGCGGTAACGGTAGCCGACCTGCGGTTCATCAATCTCTACGTACCCAACGGTGCCGAGGTCGGTTCCGACAAGTACGCCTACAAGCTGGATTGGCTTGAAAAACTGCGCGCCTGGCTCGCCGATGAGCTGGCCGCGCATCGCCACCTCGTGGTCGTCGGCGATTTCAACATCGCCCCTGAGGACGCGGACGTTCACGATCCGGAGGAATGGCGCGGCAAGATACTTTTCAGCGAGCCCGAGCATGCCGCCCTGAAGCGCCTGCTGGAGCTGGGGCTCACGGATACGTTTCGCCTGTTCCCCCAGGAGGAAGGGGTATTTTCCTGGTGGGATTACCGGATGAATAATTTCCGCCGCAATCGTGGTCTGCGCATCGACCTGATACTCGCCAACCGGGCCATGGCGGAGCGTTGTATCGCAAGCCGCGTTGACGTGGAACCGCGGCGCCTGGAGCGCCCGTCCGACCATGCCCCGGTGGTGGCGGAATTCGCGGACTGAGATACACCCCAGCTTTTCCGGCCATCGTATGCAGAGGCACGGCTCATGGGCATCCGGCAAGGCCGACTGCTACTGCTGGTCATCGGTATCGTCCTGGCGGTCTTGCTGCTGATTCCGCCCATACCCCAGCCGGACGCCTACCACGATTTCGCCGATCAGCGGCCGGTACTTGGCATACCGAACGGCCTCCATGTGTTGTCCAATCTGGCATTCATCCTGGTGGGACTGGCCGGACTTCGTTTTCTGTGGTGCTGGCGACGGGCGGCCGCCGACGCCTTCCGGCATCCAGCCGACGCACGTCCGTACCTGGTGTTTTTTCCCGGACTGATCGGTATCGGTCTGGGCTCGGGTTACTACCACCTGGACCCGCAGCACACCACCCTGTTCTGGGACCGCCTGCCCATGGCCGTGACTTTCATGGCGCTGTTTGCCGCCATTCTCAATGAGCGCCTGGGTCGGACTGTCGGCCAGCCCGCCCTGCCGCTCCTGGTCCTGGGCGGTGCCGCTGCCACGGGATACTGGCTCTGGAGCGAACTCGCCGGCCATGGCGATTTGCGTCCGTACATGCTGGTCCAGGCCATACCCATGCTGTTAACGCCACTGCTGGTGCTGCTGACCACCCCGCGCTACAGCCATGGCGGCAGCTTCGTGACAGCCATCGGCATTTACTGCGCGGCGCGGGCCTTCGACCTGCTGGATGCCCAGGTGTACGCCCTGCTGCGCGAAACCGTCAGCGGCCACACCCTCAAACACCTCACGGGGGCCGTCGCTGCCTGGTGGATACTGCGGATGCTGCAAAAGCGAAAGGCCCGCCACTAGCCCGCATATCTCACCGCCGTTCGTCGCGAGGGCGTCGAGATGCCGCTGTGACGGGGGG
>SLSJ01000057.1 GCA_007130525.1 Ectothiorhodospiraceae bacterium | reverse complement strand
CGCTGGCGCAATCCGGAAACCGGAAAGCCGGAACTGCTGCACACGCTGAATGGCTCCGGCCTGGCGGTCGGCAGGTGCCTCATCGCGGTGGTCGAAAACTACCAGGAGGCTGACGGCCGGGTGCGCATACCCGAGGTGCTGCGATCCTACATGCACGGGGATGACTGGCTGCACCCCTGAGCCCTCGCGGAGTGCGGCCGGCGGTGCCGCCTCTACGGTGCTGATCAGGCGTCCTCGAGATAGGGCTCCAGGTCGTGCATCAGCGCCATGCGCTCCTCCCTTCCGCGTGCGCTGATGGCGCGCTCGATCACTTCTTCCGTCAGGTGAGGAGCGAACATGCGGATGAAGTCCCGCATGTAGCCGCGCAGATAGGCGCCCCGGCGGAAACCGATGTTGGTGATGCTGGGCTCGAACAGGTGGCTGGCGTCAATCGCTTCGAGATTGTCGTCCCGCTCCGGATCGAAGGCCATGGTGGCGATGATGCCGACGCCCAGGCCCAGCGCGACGTAGGTCTTTATGACCTCCGAGTCCGTAGCCGTGAACACCACCTCCGGGATCAGTCCCTTCTGTTGGTATGCCTTGTCGAGTTTGGAGCGTCCGGTGAAACCGAACACGTAGGTAACCAGCGGATACTGCGCAAGCGCCTCCAGCGTGAGCGGCTGCACATCGAGCAGTGGATGGCCCTTTGGCACCACCACGCTGCGATTCCATCGGTAGCAGGGCATCATCACCAGGTCCTCGAACAGCTCAATGGCCTCGGTGGCGATGGCGAAATCAACCACGCCGCGTGCCGCCTGGTCGGATATCTGCATGGGTGTGCCCTGGTGCATGTGCAGGCTGACATTGGGATATTTTTTCCGAAAGGCCTGGACCACGGGCGGCAGGGCGTGGCGTGCCTGGGTGTGGGTGGTGGCGATGGACAGACTGCCTCGCGACTCGTCCACATGCTCCTGGGCAATGCTGCGGATATTGCGGACATCCTCGAGAATCCGCTCTGCGGCTATCAGTATTTCCTTGCCGGCCGGGGTCACCTGGGTGAGGTGTTTGCCGCTGCGCTCGAATACCTGAACCCCGAGTTCGCTCTCCAGCATCCGTATCTGCTTGCTTACGCCGGGTTGCGAGGTATACAAGGCCTCTGCCGCGGCGGAAACGTTCAGATCCCGCCGCGCCACCTCGCATATGTATCGCAACTGATTCAGCTTCATGTCAGGTACATCCTTTTTTATAACAACCAAGCATAACGCTAAAATAAACCATTTGTTCTGTGCCGCGCATGTGGCCTCTAATGTGGATGGAGGGCCCGGGCCGCTACAGCGGCCGCGGCTGAACCGTTGAAGACCATCGCAACCCGCTGATCGACGCGGGTGGAGCGAAAAACCGTTACGCCAATGGCGGAGCCGCGCAGGGCGGTGTCCGTCGGCCGGACAATACTGAGGATCCGACCCCATGGTTCAACCCGTTCCCCTCGGACTGGTGCTGCGTGACCGCCACTGCGTGGTTGCCGGGGAGGGAGCGGACGCGCGCGCAATGGTGGAAAGGCTGCGGGCCGCCGGCGCGGACGTGATCGAATCCGGGGGAGGCGTTCTTACGGACTCCGTGGCCCTTGTTTTCGCCCTGCATGAGGATCCCGACCGGAACCGTGCGCTGGCGCGGGAAGCGCATGCTCGACGGATTCCCGTGCACGTTCGGGACATGCCGGAGCTTTCCGACATCCATCTGCCTCGCGTGTGGACGCTTGCCGACGCCGATGTGGCCGTGTTCCATCCGGACCCCGACATAGTGGATGACCTGGGCGTTCGACTGCGGACGGCCCTGCCGTCCGGGTACGCGCGGATCGTCGACTGGGTCCGCCGGGGGCGTGAGCGCTTGGCGTGCCGGTTCCCGGGTGGAGAGCCTCGGACGGGCTTCTGGCGGAACCTGCTCTCCGGCGCGGCAGCGGAACGCGTTCTGGCCGGCCAGGAGAAGCAGGCGGAGGCGCTGTTGGAGCAATCCCTGGCTTCGGGGTCCCCATCTCGCGGGGAGGTCTATCTCATCGGCGCCGGTCCCGGCGACCCCGACCTTCTGACCCTGCGCGCCGTGCGGCTGTTGCAGCAGTGTGACGCCGTGCTCTACGACCGTCTGGTGGCTCCGGCAGTACTGGAACTGCTGCCGGCAAGCGTGGAACGGATCTATGTGGGCAAGCAGCGCGATCGGCATCCCGTACCGCAGGCGGAGATCAATAACAGGCTTCGGGATCTTGCCCTGTCCGGACGCCGCGTGGCCCGCCTCAAGGGGGGCGATCCGTTCATATTCGGACGCGGCGGCGAGGAAATCGAGGAACTCATGCAGGCCGGGGTGCACTTCCAGGTAGTGCCCGGCATAACCGCCGCCAGTGGCTGCGCCGCTTATGCGGGCATACCGTTGACGCATCGCGATTACGCGCAGTCCTGCGTATTCGTGACCGGGCACCGGCGCGAAGGTGGGCTGGATGTGGATTTTCGCGCTCTGGTGCGTCCGGGTCAGACAGTGGTCTGCTACATGGGTCTGCACACCCTGGATGCCTTCTGCCGCGGTCTGGTGGACGAGGGCATGGATCCGGACACACCGGCCGCCCTGGTGGAGCAGGGCACCACCGATCGCCAGCGGGTGATTATCGCCAGTGTTGGCGACTTGTCGGCAAGGACGGCCGAGGCTGATGTGCGCGCGCCCACCCTCGCGATCATCGGTGACGTGGTCAGATTGCGGGAGCGGCTGGCATGGTTCCGGGGATCGGGACGCGGGGATGGATTTTGAGCAGGCGGCGACAGCATGAGGAAATCAGCGTCTCCATGAGAAGGGCCCCGCGATTGCGGGGCCCTTCTTGCTTCCCGAGACTCTGTTGGGACGTCAGTTGTCGCCGCCGAACACCCCCAGGAGGTGCAGCAGGCTGGTGAAGATGTTGTATATGGCCACGTAAAGGCCGACGGTGGCCATGACGTAATTGGTCTCGCCGCCGTGCACCATTTCACTGGTCTGATAGAGGATGAAGCCGGACATCAGCAGGATGAACATGGCGCTCACCGCCAGCATCAGTCCCGGCAGGCTGAACACCAGCGCACCCAGACCCGCAAGGAACGCCACAAGGATGCCGGCGAACAGAAAACCGCCCATGAAACTGAAATTCTTCCGGCTGCTCAGCGCGTAGCCGGAGAGCCCCAGAAAGATGGCGGCGGTGCCGCCGAAGGCTGTCATCACGAGCTGACTGCCGTTATCGAAGGCGGTCAGGTAGAAGCTCAGGATTGGCCCCAGCGTATAGCCCATGAAGCCGGTCAGGGCGAACACGCTTGCGATGCCCCAGGCGCTGTTGCGCAGTGCGCTGGTAAGGAACAGCAGACCGAAATAACCGCCGAGCACCAGAAACCATGGTAGCGGTGGAGCGTTGCCGACCATGGCCACCCCGGCCATGAGGGCGCTGAACGCAAGGGTCATGGACAACAGGGTGTAGGTGTTGCGGATGACCCGATTGGTTTCGAGGGCACGTTGTTTGCCCGCACTGATTACACGATCATTCGTTGCCATTGACAGCAAGCCTCCCTGAATCAAGACGGCGCCGGCGGCACCGCCGCCGGTCAATGGTGCCAAGTGTACGCGCTAATGGAACCTTTGATCCATCCCTGCGCTCGCGTGGGCCGCGGGGCGTGTCGCGGCGGCGCTAGCCCCGCATATCTCACCGCCGCGTTCGTCGCGAGGGCGTCGAGATGCCGCTGTGACGGGGGGCACGGACCGAAAGACGGCAAAGGCGTAGCTGACACTACGTCGAGCCGGCTACAGCGAGTAGGCCCCGATACAGCGAGCAGATCGGCGTGCGTGGGAGAAGGGCGGTGAGATTGCGGGGCTAGCGACGCAGCGGCCGACCAGGCAACGCCACCGACTGCGGCACCACGCTCCCGGCTGTGAACGAATACAGGCTCGAGCGCGGGCTTGTGGGCAGGTGCGAGTCTCCTGAAGCGCCTTTATGGGCACCGTGGCAGGAGACTGCCGGAGCGCGGCGACGCTCACCCCCTGCAAGGCGGGTGGTGTAAAGTGAGCCGCGGGGGCGCTTCCGCGTTGTTTGCACATTGGCACCCGAAGGCGATCCCGGCAGCCCGTACCAGGACGCATTGACCATGCCTGTACAATTCGACAACAAGCTGGTGGTGGCGATTTCCTCGCGCGCACTGTTCGATATGCGCGAAAGCCATCGCATCTTCATCGAGCAAGGCGTTGACGCTTACTGTCGGTACCAGATCGAACACGAGGACGAGATCCTGCGACCCGGGGTTGCGTTTCCCCTGGTTCGCAAACTGCTGGCGCTCAACGGCAGCTCGACCGGTGTGGAAGTGATCCTGTTATCGCGTAACAGTGCGGACACCGGGCTGCGGGTGTTCAACTCCATCGAACACTACAAGCTGGACATCACGCGCGCCGCATTCACCAATGGCGAACGGCCATGGCGCTACATCCCCGCCTTCGGCGCCCACCTGTTCCTTTCCGCCGATCCCAGCGATGTGGTGCAGGCCCTTTCTCTGGGCTACGCGGCCGCCACCATTATGCCCGCTCCCGAAGGCGCCGGCGATGACCCGGACGCCGGTCACGAGCAATTGCGTATCGCCTTCGACGGTGATGCCGTGCTGTTTTCGGACAGCGCCGAGCGGGTGTTCCGCAACGAGGGCCTTGAAGGCTTTTCCGCCAGCGAGCGGGCGCAGGCCCGCGATCCATTGCCGGGCGGTCCGTTCAAGAGTTTCCTGGCGGCCCTGCACACACTGCAGATGGAACATCCGGTGGATGCCTGTCCGATTAGAACGGCGCTGGTCACGGCGCGCAGTGCGCCCGCTCACGAGCGCGTTATCCGGACCCTGCGACACTGGGATATTCGAATCGACGAGGCGTTGTTCCTGGGCGGCATGAGCAAGGCCGACTTTCTGGAGGCATTTGGGGCGGACATCTTCTTCGATGATCAGCATGGCCATTGCCATACCGCGAGTCGCCATGTCGCAACCGGGCATGTTCCTCACGGCATCGCCAATGAACCGCGGGATGCCGAAGACCCGAGAGCGCAGGGGACCGGGGTTTGATCCGCGGAACAGGCGATCGGTCACGGATTCCGCCTTGCCTTG
>SLSJ01000256.1 GCA_007130525.1 Ectothiorhodospiraceae bacterium | reverse complement strand
TAGTGTCAGCTACGCCTTCGCCGTCTTCCGGTCCGTGCCCCCGACACAGCGGCATCTCGACGCCCTCGTGACGAACGGCGGTGAGATATGCGGGCTAGTCTCCGACGGCAACTCCGTCCAGGCGAGGGTCGGCGCCGCCGCGCCAGCCCCCGTCCACGCGCTCGATACCGTGAACGCCGCTTCGCGTGTTCACCATACGCACGTCGTGCCCCAGGTCCCGCAGCGCCGCCGCCTTGTTTGCCAGTTCGGTGCCGCGTTCCAGTTCCAGTCCCTTGCCCCGATACACGAAGTTGGGCAGGGAAATCGCTTCCTGAACCGGTAGTTGCCAGTCCAGCACGCCGATCAGGGCCTTGACCACGTAACCGATGATGCGACTGCCGCCGCGGGATCCGATCACCAGCCGGACCTCGTCGTTCCCGTCCAGAACGACGAGCGGCGTCATGGAACTGCGAGGCCGCTTCCCGCCCTCGACACGGTTGGGTACTTCGAAACCGTTCTGCACCGCACGGAAGGTGAAATCGGTCAACTGGTTGTTCAGCAGGAAGCCGCCCACCATGATGCGACTGCCGAAGGGCGCTTCAATGGAGCCGGTCATGCTGACGCTGTTGCCTTCGGCGTCAATGATCGAGAAGTGCGAGGTTCCGGCGGTTTCCTCGTCCACCGGGTCCGGGGCTTCCTCTATTTCCGGGCGCACGCCCGGTTGACCGGGTTTCGGGTCGGCGATGGCGCGCTCCGGGTCGATCAGGCGGCCGCGGTCTGCAAGGTAGAGCGCGTCCACCAGGGGCTCCGTGGGTACGGTGACGTAATCCGGGTCGCCCAGATACCGGAAGCGATCGGCGAAGGCCAGCCTGCTGGCCTCCGTAATCAGGTGAATGGCCTCGACGGAATTGGGTTCCAGGGCGCCCAGTTCGAACTGCTCCAGCATACCCAGGATCTGTAATACGGCGATGCCGCCGGAGGAGGGCGGCGGCGCACCGCACACCGTCCACTCGCGGTAGTCTCCGCATAGCGCCTGGCGCTTCTCCGGCCGATAGTTGCGGAGGTCCTCGAGAGTGATGTCGCTGCGCCAGGGCCAGCGTCCGTTCGCCGCAGCGACGATCCGTTGGGCGAGCGGGCCCTCGTAGAAGAAATCCGGACCTTGGGTGGCCAGCATGCTCAGGGTTTCCGCGAGCTCGGGATTGCGGAGCCGCCTCTCACTCTCTCGCCATTGGGTGACAAAGTAGTTGCGGGTGTCGCCGTACAGGCGGAGGGACCGGTCGCGGGAGATCTGTTCCTGCAGTCGCAGGGGCATTTCAATGCCGGTGTTCGCCAGATCGATGGTGGGCTGCAGCAGGTCGGGCCAGGGCAGACGGCCGTGTTCCCGGTGTGCCCGGTGCAACATGGCGACCGTGCCGGGCACACCCACGGCACGGCCGCTGGGGATGGCCGCCCACAGCGGCATGCGCAGGCCGAGAAACATGAACCTGTCAACGGATGCGGCCATTGGTGCTGTCTCTCGGCCATCGTATACCGTTGGCTCGCCGCCGCCGGCGGCACGGTAGAGCAGGAAACCGCCGCCGCCGATTCCGCTTTCCCCGGGTTCCACGAAGGTGAGTGCCATCTGCACGGCAACGGCCGCATCCACTGCATTGCCGCCCCGTCGCAGAATGTCGTTGCCGATCTCCACGGCCAGCGGGTTGGCCGCCGATATCATGAAGCGTTGCGCTAGCTGCTCTTCGGGCGGCTGGTTGGGTGCCGGCACGCCGGGCTCCATGTCCGCTGTCCGGCACGCGCTCAGCAGCGTCAGCAGTATCAGCATCCCGGGGGCGCGGGCAAGTCGGGCGCATTCCCGCAGTGGATGCGGAAACCGGGGACGGGGCGGGCATCCATCAGGCAATGGCAATCTCCGTTTCCGGCACGGGTCTCTGCCGCGCAGCCTGCCGGCTTGACGTCCGTGCGTCCAGTTTTCGCGGCGGCCGGCCCGCCGTTGATGCGCAGGATGCGGATGTTCCGTAATATGGCCGGTCCGGCCACATCCTGCGGGTGCGGCCCGGCCCCGGCGGTGACAAACCCGGTGAACGAATCGGCAAGGAGAGACCCATGGCAATCGCAACAGCCCGACATATCCTGGTGGAGACCGAGGCGCAGTGTAACGAACTCAAGTCCCGCATCGAGAACGGAGAGGACTTCGCGGAGCTTGCAAAGTCGCATTCCAGGTGCCCGTCCGGCCGCAATGGCGGCGATCTCGGCTCTTTCGGGCCCGGCCAGATGGTTCCCGAGTTCGACACCGTGGTGTTCTCCGCTCCCACGAAAGAAGTCCAGGGTCCGGTGAAGACGCAATTCGGTTATCACCTGCTGGAGGTTACCTCCCGGCAGGACTGATGCGGTTGCGAACGGAGCCGGTGCCTTGAGCGGTGAACATGTTTGCATCGAGTCCATAAGCGCGGTCACCGTTTTCACCGCAGACATGGTTCAGGCCGTACGTTTTTACCGGGCCATGGGGTTGCGCTTGCGCTACGGTGGTGGAGATGCGCGATTTACGAGTTTTCATGTCGGCTCCGGATACCTGAACCTCATGGTGGGAGTGCCGCCCGATGTGCGCTGGGGGCGTGTGATCATCCGGGTTTCCGATGTCGATGCCATGTATCGGCGTATTCTGGCAGCAGGACTTCGGCCGGAGTCCGCTCCCGCCGACGCATCGTGGGGCGAGCGTTACTTCCACATCCGCGATCCCGATGGAAATGAGTTGAGTTTTGCGCGACTGCTGGCATGAGACTGTGACCATCTACGGCTATGGCTTGCGCTGTCTGGTTCTGTTGCTTGTCCTGGTGACGGCAGGATACGGTGGCGCGTCCGCCCGGCAGATGGCGGTGGTGGAGCATGAGATCCACCTCCGCCTCGATCCGGACAGCGGACAGATCCGCGTCAGGGACAGAATCCGGTTGCCGGAGGAGTGGTCCGGTGAACTGCGCTTCGCGCTGCATCCGGGGCTGCACCCCTCGGTGGAAGAGTCAGACGCACGCCTGAAACGGCTGTCCGGCCCCGACGGCGGTGCAGGCCCCGAAGAATTCCTGCTCGACGCGGGCGGACGGGGCAGCGTCACGCTGCGTTATGCCGGGGCCGTCGGCTACCCCCGCTTTCCCGGGGATGTCGGACCCATCTCCCGGGACGGCGTGCAACTCGGTCCGGCAAGTTACTGGTACCCCCGCTTCGGTGATGAACTGGTGCGCTTTCGCATGCAGGTGGAGATGCCGGAGGGTTGGTACTCCATGAGCCAGGGCGAGCGCCAGCTTCGCGAGGACGAAGGTGACGGTGTCACCGAGGTTTGGGCGGAGCCGCAGCCGCAACAGGGCGTTCACATCGCCGCCGGGCCATTTCACCGGTACATGGACGATTCCGGGCCGGTGCCGGCTATCGCACTGCTGCGGGAGCCGGACCAGGACCTCGCCGACCTTTACCTGCGGCTAACGGGCGAATATATCGAACGCTACAGTCGCCTGATCGGCGACTACCCCTATCCCAAGTTCGCCGTCGTCGAGAACTACTGGGAGTCGGGGCTTGGCTTTCCCTCGTACACCCTGCTCGGTTCCCGGGTTCTCCGGCTGCCCTTTATTCCGCACACCTCCTATCCCCACGAGATTCTGCACAGCTGGTGGGGCAACGGGGTCTACGTGGACATGCGCGAGGGCAACTGGAGTGAGGGTCTGACCACGTACCTTGCCGACCACCTGATGGCGGAGCTGCGCGGCGAGGCCGAGTCATTCAGACGCTCCGCGCTGCAAAGGTTGACAGAGGCGCGGCGGGCGGGCGAGCTCTATCCGCTGCGTGATTTTCGTGGTCGCAGCCGCGAGGACGGCAACGGCTCGCGAGCCGTGGGCTACGACCATGCAACCATGCTGTTTCACACGCTCAGGCTACGGCTGGGTGACGAGGCCTTCGTCGATGGCCTGAAGCGGTTCTATGGCGAGCATGTGCATACCCGTGCGGGATTCGCGGACATACGCGGGGCGCTGGAAGCTGAAAGCGGCGAGAACCTGGCGGCGGTGTTCAGGCAGTCGCTGACGCGGGCAAGCCCGCCGAAGCTCCAGGTTTCCGGAGTCGAATCGGAGCGCCGTGACGATGGTGGTTACCTGCTGCGTGCCACGCTTGAGCAAACATATGGCGCCGAACCATTCGACCTACGCGTGCCGGTTGCCGTGAAACTCGCTCGGACCGACGAGGCCTGGGAGTCCACCGTGCCTCTTGTTGAGGAATCCATGGAACTGGAGCTGGAGTTGCCGGAGCAACCGCTCGCCCTCTACGTGGACCCGCGCTTCGATGTGATCCGTGAGCTGCATCATCTGGAAGCGCCGCCGGTGCTGGGCGGCATGTCCACGCCAGGGCGAATCACGGTCGTCCTGCCCGCGGACGCCGCCGCCGAGCAGCTGACCGCCTATGCCGATCTCGTGCAGTCACTGGCCGGCGGTCGCGATGTCGTCGTTCATTTCGACAGCGAGCTCGATGCCCTGCCTTCCAGCGGCCCGGTCTGGATACTGGGCTGGGACAACCGTTTCCGGGATCTGTTGGCCGGCGCGTTGCAGGATCATGCCGTTGAACTGGATGACGAGGGCGCAATGCTGGATGGACACGAGCTCGCTCGGGATACCCACGGAGTCATGCTTGCGGCACGACATCCGGACAATGCGGGTCAGACGCTCGCCTGGCTGGCCCAGGATGACGGCGACGTGCTTGCTGGCATGGTCCGGCGACTGCGCCACTACAGGGGGCGGAGTTACGTCGTATTCGAAGCCGGCACCGGCGAAGCCATCGCCGCCGATGCCTGGGACGTGCTCCACTCCCCGCTCTGGCTGCCGGTGAAACAGCAAGACGGAAGTCGTCCCTCGCCCGGGCAGCCGTCACTGCCGCCGCGACCGCCGCTGGGCGATTGATGCGGTGGCTCGCTGCCGGCCATCGCCTGCGTAATCGATGCCCGGGCCCTGTCCCGGTCCGGGAAGTGGATCAATGTCCCGGGGGCGGTCCGGACCGCCCCCGGGACGGTTTCTAGCCCGCATATCTCACCGCCCTTCTACTGCGCACGCCGATCTGCTCGCCGTGTCGGGGCGTACTCCCTGCAGCCGGCTCGACGTAGTGTCAGCTACGCCTTCGCCGTCTTCCGGTCCGT
>SLSJ01000034.1 GCA_007130525.1 Ectothiorhodospiraceae bacterium | reverse complement strand
CACCCACCAACCGAAGGGCAGCTCGAGGACACCCACCAACCGAAGTACGGGGTGCGTCGTTGTTCAATACGATGGCATCCGATCCCGCCACCGATCTGCTCGGGAGGTTCCATGAAATACTTGTGCCTCGCGTATGAGGAAGAGCGAATACTCAACGAACTGACAGAAGCCGAGTGGCAAGTCCTGCGGCGGGAAACGCTGGATTACGTCGAAACCTTGAAAAAGAGCGGCCACCTGCTGGATGCACGTGCTCTGCGAAGTGCAGCGACCGCAAAGACGCTGCGGATCCGACATGGCCAATTATCTGTCACGGACGGACCATTTGCGGAGACCAAGGAGCAGATTGGCGGCTACTTCCTGATTGAAGCCGGCGATGTTGATGAAGCCATCCGAATCGCGAAGGGGTGGCCCTCTGCCCGGATCGGAAGCATCGAGGTGCGGCCGGTCGAAGAAGAACTCCGACTGGATGGTCGCTATGGCCGCTGAATGGCATGAAACGGGTCAGGAGACGGGGCAGGACCTTGGCGAGCCATTGGTATGACGGACCAAAGCCTCTCGAAAAGGCTTGGCCGTGCACCTGGAAGTGCGGGTGCGGGCTCAAGAACACCGCAGCAGGGAATGTGAGACGTAAACCAATCCGTTGACGGTCCCGGCCCCCGTCGGCTTGTGCGCGGCACAGCGTGAACGTGAATACGTCAACTCTCCTTCAGTGCGTCCAGCAAATCCTGCCTGACCTGTCCGAACAATGCCGGCTCTCTCTCCTTCCAGTCCTTGAGCGTAGCAACCATGGCGGCGGCGTTGGCATGGGTCGGTGCGGGGAGTCCGAGTTTGGCGGCGGCGATTTCGTTGCTCATCTCCTGGTAGGCGTTGACGGCAGCCTTGCCGTTTGAATCCAGTGACTGTGGGTCCAACCTGTCGATGAGGATGGCGAGCACATCCTGCATCCGACCCAATTGCCTGCCATAGCTCGCCACGTTCCGGACCAGGTGCGTTTCCGTATCCGGACGCGGCGTTTTCATTTGATTGATCGTCACCGGCGCAAACTGGTACCACCATGACCACGGTTGGGAGACATCGCCGGAGGGGAAAGTTACGGGTCCGAAGAGGGATTGTGTCTTAGCGGCCATGAACGGTTGCCCCCCATTTGAACTTGGTTCCCGCGAGGCCCCCGCCGGGGTCATGGGCGTAACGCAATGCACCAGCCGGCACTACTCGCTCAGGTCCAGTAGCACGTATCGACTGCTGGGCGCGCACCTTTGCCCCTTGCGTCGGTGCGCGTCAGGTGGAGGTCGGATGCGCGGATGCTCGGCCCCTTGTCAAGCGCGCTTGCTGAACTGCCCGTGTTCGACGTCGGCCATGAGCCGGGCGAATTCCTTGCCGCTCATGTGAATCAGGGTTTCGTGGTCACCTGCCTCGAAATAGATATCCGGCTGCTCCTGGAGCCTGTCATCCATCCAGACGGGCAGGCCGTATGCTTGTCCGAGCGGAGGCAGCGCGCCCAGGTCACAGTCCTTGAACCGGTCGTTGATCTCCTTCTCGCTGGCCAGTTCGACCGGCTCGCGAACTATCCTGGATAGGCTCTCCAGATCGGCTCGACAGGTGCTCGGTATCACTGCGACGAAGTAGCCGGACTCGCCCTTCAGTAGCACGGCCTTTGCCAGGTGATCGCCGGCGATATGGGACTCCTTGGCGATGTGTGTAGCGGTGACAGCGTGCGGGTGGCTCACTTCCTCGTAGTCGACGTCATGCGACCTGAGGTACTCCCGCATTGTCATTGCCGTGGCCATGATTCTGCCTCCTTCGTTCCGGGCCCGGAGGGTCCGGGAGGATCGTGAAACAAGCTGTGGTCGCGGTATGTTTCGGAGTGCCTGTGGGACTCCTCTAAGCATAGTCCGGACCATGGCGGGTTGCAGGCTGCGTCCGCATGAGGGTGCGGTGCCGTGGCGATTCGCGCCCACGCTGTCCGGCCTCGGTGACGCCAAGGCAGGCCCGTGCCCGTCGGGCGTCAGCGCGGGCCTGCTGCGTCACGGATTCACAACACGGTGACAGCATTCCAGGTGGGACCCTGGTGTCCCTTAACAGAAGTTCGTTACCTCTCTGCCGCCGCGGCTCAGCGACGGGTCGCTGCAGTTCAAGGAACAACTGGAGTGCCTGTCCGAGGTGGGGCCGGTCCTGACCATCGGTGGCACCGTGTTTCTGGTGGCGCCGCCTGCGGGGGTCTGGGTATCCGCACTCGGCACCAGAACGCCTGGCCGGCACAAGTTCATAGCGGGATGGTTCGGCGTACGAGGTATCGGCTCGTTGTTCTACCTGATGTTTGCCATCCAGCAAGGGCTGCCCAAGGAACAAGCCCGCATATCTCACCGCCGTTCGTTGGGAGGGCGTCGAGACGCCGCTGTGACGGGGGGCGCGGACCGGAAGACGGCGAACGCTTGGCTGACACTACGTCGAGCCGGCTGGAGGAAGTACGCCCCGGCACGGCGAGCAGATCGGCGTGCGCAGTAGAAGGGCGGTGAGATATGAGGGCTGACTGTTGAACCCATCCATCTCACACTGATCGTGGTGACCCTGTCGATCCTCCTCCACGGCATCAGCGGAAAGCCCGCCATGGCCATCTATGGCCGGCAGCGAAACATCCGTCCCCTCGCCGGTTAGGGGCTGGCGGATCAGCGCTGCGGGCCGATTGCCCGCAGCTCAGGGCAGGGCCCGTATCACGGGGGTTTTCGATATCGCCAAAGGTGCGTACTGTCGGGTCTGTGGCAGACAGTTTCCGTATCTCTCGAGGGAGACATAGTGCTTCCTGACACCATGAAGGCCGTGCAACTGACCCGCCACGGGGGACTTGATGCGCTTGTCCATCGCGACGACGTCCCGGTGCCGGTCCCTTTGCCGGGCGAAGTGCTTATCGAGGTCAGCGCATGCGGAATGAACAATACCGACGTCTGGGTGCGCCAGGGCGCATACGGGACGGAGACCGATCCCGGCAGCATGTCCACATGGCGCCGTGGCCGTTCCACGCTTACTTTTCCACGGATTCAGGGCACTGACACCGTGGGGCGCATCGTCGCGGTGGGCGAAGGTGTCTCCGACAGCCGTATCGGTGAGCGGGTAATGGTGGACTTCAGCCTCTACAATCGCGATGACGACAGCCTCGCCGATATCGACTATATCGGTCACGGTCGCGACGGCGGTTATGCGGAGTACACAACGGTGCCGGCCGAGAACGCCCATGTTGTCGACACCGACATGAGCGACGCTGAACTGGCCACTTTCTGCTGCGCCTATCTCACCGGAGAGCACATGCTCGAGCGGGCGGCGGTTAAGGCCGACGAGCGGGTACTGGTTACCGGCGCATCCGGCGGCGTGGGCTCCGGTATCATCCAGTTGGCGCGCGCTCGCGGCGCCGTCCCCTATGCCGTGACCAGCGCCGGCAAGGAAGAGGCCATGCGGGGTATCGGTGCCGAGGCGGTGATCACCCGCGATCAGGGCGACCTGGTGGAAGCCGTGAACGAGGCCACGGGCGGTGCGCCCATCGATGTCGTGGCGGACCTGGTTGCCGGACCCATGTTCAACGATCTGCTGCGAGTCCTGCGTCCGGAGGGCCGTTACACCACGGCCGGCGCCATCGCTGGTCCCGTGGTGCAGCTTGATTTGAGAACCATGTATCTCAAGCAATTGCAGCTGCACGGCTCTTCGCAGGGGCGACGCGCTGATTTTCGCCGCTTGCTGGGCTATATCGAGAACGGGAAGGTCAGGCCGCTGCTGCATGCAACGTATCGGCTTTCCGATTTTCACCATGCCCAGAGCGATTTCATGAACAAGGCATTCATCGGCAAGCTTGTTGTCGTGCCCGACAGCAAATGGAATGAATTCGGGCGCCCGTATGCGGCAGCACGGTAGGGAACGCCTTCGCACCCTGCGGCTGGTTGACGTCGACGTCGGCGGCGACCTGCATCGTGTCGTGCTCGGCGGCGTCAGTCCCTGCCCGGGCGAATCCGTGCGCGAGCGCATGAATTACCTCGAGCAGCGCGCCGATGGCTTGCGCAGGCTGTTGATATCCCAGCCTTTCGGCAACGAACGCATGTGTGTCGATCTGGTGATGCCGGCGATCCTGCCGGAGGCCGCCCTCGGCTTCGTGATCATGGAGGTGATGGGATATCCCTACTACTCCGGGTCCAACACCATCGCCACCACTGCCGCCGTGCTGGAGGCCGGGCTCATCCCCATGACCGAGGGGCTGCAGTCCGTGTGCCTGGAGACGCCGGGCGGCTTGGTTAGGGTCACCGCCGAGAACCGCGATGGCCGGGTCCTGTCAGTGACCACACAGGGCGACCCGGCCTTCATCCAGGCCTGGGACCAGATCGTGGAGGTGCCGGGCATGGGGGCGATCCGCTACGACCTCGCGTGGAGCGGTGGCTACTATGTCCTGGTCGACGCCGAAAGCCTGGGGCTGATGGTGGACAGCCGGCATATGGAAGGCATGCTTGCCGCGGCCAACGCCATCATCCGCGCGATACAACGGGATTTCGGGTACAGGCACCCCGTTCTCGACGACGTGGGTCCGCCGCGCTTTCTGCATTTCATGGGGCCGCTGTACCGCCAGTCCGACGGCAGCATGAACAGCGCCTCCGCGACTTACGGCCACCCCGGTGTAATCTGGCATTGCCCGACCGGCACGGGCACGTCTGCACGGCTCGCCAGAATGTCGGGCCGTGGCGAGATCGCGGCGGGGGTGACTCTACAGACCATCTCGCCCTATGGCGCCGCCTTCAACGGGGTCATCGTCGGCCACACCAAGGTGGGCGAATCAGCCGCCATAAACAGCACCATCACGGCCCGGCCGCACGCCGTGGCCTACCTGGATCTCACGGTCGATCTCGATGCGGACATGGTCCGCGACTTCGGGCTGGATGAAGTGCTGGCCCCCAGCGTCTCCCAAATGAGCCGGGGTTGAACTGCCGGGGGCGGCAGACCAGTGTTGGCTTTTCACGGGCGGATGGTGCGGCGCTGCAAGGCGCTGTGCATGGACCAGGTTCGATGGTTGCTAGCCCGCATATCTCACCGCTGTTCGTCGCGAGGGCGTCGAGGTGCCGCTGTGTCGGGGGGCACGGACCGGAAGACGGCGAAGGCGTAGCTGACACTACGTCGAGCCGGCTGCAGGGAGTACGCCCCGACACGGCGAGCAGATCGGCGGCGTCTGACGGGGAGATCCCTAACGAT
>SLSJ01000093.1 GCA_007130525.1 Ectothiorhodospiraceae bacterium | reverse complement strand
GCCTTGCCTTGATAATTCCGTACTCGCGCGGCGCTTTGAAGCCGTGGACTCCCCGTCTTGCTTCCGTCGCGGAAAACGACTACCTTGCGCCGTTTGCGGTCAGGGCCCGTACCGGCGGTGTCCGCGGTGATATATGAGAACCGGCGTCAGAGGTGCCCGCTTGCAGATTGTCTGTCTGGACCTGGAAGGCGTGTTGATTCCCGAGATCTGGGTCAACGTTGCTGAATTGACCGGAATTGAGGCACTCCGCGCCACCACGCGCGACGTGCCGGATTACGACGAATTGATGGGACGCCGGCTGTCCATTCTCGACCAGCACGGTCTCGGCATGCATGACATACAGGATGTGATCGCGCGCCTGCGGCCCCTGGGTGGAGCCCCCGATTTCGTGGAGCGAATCCGCTCCCGTTACCAGCTCGTCGTCCTCTCCGATACGTTTTACGAATTCGCGCGTCCGCTGATGCGACAGTTGGGCTGGCCGACGCTGTTCTGCCACAGCCTGGAGGTGGACGCCGATGGCCGGATCAGCGATTACCGCCTGCGGCTTGCCGATCACAAGCGTGCCGCGGTTGCCGCGTTTCACGGGCTGAATTTCCGTACCGTTGCCGCTGGCGACTCTTACAACGATACCGCCATGCTCGCCGAGGCGGATGCCGGAGTCCTGTTCCGTCCCCCGCGGAATGTGATCGAGGAGTTTCCGCAGTTTCCGGTCACCAGGGAGTACTCCGAACTCGAAGATGCCATCGAGCAGGGTTTCACGCGAACACGTTGATCATGGATAAAGAGCACAAGACGCTTGTCGCTATCATTTCCGATACCCACGGCTTTCTTGATCCGCGCATCGCAGACCGCGTCAGCGCTTGTGACTACGCGATCCACGCGGGTGACGTGGGGGGAGCGGACGTGCTTTGCGCGCTCAATCCCAGACAACGCGTGGTTGCCGTGCGCGGTAACAACGATACACCTTCGAACTGGGGCGAGTTGGAAGGCAGTTTCCTGCAGAACCTCCCCGATGAGGCCCTGCTGAGCCTGCCCGGCGGGGACGTGGTGGTGGTGCACGGCGACGACCGCCGCTCGCTGACGGAGCGGCATGCGCATTTGCGCAGGCGTTATCCCGAGACTCGAGCGATCGTCTATGGTCACAGCCATCGACTGATCATGGATTGCGAGCAGCAGCCCTGGGTGTTGAATCCCGGGGCTGCCGGGCGCACCCGGACACACGGCGGTCCCTCGTGCCTGTTGTTGCACTGCAGCGAGCATGAGTGGCAGGTGGAAGCGGTGCGGCTTCCGGACCGCAAGTATCGAAACCGTGACGGTCAAAGGCGCACTCGAAAGGCAAATGGCTGAATCAGGTGATCCCGGGACCCGCAAGGGGCAGGACACCCGCAGCACCTCCGAAACACAAGCCGCTTCGGCGCCGGATCCCGCTGAAATTCGAGGGCTGATCGCAAGTTGTCCCGGCCCGGATCGCGCTGTCCTTGCCGGCCGACTGTCCGGCCTGGAGCGCCGGTTGCGCCGGGGCCTGGAGGCCGATCGCGGCCTGCGCGAACTTCTGCGGGATGTCCATCGTTCGGTCGAGCGCAGGGAGCGGCGGCTCGCCACGCATCCTTCGCCGACATTCGAGCAGGATCTGCCGGTCAATGCCCGGCGCGAGGAAATCGCCGCAGCCATCCGCGAACATCAGCTGATCGTGATCTGCGGCGAGACCGGCAGCGGCAAAAGCACGCAGCTTCCCAAGATCTGCCTCGCTCTGGGTCGCGGCGTCGATGGCATGATCGCGCACACGCAGCCGCGGCGGCTTGCGGCACGCACCCTGGCGGTCCGGATCGCGGAAGAGCTGGGCACGGAGGTGGGGGACACTGTCGGCTACAGGATCCGCTTTACCGACCGGGTCAGCGAGCACACCCGTGTCAAGCTGGTCACCGACGGCATGCTGCTGGCGGAAATCCAGGGTGACCGTGATCTCCGCAAGTACGACACGGTTATCATCGACGAAGCTCATGAACGCAGCCTCAACATCGATTTTCTGCTGGGCTATCTGAAACGCCTGTTACCGCGGCGTCCCGACCTCAAGGTCATCATTACCTCCGCCACCATAGACCCCGAACGCTTTTCCCGGCATTTCGACGATGCGCCGATCATCGAGGTTTCCGGCCGCACCTATCCGGTGCAGACGCGTTATCGGCCGCTGCTCTCCGCTGACGACGACAGCCGCGATCTGGACCAGGAAACAGCCATCCTGAACGCGGTTGATGAACTGGCCGGCGAAGGACCCGGGGATATCCTGGTGTTCCTCAGCGGTGAACGGGAAATCCGCGAGACAGCCGAGGCCTTGCGCAAGCATCATCCGCCCCATACCGAGATACTGCCCCTCTATGCCCGGCTGTCCGCCGCTGAACAGCAGCGGGTGTTCGCGCCACACCGTGGGCGTAGAGTGGTGCTGGCCACCAATGTTGCGGAAACATCCATCACCGTGCCCGGCATTCGCTACGTGATCGACACCGGCGTCGCCCGCATCAGCCGGTACAGTTACCGCACAAAGGTCCAGCGGCTGCCAGTGGAGCCGATATCGCAGGCGTCGGCGAACCAGCGCGCCGGCCGCTGCGGTCGGGTTGCGCCGGGCATCTGCGTCAGACTCTACAGTGAAGAGGATTTTGCCAGTCGTCCGGAGTACACGGACCCGGAGATCGCGCGCACGAACCTGGCATCGGTAATACTGCAGATGGAGAGCCAGGGTCTGGGGGCTGTGCACGACTTCCCCTTCATCGAGCCGCCCGATCGGCGGTTCATCAATGACGGCTACAGGCTTTTGCACGAACTTGGAGCCGTGGATGCGGAGCGCGCACTTACCCCCCTCGGCCGGCAACTCGCCCGCCTGCCGGTGGACCCGGCTATTGCACGCATGCTGCTCGCCGGGGCCGAGGAGGGGGCGCTCAGCGAGGTTCTTGCCATTGCTGCGGCCCTGAGCATCCAGGACCCACGCGAACGACCGCTCGAGGCGCGGCAGGCCGCCGATCAGGCACATGCCCAATGGAAGGACGAGCACTCCGACTTTCTCGCGTTGCTGCGGCTCTGGGAGGACTGGCAGCAGGCGAAACGGGAACTCTCGCGCAGTCGGCAACGCAAATGGGCGCGGGAGCGATTTCTGTCCCACGTCCGGCTGCGGGACTGGTCGGATATCCATGGTCAGCTACGGCAGCTTGTCGGCGGCATGGGCCTGGGGTGCAACCGGCAGCCGGCGGATTCCCGCAGCATCCACCGGGCGCTGTTGACCGGGTTGCTGGGCAACGTCGCCACCCGGGACGACGAGCAGGGCTACATCGGTGCGCGCAATCTGCGGCTCAGTATCTTCCCGGGCTCGGGACTCGCGAAGCGGCGGCCCCGCTGGATCATGGCAGCGGAACTTGTCGAGACCAGGCGGGTGTTCGCACGGACCGTGGCAGAGGTGAAGCCCGCGGATGTCGTCCGGCAGGCCGGGCACCTGGTCAGTCGCAGTTGGTCGGATGCCCATTGGGACCCCGGGCGGGGTCAGGTCAGGGCCTATGAGACGGTGAGCCTTTACGGTCTCGTCCTGAGCGCCCGCAGGCCGGTCAACTACGGCGCCATTGCGCCCTCGGAGGCCCGTGAAATATTCCTGCGCCAGGGACTGGCCGAAGACCGGGTGCGCTCCCGGGGAAGGTTTCTGGCCCACAACCGCGCCCTGATGGACGAGATACGGGGCCTGGAAGACAAGTCCCGCCGGCGTGACGTGCTGGTGGACCCTGATGCGCTTTACGGTTTCTACGCGGCCCGTATTCCCGAGCGCGTGATCGATCTCAAGACCTTCGAAAGCTGGCGCCGGCAGGTGGAAAGAGGGAGTCCGCGGCTGCTCTACATGGAGCGCGCCGACCTCATGCGGCACGCCGCCGAGCAGGTGACGGATAACCGTTTCCCGGACGAATTCCGGCTCGGTCAGCTTCGCCTGCCGCTGGACTATCATTTCGAGCCCGGGCATCCCGACGACGGTATCAGCGTTCGGGTGCCATTGCCCGCGCTCAACCAACTGCAGCCGGAACCTTTCGAGTGGCTGGTGCCCGGGTTGCTGGAAGAGAAGGTCACGGCGCTGATCCGCGGCCTACCCAAGTCATTGCGAAAGAACTTTGTCCCTGCCCCGGATTTCGCACGTGAAGCGTTGAATGCGCTGCCTCGGGGCGAGGGCTCTCTGCTGGACGGACTGCGCCGCGAGTTGCGACGGATGACCGGCGTCGACATCCCGCCCGAGCAGTGGGACGACCTCAACCTGGATACCCATTTTCGTATGAATTTCCGGGTGATGGACGCCGATGGACAGGTTCTGGCGAGGGGCAGGGACCTGCGGGCACTGCAGCGGGAGCTTGCCGGGGAAGCCAGGGCGAGCTTCCGGACGGGCGGTCCGGACAGCGACTGGGAACGGGACGGTATTCGGCGCTGGGATTTCGGGACGTTGCCGGAAACGGTCACCTTCATCCGCAACGGGATCCGTATCCAGGGGTATCCGGCTGTGGTGGACGAGGGAAGTTCGGTGGCCCTGCGTGTCCTCGATTCGGCCGAACAGGCGCAGCTCGCCAGCCGCCGCGGTATCCGGCGGCTGTACATGCTCAAGCTGGCAGACCAGGCGCGCTACCTGCGCGGGAAACTGCCGGCACGTCAGGGTCTGGCATTGCTTTACCGAGGGCTGGGCAGCAGTGAGGATCTGGGGCGCGATCTGGTCATGGCCGTATTCGACCGCGTTTTCCTGGCACAGGGGTTGCCGCGGGACGAAGCCGGCTTCCATGAACGCCTCGAGTCAGGTCGCCCGCGGCTGGTGGAAGAGGGGGAGAGTTTTGCCACCCGCGTACACCGGGTACTGGACAACTACCAGAGCGTGCGCCGGGCCTTGAAGCAGATCGCCGGCCTGGGGGCCATGGACAGCGCAAGGGACATGGCAGAACATCTGGAGGCGCTGGTATTTCCCGGTTTCATGCAGGAATTGCCGGCGAATCTGCTGGAACAGTTGCCGCGGTACATGGAGGGCCTGGCCTATCGCCTGGAGAAGCAGGCGCTGGATCCGGCCAGGGATGCCCAGCGTACGCGCCAGGTGCGGCCGTGGTGGGAAGAGTATCTGCGAAAGGCGGAGCGGCATCACCGCGAGCGCATCCACGACCCGGCACTGCGATTGTTTCGCATCATGCTCGAGGAATACCGCATTTCGCTGTTCGCGCAGCCGCTTGGGACCCGAATGCCGGTTTCCGACAAGCGTTTGAGAGAACAGTGGCAGCAGGTGCGCTAGGAAGCACTCACCTAGCCCGCATATCTCACCGCCCTTCT
>SLSJ01000032.1 GCA_007130525.1 Ectothiorhodospiraceae bacterium | reverse complement strand
TGAGATATGCGGGCTGGCCCGGTTATCTCACCGCCCTTCTACTGCGGACGCCGATCTGCTCGCCGTGTCGGGGCGTACTCCCTGCAGCCGGCTCGACGTAGTGTCAGCTACGCCTTCGCCGTCTTCCGGTCCGTGCCCCCATCACAGCGGCACCTCGACGCCCTCGCGACAAACGGCGGTGAGATATGCGGGCTAGTTCGGACACACCCCACCGCGGTCGCGGGCCACTCTGGCAGACCATCCCCCGTCAACCCCTTGAAAGTATGCTTGACCGCATCGATCTTTCCTTTCGGGAGACGCTGAAATATTGAGGCACTCGCGTTGGTATCGCATTTTTCACGAGGCCAGGCGCGCTTTGCAGCGCTGCATTCGGGGTGTGCGACGCCAGTCCCTTGAGGCTCGGACAGTTTACGCCCATGGCGGTGTCGCGCGTCACCGCAGGCAGAACCACTACCTGCGCTACCACGATCCTTGCCCTGGGCGTAAACTGCCTCGAGCGCGAACGTGTGAACACTTCGGCGTCTCCCCAAGGAAATGCGGTGCAGGCGCAAGTCGTTGGGCGCATCCGCTTCCTGGATCAGTCGTCAGCGACAAAGCGCCTGCCCGATTCCGACCGCGCTGCGGTATCGTGAATCAATCGGCGCTTCCTTGAGGTGCATACTTCGGTAAGCCAGGTGGAGATATCCATGACTGATCAGGCACTACAGGCAGGCGATGCGCTTCTGATCGTCGACGTCCAGAATGACTTCTGCCCGGGCGGGGCCTTGCCGGTGCCGGAGGGTGACGCGGTGGTACCCGTCCTCAACACCTGGATCGACAGGTCGCGGGAGGCGGGAGTGCCCATCATTGCGTCGCGTGACTGGCACCCGGTGTCCCATGTGTCCTTCCGGGAGCAGGGAGGCCCCTGGCCGGTTCACTGCGTGCAGGATACGGAAGGCGCCCGGTTCCATCCGGATCTGGAGTTACCCCCGGATACGGTACGGGTAAGCAAGGGTACGGCCTTCGACCGTGACGCCTATTCCGCGTTCGACGGCACCGGACTCGAGGGATACCTGCGTGACCGCGGCATTCGGCGCCTCTGGGTTGGCGGGCTGGCCGCGGACGTGTGCGTGCTGGCCACGGTCAAGGATGCGTGTGCCAGCGGCTTCGAAACCCATGTGCTCGTCGACGGCATCAGGGCCGTCGAGCCGGACAAGGTTGGCGAGGTATTACAGACCATGGATGAACAGGGCGCAATTCTGGAACGCAAGGAGCACTGACCCGTGGAGGATGTATGGCCGCGCACTGAAGAACTGGGACTGTTTACAGACCTGTATGAACTCTCCATGATGCAGGCCTACTGGGCCGAGCGCATGGACGAACCGGCGGTGTTCAGTCTGTTTTTCCGCAAGCTTCCCCCGCAACGTAACTTCGCCCTCGCCTGCGGTCAGGAGTTCGGGGCCCGGCTGGCAGCCGGCATACGTTTTCCGCGGCCGCAACTGGACGCACTCGCGGACACCGGCCATTTCCAGGAGCGCTTTCTGGCCTGGCTGGATGATTTTCGCTTCAGCGGCGATATTCACGCCCTGCCGGAGGGCACGCCGGTGTTTCCCCACGAACCCCTGCTGGAGGTTCGCGCACCGATCGCCGAAGCGCAGCTCCTGGAAAGCTTCCTGATGAATTACGTCAACCTGGAAACGCTGCTCGCTTCCAAGGCGGTCAGGGTGGCGCGCGCAGCCCGGGGGAAACCGGTACTCGATTTCGGCATGCGCAGGATGCACGGCAGCGACGCGGCATTGCGCAGCGTTCGTGCCTACCGGATCGCCGGTATCGAGGGGACCAGCAATGTTCTCGGCGGATTGCGATATGGGCTGCCCCTGCGGGGCACAATGGCGCACTCGTTCATCCAGGCCCACGACGACGAAATCGAGGCCTTCCGTCTCTACGCCAGGCTTTATCCAGGCACCATCCTGCTGGTGGACACCTACGATACGCTGGTTGGCGTTGATCGGGTGATCGGCTTGATCCGTGACGAGGGACTGAAGGTCGACGGCATCCGCCTGGATTCCGGTGACCTGGGAGCGCTGGCCATGGAGGCCCGCCGCCGTCTGGATGCGGCGGGGTGTTCGTCAGTGAAGATCGTGGCCAGTGGCGGGCTCGATGAATGGAAGATCCGGGACCTGATGTCGAGTGGCGCGCCGATCGACGGCTTCGGTGTCGGCACGGACATGGGGGCGGTATCCGATGCCCCGACCCTGGATTTCGCATACAAACTCACGGAGTACGCCGGCGAGCCCCGGCTCAAGAACTCACCGGGCAAGCAACTGACGCCCGGACCCAAACAGGTGTGGCGCTACCAGGACGGCGAGGGCCTGTACACCCACGATGAGATCACCCTGCGCACCGAAGAAAGGGACGCAACTCCACTCCTGACCCCGCTGATCGAGCAAGGAAAACCGGTGCGAGACGAGCCGGACATCGAAGACGCGCGCCTGCGCGCGTCGGCGGCCCTCGACGCCATGCCTGCAGCTCTGCTCGAGCTGGAGCCCATGGATCCCCCCTACCCGGTCAGCTTCAGCCGCAAGCTTGCCGAGTTGCGGGAGCAGGCCCTGGCCGCATTGACCGCGTAACCGGACAAGCAGCGCGCGCCGCGCCGGATGCGGACGGCAGCGGGTTACCTGCCCTGATCACGGATCATGTGCATGCCGGCTTCGATTCCCAGGCGTTCAACCTCGCCGGCGAGCAACTCCAGGGCATAGGCGATGGGCTGAAGCGGGCGCACCACGGTCTCCCCCGGCGTCATTCGACGAATTTCCCGTACGTGCCCGTCGGCGTCCATGAACACGATATCCAGCGGGGCATGGACGTTACCCATGTGGAAGGCAACACGCCCGGGGGAATCGAACACGAAAAGCATGGGGTTGTGTTTGATGCTTTCCGGACAAAGATGCTGCATGCCGGCCTGGCGCTGGCTGCGACTCGATGCAACGCGAACGGCGATCGAGATGGCGGTTTCCCCCCCGTTACCGGTTGATTCCCGGCCAACGAGCCGGATGTGCTGCCAGGGCATGCCTTCGACCTGGGCCGTCTGCGGGCGACACTCCGGCGATTGAATCCGGGCGACGTCCTGCGACCACGAGCCGGCCGACATGGTCGTCACGCCGATGCCCAGAGCAAGGATTAGCCCCCGAAGCACACCGAAACCGCCCATGCCGTTCATCAGAACAGCCCGATGGAATGCAGGAACACCAGGATGACGGCGGTCGGGGCAATGTATCGAGTGGCGAACAGCCAGATCTTGTAGGTCTGGCCATGGCTGTGCAGGTCGAGTTCACTGAGCACCGTCTTTCTGGTCATGCACCAGGCGACAAACACGGCTGTGAGCAGCCCGCCGAGCGGCAACAGAATGTTGCTGGAGATGAATTCGAGCATGTCGAATATACCCTGGTCCATGAACGGCAACAGCCTCACGTCACTCCAGATGTTCAGGGAGAGTCCGGCCGCGACTCCCATCAGCCAGATTGCCGCCGTGACCGCGGCTGCCGCCCACGCGCGCCTCAGCCTGCTGACTTCGGTTATATAGGCAACCGCCGGTTCCAGCAGCGAGATCCCGGAAGTTACGGCGGCCAGCGTCAGCAGCGCGAAGAACATCACGCCCAGCACGAATCCAAAGGGAATCTCGCCGAAGACGACCGGCAGTGTGATGAATACGAGGCTGGTGCCCTGCGCCGGCTCCATGTTGGCGGCGAACACGATCGGGAAGATGGCGAGACCGGCGATAATGGCGGTCAGCGTGTCCATGCCGACAATCCAGGCCGTGGTGCCCGGTATGGAGGTGCTTGACGGCAGGTAGGCGCCGTAGACCATGATTGCGCCCATGCCCAGGCTCAGCGTGAAGAAGGCCTGTCCGAGCGCCGTCAGTACCGTGGTGGCATCAACGACCGAAAAATCCGGTTTGAACATGAACTGCACGGTTGCCGCGAAACCGCCCGTTGTCATTCCGTGCAGAACCAGCAGCACAAGAAGCGCGAACAGCATCGGCATGAGAATGGTGACCGCCCGTTGCAGACCCTTGCGAACACCGGCAGCCACGATCACGAAAAGAATCAAAATGAATGCGGTGTGCCAACCGACCACGAGCCAGGCACTGTCGACCAGTCCCGCGAAGACTTGCCCCGCCTGATTGCCGCTGATGCCGGAGAATGCACCCTGCAGGGCTTCCACCGAATAGAACAGCGTCCATCCTCCCACCACGCTGTAGAAGGAAAGGATCATGAATCCGGCCACGACGCCCATCCAGCCCAGGAGCTGCCAGTTGGGGCTCAGCCCTTCTTCCCGGGCAATAACGCGCAGGCTGTTGATCGGGCTGCGTCTGCCGCGCCGGCCCAGCATCACTTCCGCGATCATGATCGGAGTACCGACCAGGAGAATGCAAAGAAGATAGATGAGCACGAAAGCACCGCCGCCACTCTCGCCCACCAGGTATGGAAAGCGCCACAGGTTGCCGAGTCCCACGGCGGATCCGGTGGCAGCCAGCACAAAGACGACACCGCTGGACCAGTGACCGTGCATGGACCGTCGAATTTTAGGCATTGTTATTGGTTCCCTTCCGACAGTTCAACGAGGTCGGTTTTCGGCAACACGCGTATTCCCGCACACACACCACCGCCATGGAACCGAGTCCCAAGGGGTTGGAATCGCACAACCCGAATGCGGTGTTGCGCTGCTTGACCGCGGAGTGATTGCGGCGCTGCACAGCGCGCGTAGCCCGTATATCTCACCGCCCTTCTACTACGCACGCCGATCTGCTCGCTGTGTCGGAGCGTACTCCCTCCAGCCGGCTCGACGTAGTGTCAGCTACGCCTTCGCCGTCTTCCGGTCCGTCCCCCGTCACAGCGGCATCTCGACACCCTCGCGACGAACGGCGGTGAGATATGCGGGCCAGCCTCGGAAAAAATTTGTTGCCAACGCGAACGTGTGAATCAATCAGCGTCTCCCCAGGGCAGACCGAGGCTCCCGACAGGATGTCGCGGCATGTCAGGCAATCGGTTTCCGATTGGTGGCGCGCATCGACCCGGGCTTGCCTGACGAACCCGATTTCAGCTCCTGGGAGCCTGTCGGACGTGGGAGCAATCTGCTGCGCCGGTGGGACTCCCATGCGTTCCCGCGATCCTTTTCGTCAAATAGCAACGGCTATTCTCCTGAAACGATCGAAAACCCGTACTTGCCCGCCCTGCCGGGTCGCTGCCATCGCCCGGGCCGACAGGCTCTAGCCCGCATATCTCACCGCCCTTCTACTACGCACGCCGATCTGCTCGCTGTGTCGGGGCGTACTCCCTGCAGCCGGCT
>SLSJ01000194.1 GCA_007130525.1 Ectothiorhodospiraceae bacterium | reverse complement strand
GTGCCCCCCGTCACAGCGGCATCTCGACGCCCTCGCCACGAACGGCGGTGAGATAGGCGGGCTGGTGAATATCGGGCCGATTTACCGAGCCGGGTTCAAAGCACCCAGGTAATGTGTCGGCGATACTCGTACAGGAAAGCCTCGATCAGCTGTTCCTTGTCATAGGACGTGACGTCGTGGTATCTCGGCCCTTCCCGAACCAGGGCCTCGGCACGGCATATCCGCCCCTTGTCGTCTTCCAGCGGAATGACCGGGAAAGCAGAGTCCATCTCGCGGTAAGCCCGGATCTTCACGGCAAAGTAGAACTCCTCCTCGCCCTGGTGGATCACGGCCAGTTCTGCCTGGTTGGCGCGAAACTCCAGTTCAACTTCCCGGCCGCGCTCTTCCAGGGCGTTCTTTATCTCCTCGAAGGCCGGTCCCACCACATCCTGCAGGTACTGACGAACACGGCGGCGCTCGTCATCGTGATCGGTGAATTCCGCCTGCTTCACTTCCTTGAGGATGTCGTCGAGCTTCTTACGCCAGTTGGCCATAAGTCATTCCTCATCGTTCTGTTGTAGACACCGCCACTCCCGTTCGCTCCGCTGATTGACCTCCGGACACCTCGGCAAAGCGTGTGCGGCCGGACAATCCTGCCGCATCGGAACCGTTGGTCCGTATATCCGGCCCACCAGGCGTCGGTCAGCTTGCCCGGGAACCCGTACCCGGGCCGTACCGCTTGGGCATACGCCCTTCCTTGAATGGCTCAGTTCGCAGCGCCCTGTATAGGCTGTAGCACATGATCAATAGCACCGCGGTGAACGGCAGCGCCGTCACGATGGACGCGGACTGCAGAGCGGTGAGGCCGCCGGCCATGAGCAGCACCGCCGCAACCAGCCCCTCCAGTGTGGCCCAGAAAACGCGCTGTCCGGGGTGCGTATGGGTTTCGCCACCGGAGGAGAGCATGTCTATAACAAGCGAGCCCGAGTCCGAGGAGGTTACGAAGAACAGCACCACGACTAGGATCGCGACAATGGAGGTGATGGCTGCCAGCGGGAAGTGTTCCAGCATGGCGAACATGGCCACTTCGCTGCCGCCGGCCTCCATGGCGGAAAGAATGCCGCCGTCACCGGTCACCTCGATGTTCAGGGCGGTGGTGCCAAACACGCTCATCCAGATAAAGCTCAGCAGCACGGGCACGAACAGCACCCCGACCACGAACTCCCGGATGGTCCGCCCTCTGGAGACACGCGCGATGAACATGCCCACGAATGGTGACCAGGAAATCCACCAAGCCCAGTAGAACAGCGTCCAGCCCGTGAGCCAGCCTTCCTCCCCCAATTCGAATGCGTTCATCCAGAAGGTGGTCTCGATCACCTGCTGCAGGTACGAACCGGTTGTCTGGGCAAACGTGTTCAGAATCAGCACCGTGGGCCCGACAAGAAAGATGAACAGCATCAGGGCGAGGGCCATGACCATGTTGATCTCCGACAACCGCTTGATGCCGCGGTCCAGCCCCAGCATGAGTGAGATCGTGGCCAGTGCGGTGATGCCGATCACCAGCAGCACCTGCACCATGACGCTGTCGCCGGAGACACCCTCGAACAGATAACCCAGACCGCTGTTGACCTGCATGGCGCCGAAGCCCAGCGAGGTGGCGATACCGAAGAGGGTGCCGAAAATCGCGAGAATGTCGATGGCATGGCCGACGGGGCCGTTGACGCGCTCGCCAAGCAGCGGATAGAAGGCGGATCGCAGGGTCAGGGGCAGTTTGCGGCGGAAGTGGAAATACGCCAGCGCCATGCCCACGATGATGTAGATACCCCATGCGTGAAGTCCCCAATGATAGAAGGTGAGGCGCATCGCATCGCGGGCAGCCTCGTTGGTCTGACCCTCGCCGATAGGCGGATACCCGTAATGCCACATGGGTTCGGCAACGCTGAAGAACAGCAGACCGATACCCATGCCGGCGCTGAAAAGCATCGCGAACCAGGATAGGTAGCTGTAGTCCGGATCGTCGTCGTTATCTCCCAACTTGACCGTGCCGAAACGGCTGAATGCCAGGAACAGCACAAAGATCAGGAAAATAGCGACGCCAATCAGGTAGAACCAGCCGAAACGCTGGGCAATGCCGTCCCGAAGCGTGGTAAAGATCACTTCGGACCCTTCCGGGTTCACCACCCCGAACAGGGAAACCACCAGTATCACGAAGGCCGATATGAAGAACACGGGCGCGTTGATTCGGAATACGCCGAATTTCGTTGTCGCCATGGCTTCAGAGTCCTCACGGGTTGCCCAAAATTCTGGAGGTCCGCTGCAGCGGCGGAACAGCGCTACACGATACCTCAGTTATAGGTGGTTACAACCGCAAGCCATTAATTCTCCCGGAACATACCGGCTCGACACAGACACTTGAAGCAAGCACCCGGGACAGAAATTACGGGGTTTCTGCGATAGCCTGCGCCGAATCGAACATTATCGATTCGTGAAGCGTCTTTTCTCTTGCTGCACAGAGTCTTAACGCACAGAACCCAATGGGGCACCGGGGAGGAAATCGGGCTCACGTGCAACGTTCTTATTTCTGCGTGCCCAATGTCCATGGCACCGTGGAGCATACGCCACACTGTCACGAATCCCTGACCGTCCAAGCGTTGCATGGTCGGGTGCAGGAGGCCGCGTTTACGTGGAATCTGCTCAACAAGCCCGGATTTCTTACAATGCCGCCTTGTTTTGTCCTGTGGAACGTGCTCTATACTGCCGCACCGGCCACGGAATGGACCCCAATGAGAATCGAAACGGAAACCGAAAAAACACGTAATCAACGAACACAGAGGGCACGCTTAAATGACCAGCAAGAACATCCGGGCAATCGCAATCGGCTCGGTCTCCGGGCTCGCGCTTGGAGTTGCCGCAACCGCCTCCGCCGTTGAGTGGGAAGTCGGTAACACCACGATCAGCTTCGAGGGCTATGCCAAGCTGGACCTGATCTACGACATGGATGACCGCCTGGGCCGGTTCACCTTCCACGACCAGATCGGCGCGGACAGCTCGGACGGCCACTTCCGCATGCAGACAGGACAGAGTCGCTTCGGGGTGCGCACGGTGACGCCGACAGCCCGGGGTGATCTGGTGCTGTTTACCAATTATGACTTCTTCGCCGGGGATCCGGGGGGCAGCGAAAGTGGCGGACGCCTTCGCATGCGCGAGTTCTACGGCCATTGGAACGGCATCACCGCCGGGCGCACCTGGACCACCTTCAACACGTTCGTCGGCACACCGCCAACCCTGGACTTCACAAATGCCGTCGGTCAGGCCGGTCTGGATCTCCAGACCCAGCTTCGTTACACGGTGGGCGGTTTTTCCATCGCCCTGGAAGCGCCGGATGATCTTGTAAGCTCCCTCAACAGCAGCGCAATTGCGAGAGCTGGCGGACTGAAGTCCAGCACCTTCGGTGCATCCAACCAGAGCCGTTATCCCGATCTGACAGCGAATTATCATGGCAGCATCAACGGCATTGACTATGCGGTGGGCGCCATGGCCAGGCAATTACGAGTTGGGCGTGGAGCCGAAGAAGTAGGTGCTTCTGAATCGAGCGATACCGAGGCCGGCTGGGGTCTGTTCGCCGCGGCTGCCACCGATATCCGGCCCGGAACCCGGATTCGCGGCATAGTCACCGGCGGTGACGGTATCGGCAACTACCTCTATTTCCAGCCCGCCCCGGCAGCCTACTTCGATGGCGACAGCATCGAAACCATCGAGGCCATCGGCGGCAGCGTCAGCATCAGCCAGACGATTGGCCCAGGCGAGGCGACCCTCGCGTATGCCTATGCCTACGCGGACACCGAGGATTTCTACAGGGATATGGAAATCTCCAACGACGATCTCTTCCTGGCGGGCAATCGCTTTCAGAGCGTCTATCTGAACTACCTGTGGTCGCCCATTGATCGGGTTACCTACGGCATCGAGATAGGCTGGCACCGGGTGGATCGCCCCCGAAAATTCGAGAACGGGGAAATCAGCGAACGCTCCAGCGACGACGATGCCGTCCGCATCATGACTTCACTGGTCTACGACTTCTGAGCAGCGGCACTGCATGGCGTCCGAAACGGCCGGTACCCACCGGCCGTTTTTCATGCCGAAACGTGCGCAAAGGCGGGTACGGAGTCCCATGGACGCCCTGACGTTGCCCCCCGGTTTCATCCGGACTGGAGATTGCCAAACGCATGGCAGAGGCCGGCTGGTTGCGCACCCGCCCCACCATCCCCGCCCGCTTTGGTTGATCCCCCCTGAACACCGAACACGGAACACCGGGCCCTACGGCCGCCCACCCCTTGCAACTCGCCGCTCGTCCCTTGATGCTGCTCCGGTCCACAGACCGGAGCCAACCCCCATGACCCTCGCCTACTGGTGCGTCCTTATCGCCGCGTTCATGCCCATCGGCTTCGCCGGCATCTCAAAGGCCGGCGGTGAGCGTTACAACAACACCCGTCCGCGGGAATGGCTGGCACGCCAGAGCGGCTGGCGGCAGCGCGCCAACTGGGCGCAGCAGAACTCCGTGGAGGCGTTCGCTCCGTTCGCGGCCGCAGTGATAATCGCCCACCAGCTGGATGCCGGACAGACCGCAGTCAATGCCCTGGCCGTGTCGTTCATCGGCTTTCGCGTCGCCTACGGCGCCTGCTACATCGGCGACCGCCCCACCCTTCGCAGCCTCGTTTGGCTGGGGGGATTTGCATGCGTGATCGCCCTGTTCTTCCTGGCGGCATGACGGAGCGAACGGGATAATGCGGACTTGCGGCCTTAGAACAGCCGACACGGCAGAGCTGCAAGGTTCCGGGCATCAGCAATTTCGGGGAAACAGGCCTGAGCGCATGTCAACCACGGTGGAGATAGAACCCGAAGCGATGGAGGAGCAGTTCGTCCGCGCGTCCGGACCGGGCGGTCAGCACGTCAACAAGAGCTCCACGGCGGTCCAGCTCCGCTACGATCTGTCGCGCACCACCCGGCTGCCGCAGCCGGTGCTGGAACGGCTGCGTAAGCTGGCAGGCCAGCGGCTGGCTGACGACGACGTGATCATCCTCGAGTCAAGCCGCTTCCGCAGCCAGGAACGCAACCGGAAAGACGTGCGCGAGCGGTTGCTGGCCTTGCTGGAAAAGGCATCCACAAAACCGCGACCGCGCATCCCCACCAGGCCCCACCGCGCCGCGAAGAAACGCCGCATGGACAGCAAGACCAGGCACGGGGCCAAGAAGCGTCTGCGGCGCCCGCCCGAGGAGTGACGGCGCCTCCGCTAGCCCGCATATCTCACCGCCCTTCTACTACGCGCGCCGATCTGCTCGCCGTGACGGGGCGTACTCCCTGCAGCCGGCTCGACGTAGTGTCAGCTACGCCTTCGCCGTCTTCCGGTCCGT
>SLSJ01000132.1 GCA_007130525.1 Ectothiorhodospiraceae bacterium | reverse complement strand
TGGCCGGCCGCGCCCCGAACTCCACCCGCTGACGGCTGTACCCATCGGTGTTGACGTTGGAGATATTGTGGGACGTGGTGGTCAGCGCCCGCTGGAAGGCCAGCAGCCCCGAAACACTGGTGGAAAAGATGTTGGCCATGCAGTCGTTCTCCGCCCGGGATGCGATCGGCGCCCGGGAAACGCCCCGCCACCGACCCGTCCCTCACCTGATCTATGTCGTCACCGTGCCGGTTTCCTTGAGCCCCGCCAGGGTGTTCTGCAGCAGGTCGCTGCCCATGATGCGCTGGATCTTTTCCGCGTACGCCGGGTCGGTGGCATAGCCGGCACGCTGGAGTTCGCGGATATAGGCTTCCGGGTCATCGCTGACCTCCAGCGCGCGACCGTAGCGCGGATTCCGCTTCAGGAAGTTCGCGTAGTCCTCGAAGCTCTCTTCCAGGGAACCGTAAGCGCGGAACTCGGCCATCTCCCGCCGGGGCACGCCATCGCGGTACTCCAGGGTGGGAAGGCGCACGCGATCGCCCTGCCAGCCGGGGCTGGCCTTGATGCCGAACAGGTTGTGGCTGCTTGTTCCGTCGCCGCGACGAATGACGTGCTGCCCCCAGCCTGTTTCCAGGGCCGCTTGCGCCACCAGCGCCCTGGGATCCGCCCCCAGCCGCTCGGCGGCACGCCGGGCGGCTGGCCAGACATCCCGGATGAAGTCCTCCGGGGTGCCCCAGGCGGCCTGCTTGCCGCCCGGACGTTCGCCGGACACCGTCGCGGACACGCTCTCCGCCGGCTGAACCTCCCGGATCTGCATGGGTGGAATCCGCCGGGCGTACTCGGTGATCCCCTGCCCGCTTCCGGGCCGGCCGCTCTCCAGGCCGGCCTGTTGGCGCAGCTGGCGTTCCACCATATCGGCGATCCCGATGCCCTGGCCCTGACTCATGGAAGCGGCCAGCTGCTGGTCGTAGAGATCCCGGTACTGATCGCTCTGGGCGCTGGAGAACACGCCACCGTCGCCGGGGGTCGCCGCACGCATGTTCTTCAGCATCATCTGCACGAACAGCGACTCGAACTGCCGGGCCACTTCGCGCAGCGTGTCCTCGCCGGGGTTCCGCAGATCCCGCCGTAGCCGTTGGGCAGCGCCGGTATCGAAGATGTTGGCCGTGTGCATGGTGGTCATGCGGTTCGCTTACCCTGGTTTTTCGGGGTCCGCGCCGCCCGCCGTTTCCGGCCTGCGGGCTCGCGTCCCGAGTTCCATGTGTCGATCGGAAGCCGCGCAGAGGTGCCGATCTCGAATGTGAATGACCCTAATCAGATCACGATCAGTTCCGCGCGCAGGGCTCCGGCCTGGCGCAGCGCCTCCAGGATGGAGACCAGGTCCCCTGGGGCGGCGCCAACGCTGTTAACGGCGTTGACGATCTCCCGCAGTTCCACTCCCGGCCCGAATACGAACATGGGATTCCGCTCCTCAATGACTTCGATCTCGGTATCCGGAACGACCACGGTCTCACCAGGTGAGAATGGCGGCGGCTGTGAGATGCCAAACGACTCGGCGATGGTCACCGTCAGGCTGCCGTGGGTGACTGCGGCGGCCTGGACTCGGACATGCTGCCCGATGACCACAGTGCCGGTGCGGGAATTGACGATGACCCGGGCCGGTGCGTCACCCGGCTCCACCCGCAGATTCTCCAGATAGGAAACGAAGCCCACGCGCTGGTCCCGGTTCTGCGGGGCGCGCACGGCGACCGATACCGCGTCGCGGGCCTCCGCCGTCTCCGCTCCCAGGTTCTCGTTGATCACGTCCGCCACGCGGCGGGCCGTGGTGAAATCCGGTGAGTGCAGGTTGAGCACGATGGACTCGCCGGCAGCAAAAGGGGATGCCACCTCCCGCTCGACACTGGCGCCGTTGGGGATGCGGCCGGTACTGGGTACATTCACGGAAATACGGCTGCCGTCCGCACCCTCCACGCCGAAGCCGCCGACCACCAGGTTACCCTGGGCAATGGCGTAGACGTCGCCATCCGCCCCCCGCAAGGGGGCCATGAGCAGGTTGCCGCCACGCAGGCTGCGGGCATTGCCAAGCGAGGAAACGGTCACATCGATGGTCTGGCCGGGCTTGGCGAAGGGCGGCAGCTCGGCGGTGACCATGACGGCGGCCACGTTGTTGGTTTGCAGGTTCACGTTGGGTGGAATCTGCACGCCCTGCGCCGCCAGCATGCTGCGGATACTCTGCACGGTGAACGGAGTCTGCGTGGTCTGATCCCCGGTGCCGTCCAGGCCCGTCACCAGTCCGTAGCCAACCAGCTGGTTAGTCCGCACACCCTGTACGGCAGCCAGATCCTTGATGCGCTCTCCGGCCTGCTGTGCCGGAGCCAGCCCGGCCAGCAGCAGCAGAAAGACGGCGATGAACAAGCGGGGGACGCGCTGCATGTGTTCTTCCTCAGAAGGGCCAGAGACGGGAGTTGAACAGCCTGGCCAACCAGCCCATCTGGTTGCTCTCGGCCAGGGTGCCGGTGCCGGTATAAGCGATCTGGGCGTTGGCTACCCGGGTGGAGGACACGGTGTTGTCCGGTCGCACGTCATCAGGACGCACCAGCCCGGTGATAGTCAGATACTCGTCACCGTGATTGATGGTGAGCTTCTTGCGCCCCTGGATCACCAGATTGCCCGAGGGGTGCACCTCGATGACGATGGCGGTCAGCGTGCCGCTGAGCTGGTTCTGCTGGTCCACCCCGCCGGAGCCGTCAAAGCCGCGATCCGCACTGCTGGAGGCGGATAAGGGGTTGCCCCCCACGGTGATGTCCCTGCCAAACATTCGCGGAGCGCCGATGTTGACATCGCTGCTCTTGCTGATGGTGGTGCTGGACTGCTTGCTGGCACCGGTTTCCTCCTCCAGCACGATGGTCAGAATATCGCCGGGGCGGAGCGCAGTGCGGTTCTCGAACAAGCGGCGATCGCGGCCTGCCTGGTAGATCGCACCGCTTGCCGGGGTCTCGGGCGTCTGTGCCCATGGCATCGGAAAGGCTTCCGGCTCCTTGTCGTGCCGGGGTGCACTGGCGCAGCCGGCCAGGAACAATGCGCCGATCAGCAACACCGTCAGGGGTTTCATGGCGTTTACGCTCCTGCCTTTGATCAAACGTTGTTGGTGATGAACTGCAGCATCTGGTCGGTGCTGGAAATCGCCTTGGTGTTGGTCTCGAATGCCCGCTGGGTCTCGATCATGTTCACCAGCTCCTCGGCGATATTCACGTTGGAACTCTCCAGCGAGCCCTGGATGAGCTTGCCAATGCCGTTGAGCCCGGGCACGCCCAACTGCGGATCACCACTGGCGGCGGTTTCCCGGTACAGATTGCCGCCCAGCGGCTCGAGCCCGGCGGGATTGATGAACTCCGCCAGCTGGATATTCCCCACCTGCACCGGCTGGGCCTGCCCGGGCACGGTGGCACCCACCGTGCCGTCACGGCCGATGGTGATTTCCTGGGCATCGTGCGGGACGTTGATGTTGGGCTGCAGCAACTGCCCGCTGGAGGTCACCACCTCGCCGTCGGCATTGATCGAAAAGGAGCCGTCCCGGGTGTAGGCCACCGTGCCGTCGGCCTGCAGCACCTGAAAGAAGCCGCGCCCCTCAATGGCCAGGTCCAGTGCGTTGTCGGTCTGCACCAGATTCCCTTGCGCATGGGTTTTCTCGGTGGCCACCACCCGCACGCCCGTCCCCAGATTGAGTCCAGTGGGAAGCTGGGTATCCTGCGTGTTCTGACCGCCAGCCTGACGCACGGTCTGGTACACCAGATCCTCGAACACGGCACGGTCCTTCTTGAAACCGGTGGTGTTCACATTGGCCAGGTTGTTGGACACCACCTGCATGCGTGTCTGCTGGGCATCGAGCCCGGTTTTTGCTACCCACAGTGCGGGATTCATGATGTGGTCCTCGCTAATAGTTCCTCGGTTCCCGGGGCGGAGCGGATGATCACCCCTGCATCCGCAGCAGGCGGCTGCTGGCGGCATCGTTCTCCTCCGCCTTGCCCAGGGCCTTCACATAGGTCTCGAACTGCCGGGAGAGGTCGATCATGTTCACCAGCGCTTCCACTGAATTCACGTTGCTGCCCTCCAGCACACCCACAGCCAGTTGCACGCCCGCATCGGGCGGAGCCATCGCGCCATCGGCCGGGCGGAACAGGCCATCGGCCCCTTTCTCGAGCTGATTCACCGGAGGATTCACCAGCTTGATGCGATCCATGACCACCAGATTGTCCGCCGGCTGGCCCATGGGAACGATGCTGATGGTGCCGTCGCTGCCGATCTCAACCCGATCGGCCGGCGGCAGGGCCACTGGACCGTTTTCACCCATGACCGGTCGCCCGGCGCCATCTTCCAGCAGTCCCATCGGCGATATGCGCAGATCACCGCGGCGGCTGTAGGCCTCATTGCCGTCGGGGGCCTGTATCGCCAGCCAGCCGTCCCCCCGGACCGCCACGTCCAGTTCATGTCCTGTGGTCATCATCGTCCCATGGCGGAAATCCCAGCCCACGGAGGTTTCCGAGGCGTAAGTCCGGCTCTGGTACCCCGGGCCGCTAACCGGCTGGGAGATGAGTTGATCCAGGTCAGCCCGGAACCCGGGCGTGCTGGCATTCGCCAGGTTATGGCTGTTGTGCTGCTGCGCCTGCAGGGCGTGCTTCGCACCGGTCATGGCCAGATAGACAAAGCGGTCCATGGCGTCTGTTCTCCGTCAACCCATCCGCGTTTACCGGATGTTGATGATTTCCTGAGTTACCTGATCCTGGGTCGAGATCATCTTCGCGTTGGCCTGGAAGTTGCGCTGCGCCGTGATCATCTTCACCAGTTGCTGGGTGATATCCACATTGGACTCTTCCAGTGCCCCGGAACGAATCCCCCCCAGGCTGGACGTCCCCGGAGCGCCAACGATGGGCGCACCGGAGGCAAAGCTCTCCGCCCAGCTAGTGTCCCCGAGCTGGGTCAGGTTCTCCGGGCTGGAGAAACGCGCCATGGCGACCTGCCCCAGGACGCGGGACTGGCCGTTGGTGAATCGGCCGAAGATCATGCCGTCTTCGCCCACGTTCAGGGTGGAAAATTGCCCGGCGGTATAACCGTCCTGGGAGAGCTCCGAGACGCTGAACGGGGTGCCGAACTGGGTCAGCCCACCGAAATCAATGGTGACCTCCAGATCCTCGGCGCCACCCAGCCCCGGCGTGGTGCCGGCCTCGAAGGTGAAGGCCTCCATGGGATCCGCGTCTCCGCCAACGGTTGCCAGTGAGCCGTCGGGGTTGAAGGCAAACGCCGTGGGCCCATGCACATCGCCATTAACGTCGGTGTACACGTCCCAGGCGTTCTCGTCCGTTCCCTTCCGGAAGAACAGCGTGGCCAGGTGCGGCCGCCCCAGGGAATCGAAGACGGTGGTGGAGGTGGACTCGTTGTAGGTCTGCGGGTCATCCGGATCGAAAGCCAGCGCAGGCTCTTCCGCGTTCGCATCCAGGTTGGCGGATATCTCCATCCGCCCGGTGGGCTGCGGCGCCACGTCGCCCGTATTGACGCGCAACTCGCCCAGGGCACCCGTGAGCTCGCCATCCGCGTTTGCAACGTAACCGGTCAGCCGCTGACCGGTGGAGTTGGTGATCCAGCCTTCCCGGTCCAGCTCGAAGGCGCCTGCGCGCGTGTAGCTGATAGCTCCGTCTTGGCTCATGCGGAAAAAGCCATTACCGTCCACGGCCAGGTCCAGGGTGTTGCCGGTAAAATCGAACTGTCCCTGGGTGAACTGCTGCCGAACATTGTCCAGCCGCACGCCCTGACCTACAGCGTTGCTGGCCACCCCCAACTGGGAGGTGGCGAACACGTCGGCAAATTCGGCCCGCGAGCCCTTGAAGCCGGTCGTGCCCGAGTTCGCAATGTTGTTGCCGGTGACGTTCAGGTCCGACGAGGCCGCATTCAGGCCCGACAATGCGATATTGAATGACATGGGCGTTTCCCCCTTATTGAATGTGTCGAACCGCTGACAGTTTGTGTTCGCCCAGCCCGTCCAGGCTGAGGGTGGGGCTCTCGCCGCCACGACCCAGCGTGACGCTGTTCACCCGAGCACCGACCAGGATGTCCAGCCCCGTGGTCTTGCCATTGCTGTGTGCCTCGGCACTAAGCTTGTAACGGCCTTCCGGCACCCGCCTACCCCGTTCGTCAGCGCCATCCCAGGCGAAAGCCGCCTGGCCGATTTCCCGCGACCCCAGCTGCAGTTCACGAACCCGTTCGCCGGAGGCGTTGTAGATACTGATCTTGATCTGCTCCACGCTGCCAGGCACGCTGACGGCGCCGGTCAGCTCACCGTCTGCCGGCAAGTGGCCATGCCCCCCTTCCACCAGCACTTGCCGGCCGACCAGGCCGGCTGCACGCAGCCCCTGATCCGCCAGCATCTGGTCGGCAAAGCCTTCAAACGCCTGACGCAGCTCGCCAATGCCGTTGGCGGTGGTGAAATGCGCCAACTGGCCCAGGAACTCGCCACTTTCCATCGGCTGGAACGGATCCTGGTTCTGGAACTGGGTAATCATGAGCTTCAGGAAGTCCTCCTGCCCCATGTCCGACTTGCCCCGAGCATCCGCGGACTGTTTCGCTCCGCTGGAACCGGACACCCCGGTGCCGCCGTTCAATGCGCTGGTGTCAAACATGCGTCACACCTCACTCCCGACCCAGCCGGAGGGTTTGCATCAGCAGGTCACGCGACGTGCTCAGCACCTCCACGTTGTTCTGGTACGACCGGGAGGCGGAGATCATGTTGACCATCTCCTCCACGGTGTTGACGTTGGAGCGATACACGTTGCCGTTCTCGTCGGCTTCCGGGTGGTCCGGCATGTGCAGCGCCTGGTTGGGAGCCTGGCTTTCGACCACATCCCGTACCTGGACCCCACCCGGCACAGTGCCCGGCGGCAGCCCGTCGGCCTGGCGCAAGGCGGCGGCGAACACCGGCTGCTTCGACCGGTACGCCGCTTCGGGAGTGCCGGCAACCGTCTCGGCATTGGCCAGGTTACTAGCCGTCATGTTCAACCGGAGTGACTGGGCGGTCAGGGCCGAGCCCGCAGTATCGAAGACCTTGAACAGCGACATGGATGCTTACTCCCCGCGAATGGCACTGATCAGGCCGTTGATGCGGCTGCCAAGAAAGGTCAGCCCGGCCTGGTAATGAACGGTGTTCTCGGCAAACCGGGCCTGCTCTACCTGGCTTTCCACCGTGTTGCCGTCCAGAGATGGATTGAACGGAACCCGGAACTGAGCCTCTGCCACACCGCCCGACTGCGCCCCCTGGGCCGGCAGGTGCCCGGCATGGGTGCGGGCCATGGCGAGCGCCCCTCCGGCACCTTGCCCCTGCGCCTGCTGAAGCGCGGTTCTGAAATCGAAATCCCGGGCCTTGTAGTGCGGCGTATCTGCGTTCGCCAGGTTTTCGGCCAGCACCTCATGGCGCTGTGCACGCAGCTTCAGTGCCGCAGCCTGGACCCCGAATGCCTTGTCGAGAGAAATGCTCATGGGTGAACCTCGCAACCGTGTTTGCAGGGCATCAAGCAATCGCCGTGCCAGCCAGCGGGAAACGCTCAAGGCATGGCGGCTCACGCCAGGGGTTGCGAGGGGCTAAAGACTTTGACGAAGCTGCCGACAACCCGATAGACGAATGTTTGACGGCTGCGTGGCGGCAAGGGCTTGCCGCCGGAGCGGCAATGCTTACCGCCCGCCGGGGAAGCGCCGGCGATAGATCACGGCACCGTGGGTACGGACCATTTCCAGGTCGTCGTTATGTCGGGCGAGGGATTCCGAGGCGCCCACGACCAGATACCCTCCCGGCTGCAGTTGCTGGCATATGCGGCGAACGATGTCTTGCCGGGACTCCGTCGAGAAGTAGATCAGCACATTGCGACAGAAGATCAGATCGAAACGCCCCAGCGCCGCATAGCTCTCCAGCAGGTTGTGCTGCTGAGTGCGCACGCGCCGGTGTATTTCCGGCCGGACCTTCCAGACCTCGGGTTCCACGGAGTGGAAATACCGGCTCAGCCGGTCGGGACTCAACCCCCGGCTGATGGCGCTTGCGTTGTACTGGGCCAGCCTCGCCTGGTTCACCATGGCGGGGGAGATATCGGTACCCAGAATCTCCGCCTCGAGCCGGCCACCTCGAGACTGGAACTCCTGCAGGGCAATACTTACGGAATACGGCTCCTGACCGGACGAGCACGCCGCCGACCAGACACGAATCTGCTGCTTCTTTCGCTTCACCAACTCGGGAAAGACCAACTCCTGCAGAATCTGAAACGGGTAATTGTCCCGAAACCACTGCGTCTCATTGGTGGTCATGGCCTCGATCACGCGACCGCGCAGACCACCCATCGGACGGTCCTGAATGCGCCAGAGCAGTCCTCCCAGGTCGGCAATGCCCTCACGTTGCATAAGCTGCCCGAGCCGGCTGTTCACCAGGTACTGCTTGTTTTCACCGAGCACAATACCGCATGACTGCTCCAGAAACTGCCTGAACGCCCTGTATTGTTCCGGGTCAATCTGAGTGCTGGACACGCCCCGCCCCTGAGTGAACGGCCGCCGGAGCGGCGGCCGGTGATCATAGACGCCGGTAGCGCGCTGCCGGGCCGGAGCCATTATGGCCTCGGAAGCCGCCGATGATAACCGCCTTGCAGAATCGTCGACCACAGCATCACGCCGCACTGGCAGCCTTCAGCATTTCCACAACCTTCTGTCCGAGTTCGTCGGCGGAGAATTTTGCCAGGAAATCGTCGGCCCCCACGCGGGTGGTCATATCCTTGTTGAAGATACCGCTCAACGACGTATGGAGTAGCACATGCAAATGCTTCAGCCCGTCATCCTTGCGAATCTCGGCTGTCAGCGTATACCCGTCCATGCGTGGCATCTCGATGTCGGAGATGACCATCAGCAGGTCGTGAAACGGCGTGCCCTCCGGATGTCGCGCCCAGGACTGGAGCAGCTCCAGCGCTTCCTCCCCGTTCTTCGCCAGGGTCGCCGGAACCCCAAGCTGGTCCAGCGTTCCCTTGATCTGTTTGCGCGCCACGACGGAGTCGTCCACCACCAGAACATGGCGCCGGTCGGCACCCTCCGGCTTATCCAGCCCGTCGTGCACCAGTCCGATCCCGTCCACGACATGGACTTCAGCCATGACCTTCTCCACGTCCAGGATCTGCACCATGCGATCGTCGACCCGTGTGACGCCGGTAAGGTAGGCGGCCCCCGATGCAATGGGCGGCGGCGCCATGATCTCCTGCCAGTTCAGATTTGCGATGCGATCCACCGCACGAACCAGAAAACCCTGTGTGGTGCGATTGTATTCGGTGACTATGACTGATGCCGTTGCGTGATCCTCCAGCGGCCGCCCGGTGGTGGCCAGGCAGAGGTCTATCACGGCAATGGTGTTGCCGCGGATATGCGCCACACCGGCCACCGCTGGGTTGGCGTGCGGCATGCGGACCAGCCTCGGGGTACGAATCACCTCACAGACCTTGAACACGTTGATGCCGAAGCTCTGCGGACCATTGAGATTGAACAGCAGCAGTTCGAGCCGGTTGTGTCCGGCGAGATTGGTGCGCTGATCAACAGTGTCGAGGATTGCGGACATGATTGGGCTCCCAGCAGAGGGTTCTGGATTCTTGTTCTGTTAACGGCACTCGCCGCGGATTCTTGAACCTCGCGAAACGGCCCAATGCTGGCACAGGTTCTGCATGCGACTAATGAACGTCGCAAGCCTAGTAGCCCGGTAACCGCCGTGATGAGCATGCTTACCACGATATCCCTGCATTCGAACCGGACCGAAATCACAGCTCCGGGAGTCGGGAATTTGACGCCGTCGAGTTTACGGCGCCTGGCACTCGCCGCGGCACTGCTCGCGCTGACGTCGCCGGCCGTGGCGCAGCAGCCACAGCCCCTCGACAGCATTCGCGATGCCGCCAGGGCCTATGCGACTCAGGAACTGACGGGGAGGGATGAACACGCAACGGTGGAAATCGGCCGCCTTGACTCGCGCCTCCGCCTGGAGCGCTGCGACAGGCCACTGGAGACATTCCAGACCCCGGGCCAGCGTAACGGGGGGAGAACCACCATCGGCGTCCGCTGTGTCGGCCAGGCACCCTGGACAATCTATGTATCGGCCCGGATCACGCGACATGTGGAGGTGTATACTGCCGCACGCAGCCTCGCCCGCGGCACCCGCCTCGGTCAGGAAGACGTCCGGGTAATGGAAATGGATGCTGGCAATCTCGCCCATGGCTATTTCACCGACCCCGAGCAGGTGCTCGGCATGGAACTGCGTCGCCCCAGCCGGCCCGGCGAGGTATTCACGCCGGTCATGCTTGCACCGCCGCGGCTTGTGCAGCGCGGGCAGTCGGTGGTGGTCCAGGCCGAGTCCGGTGCTGCCCGGGTCACGATGCGTGGAGAGGCATTGGAGCACGGAACGGAAGGTCAACGCATCCGTGTCCGCAACACCCGCTCAGACCGGGTAGTGGAAGGCACCGTGATCGGTGAAGGCCGGGTGCGGGTTACCATGTAACGTGAATACGCAGATGACAGATCCGAATCCGCCGGCAGGGTCGGTAATATCTGTTAAAGTTCTGTCAGTGCATGCCGATACTGCGGGGAACAGGCTGGATGGCTCGTGATGCACTGCCCCGGGAGCGAAGCGAAGACGTGCCTCAAGGCAAAGGAGTCAGCACATGACTAACCCCATCAACGGTGGTAACAATCTCACCGTCGGCAAGGTCCTGAACGAGGGCTTGCGCGGCAGGCAGCAAGCGGAGACACCGCCACGCACGGGATCGGCTGCTCCTGCGGGCGAGACCGCCGCCGACAAGGCCCGGCTCTCCGATCGCCTCCAAGCCATCCTTGACACCATCGACCGTAGCCCGGACGTGGACATGGATCGGGTAGCGGCGATCCGGCAGAGCATCGCGGAAGGCAACTATCCACTGGATGCCGACCGTATTGCCAGCAAGGTCGCCGAATTCGAGAAGCTGCTGCGTTGACCGTGACTGCCCCTGGAAGTCTGCTGCCGCGTGTCCTCCCTCAGCTCCAGGCCAGGCTTGGAGAGCTGCGTGACCTGCTGCGCGAAGAACAGAGCATTATAGGCCAGCGCGACATGGAAGCACTGCAGCCTCTGCTGGAGCGCAAGACCCAGCTGCTGCACCAGGTTGAGAAGCTGGACGAGCAGCGCCGGAAGGCATTGCGTGAGGCAGGCTTCGAGGACGGCAGTCAGGACATGGAGAACTGCCTGGCCATCCAGCCGGACCCTGAACCCCTGACCGCCGCGTGGGCGGCCGCACTGTCGCTGCTGCGTGAATGTCAGGCTCTGAACGAGAGTAACGGATCCGTCATTCATCAAAGCATGGCGTTGAACGAGCGGCTGCTGAATGCCCTGCGCGGCGGCAGTGCCGACGAATCTGCCGCGTACGGGCCGGAGGGCACGCGAACAGCAACCCACGGCGTCCGTAACCTGGGCAAAGCCTGACCAACGCCTTGGCCGCTCCGTTCGGAAGCGCCAGGGCTCACCCCCATCACGACCGGCTTATTCCGCGCGTGCCTGCCGCGCCGCCCCACATCACCGGCGGAAAACACCGCGAACCGGGCAACGGACGTGGACCCGAGCCTCAGCCGGGCGTGTATGCACGGCCCAGGAACCGGATTCAAGCTCGCGGTCTCCGATGACTGGGATGTGGGAACCTTTTGTAGCGTGTGCTCGCGGATCTTGAGGCCGATCTTCTCGTTTCCGAGATCCGCGGAAGCCCGAAAGCCGTGCTCTCTCAGCTTCTTCTTCCCTTTCCAGGCTAACTCGGCCTGCCGGTCGATGATGGTCAGCACAATAACCTGGTCCGGGTCGAGCCAGGTGGGAAGCGCGCGCGTGCTCCTCGATCAAGAATGCCGACAAGACGCTCTAGCCCGCATATCTCACCGCTGTTCGTCGCGAGGGCGTCTAGATACCGCTGTGACGGAGGCACGGACCGCGGTCAGAAAATAAGTCCGTCCCCATTCTTCCAATGGGGTTGCCAAAGCCCCGGCATCGGTCACTTGAAGGGGGGGAAGGTTTACTTCTGCACCCCGCTGACCTGTCCAGACGAATGGGTCCACCTCAAAAACTACGTTGACTGATAGGCGTGAGGCGGACTGCCAATTCCGCTTTGGGAGCCAAAGACAATTGGCCTGCCACCGGAGTCAGCGGTCACGTTCATCGGAATCCTACGAATAGCCGGCAAACTTTCCTGTCAAAGATGATACCCTGGAAATCTCGTCAATAACGGACTGAGTCTTTTCCGTCGCAATCTCTATATTCTCCTGCACCTCGTTCGCAAGCTGATCAATGTTGCTGATGTTTTTGTTCACCTCCTCTGCAGTGACGCTCTGCTCTTCAGTCGCACTAGCAATTTGGTGCGTAAAATCGGCGATTGACGCCACCCCTTCAGAGATCTTCCGAAGCGCCTCATGGGATTCTTCGGAGTGACTCAGCGTGTCGGACGCAACATCATGACTCTGTTCCATTGCCGCAACCGCACGGCCAGAGCCTTCGCGAATGGATTTCACAATCTCCTGAATTTCAGAGGTTGATTCTGAGGTCCGTATTGCGAGCGTTCGAACTTCTTCGGCGACCACGGAAAATCCACGCCCTCTGTCTCCTGCCCGAGCGGCCTCAATCGCCGCGTTAAGAGCGAGCAAATTGGTTTGCGAAGTAATACCCTGAATGAGTTCCAGCGCCGTTTCGATCCGCTGAGTCTCAGCTACCAGCTCGTTGATGACTGCGCTGGCACCCTCAACACGGGAGGTCAGTTCCCGTACGGCTTGCGAGCTTCGCTCGACAGTCTGCATTCCGCTCTCGGTCTGCTTCGTAACGGTAGCTACCATTTCGGCTCCATCAGACGCATTGGACGCGACCTGCTGCACCGCCTGAGACATTTCCTCCATTGCCGCCGCGACCTGTTGGGTTTCGGATGTCTGGTGGCCAGCGCGCGCATGCCCTTCCCGAATCGCCGCGGAATTGGCCTCTGCCTTGTCCCTTGCCGCTTCAAGGGTGTCATACAGCCTCTTCGAGACCGCTGTGAGTTCTGTACGCAACTTGAGGAGAGCCACACCCACTCCGGCCTCTTCGTCGTGCTTTCCGAAATAGACAGCCTCCGCGATTGGATCGTCAATGGTGTTCCTGGCTGCGGCCATGATTCGGTCAAGGGGCTTCAACGCGAAATGCGCACCTGCTGCAAACAGGAGAACGCTCAGAACCGGCGCGATCGCTTGCCAACCGAGACCAGAAGACAGTACGGCCAGCATGACTGGTACCATTGCGCCAACGAATACCAACCATGTGCGAACACGAAGAGTCAACCGCCACCGTGGTCGATTGGGTAGGGAGACACTACCTTTATCAGGCTCTTCGGTGCGCAGCTGCCGATACAGAGTGGACGCCCGCTGAACCGCCTCTTCATCCGGCTCCTGCCGTACGGACTGAAGCTCCACCAATTCGCCTTCCGCATTGACAATCGGCGTCACATAGGCGTGGACCCAGTAGTGGTCCCCGTTCTTGCACCGGTTCTTGACCAGCCCCATCCAGGACTCACCCCGCTTGAGGGACGCCCAGAAGCTTTGAAACGCGGTCCGTGGCATATCGGGGTGACGGATGAGGTTGTGGGGTTGGCCGAGAAGTTCGTCAGCCGTGAAGCCACTGACCTCCAAGAATTCCTGGTTGATGTGCTCGATTTTTCCCTTCGGATCAGTAACGGACAGAATGTTTGCGTTGGATCGAAGTGGTACGCGCTGTTGAGTGACTGGCTGATTCGTACGCATGATCTAAACCTCCGAACGAGCGGTTCTGCAGTGCCTCGGAACGGACTGGTTCACGGCGGGTCATGTTTGCCTTTCGGGATCATCGGCGCCCGACGTCAAAGCTTTAGCCCGCATATCTCACTGCGCTGGGCCATGCTCATTGGGCGTTATCGGTCGCGATGGGCCAAGGTCCGGATTCTGGGTTTTCGCAAGGAAGTACCTTTCAGCGGCAGTAGGTGGGCGTTGAACACTAGGCGGCCGAGGATGGCATCGGAAGAAAGGGGACCGATTTGTGTCTTCCACCGGCTCGTGGAATCGAGAGCCCCAACAGCTGCTGGGATGTGCCGCCGGAGAAGCGATGGTGTTGAGCGGAAGTAAACCCGGTTTCTCTCGTGAGAGATTGGTTACCCGTCTTGCTGGTTGCGATGATCTGGTCGCCGGCATCAGCGGATGCGCATGATTTCGCGGAGCGTCTGGTGACTGGATTTGTGGACCCGACGACCGCAACGCTTTTTGCACAAAGCGGATGCTGCTTTAACAACAGCGATTGCGGCGCCGGTGTTTGCCGTGCTGGCTAATGCACCACGGCAGGCGGGCAGTGTTTCTCGGATTCGGAATGCGGGGTAGTCGGTGCCGGTCCGGGCGATGCACAACCGCCGGCGGGCGGTGCTTCTCCGATAACGAATGCGCAGGTGGCCGATGCCGTTCCGGTCAGCGCACCACTGCGGGAGCACGCTGTTTCAGCGATTCGGAGTGTGCCGGCGGGCGCTGCCGCAGCGGGCAATGCACAACCGCCTGGCCGCCACTCCCCTGTCCCGATCACCGCCCACCCTTCAGAGACGGAATGTGCGTCTATATCGCCAAACTCGACGCCGAACTACTCGACCTGCGCGGCGACACCACGCTTGCCGCTCCGTATCTCGATCCCGCGGGCTATGCGAACGGTCAACCGCTCGGCGCGGCTGCCCGCATGCGTGAGCATTACAGTCTGGCCTATCCGAGCGTCAGGGATCAGGAGGGCGGTGAGTCCGCCGCCGTGTTCCGCCTTCCGGCACTACGCCCGACGCGACATGGAAAGCACTTCGAATACCGCTGGGATGGCCAGCGGATTACCGCCGTGGTCGAACTCCGGGAGAGGAGCTACTCGCCTGGAGCGTACCGGCATGTGAGCGGTTGGCTGATTCGCGGCAACGACGCCCCATACTCGACATCAGCCGAAACCCACGTATCCACCGGAAAGACCCTCGCAGCTTCGAGCAGATGAACGAGGGCCGGCGCATGTCAGCCTAGGAACGCGCTCGCTACCGGGGCCGGAGCGAATCTTCGATGCGTATTCAAAAGAATACGCACTCAAGAGCAGTTTAAATAGGATTATATGCTCTTGAGCGCCCTTTCTATTGACCAGCCCTCCCGTTCCGTATACGCTCTCAAGAGCTGATAAACCTTTATAGAGGGCCCTTGCGAGCAGATGGTAGCTAAGAATCTCTTGTACGAAACCCCGCCCTATCCCGTTGAACAGGCCATCAGGCGCCTGGGCAGGAACCTGCGCACGGCTAGACTGCGCCGCAATCTCACAATAGAGGATGTCGCCGAAAAGATCGGCACGGGGCCGCGCGCCGTCAGTGATGCGGAGAAGGGCAAGCCATCGACCGGACTTGCTGTCTATGCGGCGCTGCTTTGGGCCTATGGTTTGCTCGAGCCAATGGCGGCGCTTGCCGATCCAGCACAGGATGAAGAAGGGCTGAGCCTGGAGCTATCGAGCGGACGCGCCCGCGCGCGCTACAGAGAAGAGCTTGATAGTGACTTCTAGCCCGCATATCTCACCGCCCTTCTACTACGCACGCCGATCTGCTCGCCGTGACGGGGCGTACTCCTTGCAGCCGGCTCGACGTAGTGTCAGCTACGCCTTCGCCGTCTTCCGGTCCGTGCCCCCCGTCACAGCGGCACCTCGACGCCCTCGCGACGAACGGCGGTGAGATATGCGGGCTAGGATCGGCGCAACGCAATGCTTCGTCTATCTGACCTTGCCCGGTACGACCGAGTTCGTCACCGCGGGCAGATTCGTGCTCGAACCGGACCGCACCGGCATGCCGGTCGGTCGGTTCGTCTACGGCAAGAGTTATCTGCAACGCCCCGAGGCAGTGCCTATCGATCCTGTCGAACTCAAACTTGGCAAGACGACCTACCGCACGACCGCACTCAAAGGCGTGTTCGGCGCGCTGCGTGATGCCGGTCCTGATTACTGGGGCCGCCGCGTCATTGAGAAACATGCCGCGAAGCCGCAACTCGGCGAGCTAGACTATCTGCTCTACGCCCCTGATGACCGCGCCGGTGCATTGGGATTTGGCCTGGGCCCGGAACCACCTGCTCCTAGGCGCGAATTCAATGAAACACTCGACCTTGAGAAACTGCTCGGCCTCGCCGATACCATTATCGCCGATGAGGAGCCGCCGCAAGGACCGGACGCCGATCAAGTTGAGGACTTGATGCTGATCGGCACGTCCATGGGCGGGGCGCGACCGAAAGCCGTCGTTGAGGATGATGACGGGCTGTGGATCGCAAAATTCAATCGCCCGGATGATAGATGGAACCATGCGCGCGCTGAGCACGCGATGCTTGTCCTTGCCCGTGCCTGCGGCATTCAGAGCTCGGAGAGCCGGATTATCACGGTCGGCGGGCGTGACGTTTTACTCGTCAAGCGCTTTGACCGTGAAAAAACGGATGAGGGCTACCTGCGCGCCCGTATGATTAGCGGACTTACCTTGCTGCGCGCCGAGGATACGCATCAACATCCCGAGCGCTGGTCCTATGTATTGATGGCGGAAGAGTTGCGGCGGGTCAGCGTCAATCCGAAAAAAGACGCCTCCGAGTTATTCCGCCGGATGGTTTTCAATGCCCTGATCTCGAACATTGACGATCACCCGCGCAACCACGCCGTCATCGCCAAAGAAAGAAAGTGGAGGCTCTCGCCGGCATACGATCTGACGCCTTCAATGCCGGTCAGCCTGGACCGCCGCGACCTTGCCTTGAATTGCGGTGATTGGGGCCGCTACGCACATGCCGAAAACCTGCTCTCGCAAAGTCGGCGCTTTTACCTCGGGCGCGAACAGGCAGAGGCACTCATCACCGCGATGGAGAAGCAGATCAAGGCCACCTGGTACGAAACTGCGCGCCGCGCGGGCGTCTCTGAAAAGGATTGCGACACAATCAAGGGCGCATTCGTCTACCCCGGATTCCGTCTCCCGGTTGAAGAGCAGCCATAACACGCGCTGAGCCACCAACGCCTCAACACTGTGCTCGACTCTGTTGGGGTTGCGTTAATCGGTGAAGCAGCCAGCCAACCGAGCGAACACCCCAAGCCGGTGGTCGACCTCACGCAGCAGCAAACCTCCACCGTCTGAGGTGCTGCGCCCGCCGTCGAAACGGCCCACCACATCCCGGCTACCGAGGGCGTGAAATGCGAGCTGCGCCGGATTACACCCTGTCGTCATAGGCCTCTTCCTCTGGGTTTGAGTAAGTGCTTGGTAACTCGTTACTTTATGCCCGAGAAAGAGGCCTATTTCCATCCTATCGGTGAGATATGCGGGCCAGATAGAGGCCTTTCGCAAGCATCACGTAAAAGAGTGGGGAAACCGCTCATTTGGGTATTGCAGTCATCGATGAAGCAACCGGTCATCCGGCCCCGGCAAGAGCCTGATCGTGGGGCCTGTCGCAACGAAGCTCGTGTGGGTGTGAAGGCGGCCAGGCGCGGATCTCGTCAAGGCGCGAGGCCTGACACATAGGACGAATAAACCCTCCTATCCCGTCTGGTCCAGGGTGCAATGCGTGGGAGACGAAGGGCCATGCCCCCGCCAACACCTCAAAACCTTTTTCTCGTTTAAGCCCTCTCCATCGAAGGACCACCTCTCACCAGCGCCACTTTCCAGTCCATCCCAGCCGGTCGGCCAGCCGATGACCTGCCGTGCCCTGGGGTGACAGCATCCAGTATTGAACGCGGGAAACGTCAGCCGAACAGCCCGGGCGGTGCCCGCGGCGGGTGCAACAGGCTCAGCGGTTCCGGGTCCACCGTTTCCTTCAGGTGGCCGAGGATCTTGTTGATCACCACCGAGTCTTCGATGCAGGCGATGACTTTCATGCGCCGTCGCAGGCCGGGCAAGTCTGAATGTCGATATTGAACACCCGTTTGAGGCGTCCGCCTTGGCCCTGATGGGCGACCTTTACTCGTTCCCCCTGAGTGCCCGCTCAGGGTCGCCCTACGACATTACCTAGTGGACAAGGGTGGTGCGACCTGGCGGTTAGGTATATATGGAGGCAACGAACTTATCCTCTCACGCATCAGGTCACGCCGTCGTCAAAGACGCCGTCCCCCATGGCTCAGAAGGGCACCGTCATGAGCAACCGCGCTGCCGGATTCCACCTCGCCAAGCGGTTGCGGACGCTGGCCCGGCGACATGCCGTACCTGGCGCGGCTGCCGGCATCCATTACCGTGGGGAGGTGAGCGAGGGGGCCTGCGGCCTCGCCAGCGTCAACACCGGGCTCGCGGTAACCGCAGATACTTTGTTCCAGATCGGTTCGATCACCAAGGTCTACACGGCAACCCTGGCGATGGGGTTGGCCGACGCAGGGGAGCTCACGCTGGACACAGCGATTCGCCGCTACCTCCCGGATATCGAGTTCGCCGACACGACAGCCAGCAACGAGATCACCCTACGCCACCTGCTGACCCACACCAGTGGTCTCGAGGGGGACGTGTTCATCGACTGCGGCCGCGGCGACGACGCCGTCGCCCGCTACGTCCGGGCCCTTCAGGATCTCCCCCTGCTCTACCGTCCCGGGGAACGGCTCTCGTACTGCAACAGCGGTTTCGTCCTGG